>DASVMK010000055.1:0-20239 GCA_036384395.1 Novosphingobium sp.
AGTCTGCTGTTACGCGGGTTGGCATCGGCTTCATGACCAGAACGAGGCGACCTGTTCCGTGTCCCTCGCCATCGACGAGGCTTAGCTGCTTGCCGGTCTGTTCTACCTGTTTAAGGGCGCGGCGAATTTCTCCATCTGTAAGGCTTGGCACTGGGATCTCCCGTCGACTTTCGAGTGGGGTCGCCAGACGGTTTTGCTGGGGTCGGCGACTGGGGTCAAAAAGGACTTCGATCCCCTTAAAACCGACCCCAATATGCCACGATATCCGGCAATGCGACAAGCCAGAAAATCATTATGTTTCAATGGTATTGAGCGTGATTGAGCGTGATAGAAAATGGGGTAGTGGGATGGTTGTGCACCAGGATCAGCGCCACCGCGCCGAGGTCGAGCGCGCGGCGGATCACCTCGCGGGGGTGGATCGCCGCTTCGTCGATCGAGCCATCGCCGACGTGCTCGTCGTGGATCAGCATGTTCTGGGTGTTGAGGTAGAGCACGCGCACGCGCTCGACCGTCAGGTGGGCCATGTCGATCGTCAGGTAGTCGATCAGCGCCTGCCAGTTCGCCAGCACCGGCTTCTCGCGCACTTCGGCGCGGGCCAGGCGGCGGGCGGCGAGCGCGACGACCTTGAGCGCGGCGGCGCTGGTCTCGCCCATGCCGGGATGCTTGGCGAGCGCCGCCGCGTCGGCGTTGAGCACGCCGGCGAGGCCGCCGAAGCGCTGGACCAGCGCACGGGCGAGCGGCTTCACGTCGCGGCGCGGGATCGCCGTCATCAGCAGATATTCGATGACCTCGTGATCGCCGAGCGCCTCCGCCCCGCCGCCCAGCAGGCGCTGGCGCAGCCGCGCGCGGTGGCCGGCGGCGTCGAGGCCGCCGGCGTTCGCGCCGGGTTGGCCCGACGCATCGGCGAAGAGATCGGTTTCGTCTGCCATCTGCGGTCGCAAGCCCCCCGCGCAGCATTGCCTTTCGCCGGGCGAGCGCGCAAGTGTGCCGGCGAATGGCCGAGAATTTGGAGCAAGGCCCCGATCTGGCGGCGGAAGACGGCAGCCCCCCGCCGCGCCGGCGGCGCTGGGGCCGGCAGGCGGCGCTCGGCACGGTCGGCGTCGCCGGACTTGCGCTCGGCGTCGTCTGGGTGAGCCGCGAGGACATCGCCGACAACGTTATCGCCGGCCAATTCGCGCAGATGGGCCTGCCCGCGACGTACCGCATCGAACGGATCGGCGCCGACCGCCAGGTGCTCACCGACGTGGTGATCGGCGATCCGCAAAGCCCGGACCTGACGATCGAGCGGATCGAGGTCCGCACCCGGCTCGCCTGGGGGGTGCCCGGCATCGGCCGCGTCACGCTGGTCCGTCCCCGGCTCCAGGGGCGCTATCGGAACGGCAAGTTCGGCTTCGGCAGTCTCGACAAAGTGCTGTTCACCGGCGGCAAGGAGCCGTTTCGGCTGCCCGACATCGATCTCGCCATCCGCGACGGCCGCGCCCGACTCGATACCGATTACGGCGCGGTCGGCCTGAAGGTCGAGGGTGCGGGCGGCTTGCGTGGCGGTTTCGACGGCGTGATCGCCGCGCTCGCGCCGCGCGTGACGGCGGGCGATTGCACGGCCGAGCGCATGAGCCTCTATGCGCGGATATCGGTGCGCGTGGAGAAGCCGCGGCTGGTCGGCCCGGCGCGGGTCGCGCGCCTCGATTGCCCGAAGGCCGGCCTGGCGCTGGCGTCGTCGGCCTTGCAGCTCGACGCGACGCTCGATCCCCGGCTGGACGGGGCAGAAGGCACGGTCGGCCTGGCGGGCGGGGCGCTCGCCTATGGCGAAGCGCGCCTCGGGGCGAGCGGCGGGCAGGCGCGCTTCACCTGGCGGCGAGGGGCGCTGACCGCGCGCTACGATCTCACCGCGCGCGATGTGGGGACGCCGCAGGCGGGTGCCGACACGCTGCGGCTCGGCGGGCAAGTGCGGGCGCCGCGCGGACTGTCGCATGTCGAGCTCGATGGCGAGGCGAGCGGCGCGGGCCTGCGCGTCGGCAGCGGGCTCGACGCCACGCTCGCCCAGGCGCAGCGCGGCGCGCAGGGCACGCTCGCCGCGCCGCTGCTGGCGCGGCTGCGCGGGGCGCTGGCCCGCCAGCAGGCGGGTAGCCGCTTCACTGCCAGCCATGTGCTGCGGCTGACCGATGGCCGCCTCGGCCTGGTCGTGCCGCAGGCCACGCTGCAAGGCGGCAGCGGCGAGACGCTACTGTCGGTCACGCGGTTCCAGCTCGCCGCCGCGCGGAGCGGGCCGCCCCGGCTCGCGGGCAACTTCACCACCGGCGGCGAGGGGCTGCCGCGAATCACCGGCCGGGTCGAGCGCGAGGAGGGCGGCGGGCTGACCGCGCGCTTCGCGATGGCCGACTACCGTGTCGGCGAGGATGCGCTGGCGGTCCCCCGGCTGACGCTCGTGCAACTGCCCGGCGGCGCGCTGGGGCTGGCGGGCGAGGCGCGGCTCAACGGCGCGCTGCCCGGCGGCCGGGTGGCCAACCTGGTGCTGCCGCTCCGGGGCAACTGGTCGCCGTCGGGCGACCTGGCGCTGTGGCGTCGCTGCACGCCGCTGCGTTTCGAGCGGCTCGAACTCGCCAGCCTGCGGCTCGAGCGGCGCGGGCTGACGCTGTGCCCGCCCGCCGGCGGCGCGATCCTGCACGCCGGGCCGGGCGGCACGAGGATCGCCGCGGGCGCCCCGGCGCTCGATCTGGCCGGACGGCTCGGCCAGACGCCGATCCGCGTCGCCAGCGGACCGATCGGCTTCGCCATCCCCGGCCAGCTTTCGGCGCGCGCGATGAACGTGACGCTCGGCCCGCCGGCCACCGCCTCGCGCTTCCGCATCGCCAACCTCTCGGCACGGATCGGCAAGGAGGTCGCGGGCAGCTTCGCCGGCTCCGACATCCTGCTCGCCGCCGTGCCGCTCGACTTGCGCGAAGCCGGCGGCAGCTGGCGTTTCGCTGCGGGTAAGCTGACCATCGCCGATGCCACGTTCCGCCTCAGCGACCGCCAGGCCGACGCCCGCTTCCAGCCGCTCGTCGCGCAAGGCGCCACGCTGACGCTGGCGGACAACCGCATCGTCGCCGACGCGCTGCTGCGCGAGCCCACCAGCGGCCGCGCGGTGGTCCGCACCGCGATCCGCCACGACCTCTCGACCGGGCGCGGCCAGGCCGACCTCGCGGTCGATGGCGTCACCTTCGACAAGCAGCTCCAGCCCGATACGCTGACCCGGCTGGCGCTCGGCGTGATCGCCAACGCGCTAGGGACGCTGCGGGGCGAGGGGCGGATCGACTGGAGCCCGGCCAAGGTCACCAGTTCGGGGCGCTTCACCACCGATTCGCTCGATTTCGCGGCCGCCTTCGGTCCGGTGAGGGGCGCTTCAGGGACCATCGTGTTCACCGATCTGCTCGGCTTGGTCACCGCGCCCGACCAGCGGTTGAGGATCGCCTCGGTCAATCCCGGCATCGAAGTGGCCGACGGCGAGCTGAGCTATGCACTGCGCCCCGGCATGGTGCTGGCGGTCAACGGCGCGCGCTGGCCGTTCATGGGCGGCGCGCTGACCCTCCAGCCGACGCAGATGGTGCTGGGAGCTGCGGAAACCCGCCATTTCACGCTGACGGTCGAGGCGCTCGACGCCGCCAAGCTGGTCCAGCAGCTCGAACTCGCCAACGTCAACGCCAGCGGGGTGTTCGACGGCAAGCTGCCGCTGGTGTTCGATCAGAACGGCGGCCGCGTCGTGGGCGGCGTGCTGATGTCGCGCCCGCCCGGCGGCAACGTCTCCTACATCGGAGAACTTACTTATAAAGACCTGTCGGCAATGGGGAATTTTGCCTTCGACGCGCTGCGCTCGGTCGATTACCGGCGCATGCAGATCGATCTCGACGGCGCGCTCCAGGGCGAGATCGTCACCCGCGTCGCCTTCGAGGGGCTGAGCCAAGGCGCCGGCGCCAAGCGCAACTTCGTGACCCAGCGCATCGCCAAGCTGCCCATCCGCTTCCAGGTCAACATCCGCGCGCCGTTCTTCGGCCTGTTCGGTTCGTTCCGCTCGCTCTACGACCCCAGCTTCGTCACCGATCCGCGCACGCTCGGGCTGGTGGGGTCGGACGGCAAGCCCTTGCGGCCCGCGCAAATCCGCCCCAGCGGCATTCAGCCTCCAGTCAGCGAGAAAACGCCATGATCTCCCGTGAATTGACCGCCGGTATCGGTGCTGCGAGAACCCTGTGGATGCAGGGGAAATCGCAATCGAGGCCAGGGTCCGGCCGGCGCGCCGTCCGCGCCGTGTTGCTGCTCGCGGGAGGAGCGCCGTTGCTGTCCGGTTGCATCTCGGTTTCCGCGCCGGACAAGCCGATCGTCATCGAGCTCAATATCAACATCAAGCAGGAAGTGATCTATCGCCTCGCCGCCGACGCGGCGAACACGATCGACAGCAATCCGGAGATCTTCTGATGTCCTCGCCTTTCCCCCTTCGCCGCCTGGGCGCCCCGATCCTGCTCGCCGCGGTTCTCGTCGCGAACCCGGCGCTGGCGCAGCGCGACCCGGCCTATGCCGCGGCGCGCGCCGCCGGCCAGATCGGCGAGAAGACCGACGGCTACCTCGGCTACGTCACCAGCCCCTCGGCGCCGGTACGCGCGGTGGTGGAAGACCTCAACATCAAGCGCCGGGCGCTCTATTCGGAGAAGGCCCGCGCCGCCGGCGCCACCGTGGAGGAGTACGCCTTCACCTCGGGCTGCCGCCTGATCGCCCAGACCGCGCCTGGGGAAAAGTACCAGGCGCCCGACGGTAGCTGGCAGACCCGCGGCGCCGGTGCGCCGCAGCGCGACAGCCGTTGTCCGTAACGCGCTGTTCCGCGAGCGGAACGGGAAGGAAGCGTCGTCCGACCTAGCTTGCGACGGTCCGGCGGCCACCCCGGTTGACTCGCCCAATGCCGTTGCCTAAGGGGTCCGCGCCCCCGGCGGGCAGCCGTTGCGCATGCCGCGCGTTCCGTACAAAGGAGCATGCCATGAACGACGAGCCTTCCGCACGGGACCCCATTGCCGAGGATGCGCGGATCGACGCGCTCGACGCGCGGCTTCAGGCCGCCAAAGAGCGCGAAGAAGAGCGTAATCGGCCAGCGGGAGGCGCCGGTGCCGATGCGAACTATCGCATGGGCAGCCGGGTGCTTTCCGAGCTGATCGGGGGGATCGGCGGCGGCGCGTTGGTGGGCTGGGTCATTGACCAGTTCGCCGGCACGACGCCCTGGGGCCTGTTGGTGCTGATGGCCCTCGGGATCGTCGTCGCCTTCAGGAACATCTTCCGGATTTCAAGCCGGCGTCCCGATTGATCCCTAAGAAGGGGGCAACGAGGGGCGCTGTCTCGCATGTAAGCGTGAGGGATTAGAGCGTGGCAGCCGAGCAGGGCAAAGTCGACCCGATGCACCAGTTTTCGATCGAGCCGTTGTTCGGCACCGATCACTGGCAGATCGCGGGTTATCACATTCCCTTCACCAATTCGGCGTTGTGGATGGCGATCACCACGGTGGCGCTGTTCATCTTCGTGATCGGCGGCATGAAGCGCGATCTCGTTCCCGGCCGCTGGCAGATGGCGGTCGAGAGCATGACGAACTTCGTCGACGGGCTGCTTTCGGCCAATGTCGGCCCGGCCGGCCGCAAGTACGTGCCGTACATCTTCTCGCTGTTCATGTTCATCCTGTTCGCCAACGTGCTGGGCCTGCTGCCGCTGGGCCTCGTCGGCATCCATCCGTTCACCTTCACCAGCCACTTCACCGCCACCGGCGTGCTTGCGATCCTGTCGTTCGCCATCGTGTTGATCGTCGGCTTCTGGCGCCACGGCTTCCACTTCTTCTCGCTGTTCGTGCCGCACGGCACGCCGCTGTGGCTGATCTGGCTGATCCCCGTGATCGAGCTCGTCTCATTCCTGGTCCGCCCCTTCAGCCTCGCGCTGCGTCTCTTCGTCGCGATGATGGCCGGCCACGTGCTGCTCGAGGTGTTGTCCAGCTTCGTTATCGACAGCACCAATTCGGGCGTGCTGTGGAGCGGCGTCGTCGGCCTGCCCAGCTTCGTCCTGATGATCGCGATCTGCGCGCTGGAGATCCTGGTCGCCGGCATCCAGGCCTACGTCTTCGCGCTGTTGACCTCGCTGTACATCAACGACGCCGAGAACCTTCACTAAGTCATTCATTCAACCTAACGAAATTCAAGGAAAAGGAGTTTTACCATGGATCCTCAGGCCGCAAAGCTCATCGGTGCCGGTCTCGCTGCCATCGGCGCCGGCATGGCCGCCATCGGCGTCGGCAACGTCTTCGGTTCGTTCCTCGAGAGCGCGCTGCGCAACCCGGGCGCGGCCGATGGCCAGCAGGGCCGCCTGTTCATCGGCTTCGCCGCCGCGGAACTTCTCGGCCTGCTGTCGTTCGTCGTCGCGATGATCCTGATCTTCGTCGCCTGACACAGACCTGCATCTGATTGAACCGGCCGGGCTGCGTCTCTTCGAGCGCACCGGTCGGCCAATCGACCCGTAATTGACGGATTCCAAATGCCTCAAATCGCGCAGCTGTCCGAAACTTTCGCCAGCCAGGTCTTCTGGATGCTGGTGTTCTTCGGCCTCGTTTTCTTCGTCATCGGCAGGGGCATGGTGCCCAAGGTGATGGCGACGGTCGAGGCGCGCGACAAGCAGATCGCCAACGATCTCGCTGCCGCCGACGCCGCTCGCAAGGGCGCGGACGCGCAGGAAGAGGCATGGCGCGTCCAGGCCAACCAGCAGCGAGCCGAAGCTCAGGCGCTGATCGCCAAGGCCAAGGGCGAGGCGGCCAAGGCCACCGAAGCCCGGCTCGCCGCGGCCGGCGCAACCATCGACGCCCGCATCGCGGACGCCGACACCCGTATCGCCAAGGCCCGTGACGGCGCCCTGGTCGAGATCGAGGCGGTCGCCAGCGAAGCCGCGAGCGACATCGTCGCGCGGCTGGCCGGCATCACCGTCGATGCCAAGGCGGCTGGCGCTGCCGTGAAGGAGGCCCTGCATGGCTAACCCGCTTCTCCTGCTCGCCGCCACCGCCGCCGAGCATGGCGCAGAGCATGCCGAACACGCCGAACCGCTGGCGCTGGGCCTCGCGCCCGCGTCGTGGATCGTTGCCGCCGCGATGACCGTGCTGATCCTGATCGCACTGTTCCTCAAGGTGCCCAAGATGCTGACCTCGGGGCTCGATTCGGGCATTGCCGAGATCCGCAAGCAGCTTGACGAGGCCAAGACGCTGCGCGCCGAGGCCGAAGCGCTGCGCGCCGAATACGCCGCCAAGATCGCCAATGCCGAAAAGGATGCGGCGGCGATGCTTGACCATGCCCGTCACGAGGCCGAGGCGATCGTCGCCAAGGCCGAGGCCGACACCACCGCGGTGATCGCGCGCCGCGAGAAGATGGCCGAGGACAAGATCGCCGCGGCCGAGCGTGGCGCGGTCGCCGAACTGCGCAACCGGGCCGCCGAAGCCGCCGCTGTCGCGGCGCGCGGCCTGATCGCCGGCAACCACACCGCCCAGGCCGACAAGGCTCTGGTCGATGCGGCGATCGGCGGCATCTGAGCCGAACGTTTTCGGGGCCTTCGCAGCCCTCCAGAAAGCCCCTGCCTCGCGGGGGCTTTTTTTCGTTTGGGGCCGAGGCTTATGCTGGCTCGATCGCCTGGAGCCGCCACCGGCCGTGGAACGACAGCCGCACTTGCGCGAGCGGGGCCAAGTCGATCCCCAACGTTGCGGGCAGCGGCAGGCCGAGCGCGTCGGCGAGCAGACAGCGGATCGTCATCGGATGGGTGATCGCGCAGAGCGGTTCCGCAGGCAGGGCGGCAAGCCAGGCGCCGGCCCGCACCGCGACGTCGGCCATCCGCTCGCCGCCGGGCGCGCCAGCGGTGGGATCGGCGATCCAGGTTGCCAGGGCCTCGGGAGCTTCGGCGTGGATCTCGGCAAAGCTGCGGCCGGTCCACGCACCATGATCGATCTCGGCGAGCGCGGGTTCCACCGACGCGCTCAGCCCCATCGCCGCCGCCGTTTCGCGCGCCGAGACGGCGGGGCCGGTCAGGGTCCGGCCGTGGAAACGATCCGCGACCCGGCGCGCTTCCGCCGCGCGCCGGCCGCCGGCGTCCAGCGGTTCGCCGGGCGCGGCGAAGCCGCCCGCGCGGCTCGATGCGGTGGCGCCCGCGCAGAGCAGGATCAGGGCTTGGCTCAGGGACGTCCTCCGATACGTCATTGACGCGGCGCGCCGCCCGGCCATATGGCGGGCGGAGCGCCAAGCGAAGAAGCCGGTGGGATTCCGGCACGGTCGCGCCACTGTTATCGATGGGCCTTGCCGCCGTCGAGAGTCAGACCTTCGCTGGGACGCCGGGCCTTCCAAGGCCAGCCTGCAACGGGACGCGCAATCCCATCAAGGAGCATGACCAATGGCGACTGACGCCCTTTTCGACGACCGCTTCATTCCTGTCCACGGCCAGGCGGCGATCCCGCTTGCGGACATCGTTCCCTGGGCGGTGTTCGGCGCGCTGATCGCCGCGATCTTCCTCTATTTCGTCAGCACCGAACAAGGCGCCTACGCGCTGTTCGAGGGCATGTACGTGCACGAATTCGTGCACGACGGCCGCCATCTCCTCGGCTTCCCCTGCCACTGATCCCGCGATGACCGGAACCCTGCTTTGGCGCGGCATGCTGGCCGGCGTCCTCGCCGCGCTGCTCGCCACGCTGTTCGCCCGCGCGGTGGCCGAGCCGCAGATCGACCGCGCCATCGCCGTCGAGGAAACCCACGCCGCGCATGGGCCGGGCATGCCCGTGGAAGAGGAACTGGTCAGCCGCGCCACCCAGAAAGGGATCGGCTTGCTGACCGCGCTGGCGCTCTACGGCGCCGCGGTCGGTGGCGTGTTCGCGCTGACCTTCGCCTATGGCTATGGCCGGCTCGCCCGCATCGGCCCGCGCAGTTTCGCGCTCTTGCTGGCGGGGTTGGCCTTCGTGCTGATCGTCGTCGTGCCGAGCCTCAAGTACCCGCAGACGCCGCCCGCGGTGGGCAAGCACGAGACCGTGGCGCTGCGCACCGCCGCCTATTTCGGCATGGTCGTGCTGTCGATCGGCGCGGCGGTGTTGGCCGTCCGCCTGCGCGGCGCCTTGGCGCGAGTCCGCGGCGGTCTCGACGCGACCTTGCCGGCTTGCGGCGCTTATGTCGGAATCGTCGGTCTTGGCCAGTTCCTGCTGCCGACGATCGACGAGGTCGCGCCCGATTTCCCGGCGACGCTGCTGTGGAACTTCCGCGTCGCCTCGTTCGGCACCGCGCTGGTGCTGTGGGGCACGATCGGGGTGACGTTCGGCCTCTGGGCCGAGCGCGTTCTCCAGCGGCAGTAGGCGGACGGTATCGAGTGGAGCGCGGATGTTCCACCGACCGGTTCAGCGGGAGGGGCTTCCTCTTGAAGCAAGGTTCTCATGTCGGTCGCGATGACTGACGCGCCCGCGCCCTGGGATGACACGCGCGCGCGTTTTGCACGGTCACGGGAATCGACAAGCCTTGGGGCGGGAAAGCGCACCTGTGCTAGCACTGTGCTACGTTGCTTCCAGGCTTTCTGGGGATCAACCGAATAAATAAGCTACTGATTTATCTAGGAAATAGTGGTGCCCGGGGACGGAATCGAACCGCCGACACCATGATTTTCAGTCATGTGCTCTACCAACTGAGCTACCCGGGCATTCGCTGCGGCGACGGTCGTTTTCAGGACCGGCGAGCGGTTGGAAGCGCGCGTATGGAGAAGGCGCGGAGGCTTGGCAAGCCCCGAATTACGCTTCGTCGTCGATATCGCGGCCGCTGCCGGGATCGGCTGCCGGGCCGGGCAGCGCGTAGCCGTCGTCGAGCCACTTGACGAGGTCGCGGTCGCGGCAGCGGGTCGAGCAGAACGGGGCGTGTTCGGGCACGCGGGGCTTGCCGCAGATCGGGCATTTTCGGGCGACTGGGGTCATGCCGGCAGGGCTTGGGCGAAAGCCGCGTCGAGAGCAAGCGCGGGATCGCCGTGCCACCGCAGGACGCGGCCGCAGCGGCGGGCGAGCTCGGTTTCCCAGGCGGGCGGGATCGCCGCGCGCAGGCGCGGATGGGCGGTGAGCAGCAGCACCGGGCCGGGCGTCTCGACCCGCTCGGCGCGGCGCAGCAGCAGCCGCGCGGCGGCGCCCGCGCGGTCCATCGCCAGGCGGTGGACCAGCGATGGGCGCTCGAGCCGGGCGACGAGCTGGACGAAGCCGAAGCCGTTCATCGCGGTGCGTTCGTGCGGCCAGCCGGCGAGCCCCTCGGCCAGTGCGAGATCGACCGCGCGCCGGTCGGCCTTGTCGGCGAGCGACGGGAAGTCCAGCCCGATCGAGCCGGCGAGGTCGAAGCGGCGGATCGCCTGGCCCGCGGCGCGCGCGGCGGCGAGGGCGAGCGCGCGCGGTGGCAGCGTGCCGTCGATGTCGATCAACGTCATCGCCGGCGTCGGGCTGACGGTCAGCGCGCCGCCGGCGAACGTGACCTCGCCGTGCCAGGCTTCGGCGAAGAGTTCGTCCCACAGGCCGGGAGCGAAGCCGCGTACCACGCGCACCCCGGCGCCGTCCTGGCGGAGCCGTTCGGCGAGCGTGGGCGCGGGGCGGGGCGAAGTGTCGGTGGGGCGGGCCTGCGCACGCTTGAGGCGTCCGGCCTCGGCCATCGCGGCGCGGGTGACGAGAAGGCGCAACGCGGCGCCCTCGCGGGCGTCACGCGGCAGGCCGTCGATCAGTGCTTCCTCGCCCGAGGGAAAGCGGGCGGTGCCGCGCGTCGCTCCGGCGGCGCGGGCGACCAGCACCGCGTCGGCGACCGCGCCGGCGGCCAGCGCGCCGGGCCAGTCGAGCCGGGCCGCACGAACTTCGCCGCCGTCGAGCAGGATCGCGCGATGCTCGCCGATCCCTTCCTCGACCAGCCACTCAGCCAAGCGGCAGCCCCGCCGCGCGCAGCAGGCCGCGCGTTTCGAACAGCGGCAGGCCGACGACGCCCGAATGGCTGCCGGCGATGGCGCGGATCAGCGCTTCGGCGCGGCCCTGGATGGCATAGCCGCCCGCCTTGCCGAGCCCTTCGCCCGACGCGACGTAGGCGTCGATCTCGTCGGCGGTGAGGCGCTTGAACGAGACCGTGGTATCGACCACGCGCTCGCGGACGCGGCCGTCCGTGCCGATCACGCAGACAGCGGAGATGCAGCAGTGGCGGCGGCCGGAGAGCAGCGCCAGCAGCTTGCGCTGGACGGCCTCGGTCTCGGCCGGGGGCAGAATGCGGCGACCGACCGCGACCGTGGTGTCGCCCGCCAGCACGATCTCGCCGTCATGGCGGTGCACCGCGCGGGCTTTCGCCTCGGCCAGGCGCTGCGCATAGGCGCGCGGCAACTCGGCCTTGAGCGGCGTCTCGTCGATGTCGGGGCTTTCGATCCGGTGCGCCTCGGCGCCGATGCGCGCCAGCAGCTCGCGACGGCGCGGCGAGGAGGAGGCGAGAACGAGCCGGAGCGGGGCGGGCGCATCCACGCCCGACATCAATACTGTCCGGGACCGCCGCGGCCGGGCATGAAGCGGTAGGTAATGCGGCCCTTGGTGAGATCGTAAGGGGTCAGCTCGACCAGAACCTCGTCGCCGACGAGCACGCGAATACGGTTCTTGCGCATCTTGCCGGCGGTATGCCCGAGGATTTCGTGATCGTTTTCCAACCGGACCCGGAACATGGCGTTCGGCAGCAGTTCGACGACCTGCCCGCGCATTTCGAGGAGTTCTTCTTTCGCCATCGGCGATCGTTGCCCATTCTGTCAGATTTGCGTTGGCGCGCGCCATAGACTCCAGGCGCGCAAAAGGGAAGCCCCGGGGCTCCGCGGCGACACGCGGCGTTCATGCGAACGAAAGCAACGCAAGACAATTTGTTACGCGGCAACGGCTTGTACCAGTCTGGCAGATGACGCACCCCCCATCACGCTAAGGAAAAATGGCCGCCGTGCTCGCCACAGGAGATTGTCCCTTGCGTTCGTTCGCGTTGTTTTCCGTCGCCCTGTCTGCCCCGATCGCGCTCTGCGGGCCAGCGATGGCGCAGGAGGAGCCGCCGGTCGTGGCCGACGACAGAGACGGGCAGTACGAGGAGAATCCCAACGAGATCGTCGTGATCGCCAGCCGTCTCTACGGCCAGATCGATGCGCCGCAGCCGCCGATCATGACGCTCGACGAAGCGGATATCGCCTCCTACGGCGTCAGCTCGATCGACGAGCTGCTGAGCGCGGTGTCGCCGCAGACCAATTCGGGCCGCGGGCGCGGCGAGGGGCATCCGGTCATCCTGATCAACGGCCAGCGCATCGGCAGCTTCCGCGAATTTCGCAACATCCCTCCGGAGGCGATCCGGCGGATGGAAGTGCTGCCTGAGGAAGTGGCGCTGCGCTTCGGCTATCCCGCCAACCAGCGCGTGGTGAACTTCATCCTCAAGGAGAACTTCGCCAGTCGCACGATCGACCTCGAATATGCCCAGCCCTCGCGCGGGGGCTTCTCCGAGACCGAGGCCGAAGCCTCGCTGCTGACGATCAGTGGGCCGCGCCGGCTCAATCTCAACGTGCAGTCGAAGGACAGCTCGATGCTGACCGAGCGCGAGCGCGGCATCCGCCAGGAGGCCGGCACCGTCTCGGCCGTGCCGGGCGATCCCGACCCGGCCGACTTCCGTTCGCTGGTGTCCGACACGCGCGAGCTGAGCGCGACGGCGAGCTGGTCGACGGGGATCGGAGAGGGCGCGCGCAGCGGGTCGTTCTCGCTCAATGGGCAAGTCCTGCGCAGCGACAGTCGCTCGCTGTCGGGCCTGAACAGCGTGGTGCTGGTGCCGCCGGGCGGCAATGCCGATGACGATGGCGTGCTGCGCACGCTGGGCGATCCGCTCGGTCGCCGGAGCCGGACGGTGACCGCGCAGGGCGGCGCGGCGTTCAACAAGGGCCTCGGCGGCTGGCAGCTCAGCGCCACGCTCGACGCCGCGAACAGCGAGATCGAGACGCGGATCGACCGGCGCGCGATTGTGCAGCCGCTGATCGACGCGGCCGCCGCAGGCACGCTGGCGCCCGATGGCCCGCTGCCGGCGCTGGCGAACCCGGGCTTCGACCTTACCCGCACGCGCAATCGCACGCTGACCTCACTGGTCACGCTTTCGGGCAGCCCTTTCCGCCTGCCGGCGGGCGAGGTCAGCGTGACCGCCAAGGGCGGCTTCGCCTATACCGGCATCCGCAGCAGCGACACGCGCGCGCTCGGCATGGACGTCGCGCTCGATCGCGGCGACCTCAACGCCGGGCTCAACGTCGCGCTGCCGATCGCCAGCCGGCGCGACGACGTGCTCGCCGGCATCGGCGACTTGTCGCTGAACTTCAGCGCGGGGCTGAACCGCCTGTCCGACTTCGGCACGCTGACCGACTGGAGCGCGGGCCTGACCTGGTCGCCGCTCGAGAAGCTGGGCATCCAGGTCAGCTACCTGGTCAACGAGGCGGCGCCTTCGCTATCCGACCTGGGCAACCCGCAGATCCAGAACTTCAACGTCCCGGTCTATGACTTCGCGCGGGGCGAGACCGTGCTGATCACGACCAGCAGCGGCGGCAACCCGGACTTGCGCCGCGAGGTCCAGCGCGATCTCAAGATCGGCGGCAACTGGGAGCTGCCGTTCCTCAAGAACTCGAACCTGGTGGTCGAATACTTCCGCAACCGATCGGACGACGTGACGCAGCCGTTCCCGTTGCTGACGCCCGAGATCGAGGCGGCGTTCCCCGGCCGGGTGGTACGCGACGCCGATGGTCGGCTCGTGTCAATCGACCGCCGCCCGGTGACTTTCGACAAGACCAGCGCCTCGCGGTTGCGCTGGGGCCTCAACGTCTCTGGCACGATCGGCAAGCCGCAAGCCGGCGGCGGTGATGGTGCCGGCCCCGCTGGTGGCGCGCGCGGACCCGGCGGCGGTCCGCGCATGGGCGGCGGCGGGCGTGGCCCCGGCGGCGGGGGCGGCGGCAACCGCGGACAGGGCCGCTGGAACCTGGCTGTGTTCCACACGATCCGCTTCGACGAGGCGGTCCTGATCGCGCCCGGCGGGCCGCGGCTCGACCTGCTGGACGGCGATGCGCTCACCGACGGCGGTGTCGCGCGTCATGCTATCGAGTTCGAGGGCGGCGCCTTCCACAAGGGCTTCGGGCTGCGCCTCAACGGCAGCTGGACCGCGCCGACCCGGCTCAACGCCAGCACCGGCTCGGACTTGCGTTTCGGCACCGTGTTCAACCTCGACTTGCGCGCCTTCGTCAACTTCGACCAGAAGCCCAAGGTGATCGAGGCGGTGCCGTTCCTCAAGGGCGCGCGGCTGTCGTTAGAGGTCAAGAACGTGTTCAATTCGATCCAGCGTGTGACCGACCCGACCGGCGAAGTTCCGCTGAGCTACCAGGCCGCCTACCTCGATCCGCGCGGCCGCGTGTTCGGGATCGACTTCCGCAAGCTGTTTTAGAGCATCGCGCGGAAAAGTGGGCACCGGTTTTCCGCGAATAGCGATGCGACAACAAAAGCTTGGAGCGGGTTGCGCGCTTCAGATATCGCGCAGCCCGTTCTAAGAAGGGGGCACAAGCTGTTCTGAGTTTCCCCGGAGCGACGGAATCACTATCTGCGGGGGCATGTCCCGTACTCCCGCCGGAAGTCCCCCCGATCCCCGAGGCGCCGAACGCTTCAACGAAGACCGCGCGACCTACACCGTGCGCGGTTCCGATCAGCCCGACCTCGAGGCCGGTGTCGCCGCGATCCGCGAGACGGTGCGGACGCTGCCGCCGCGCCCCGGCGTGTACCGGATGCAGGACGCGCGCGGCGAGGTGCTCTACGTCGGCAAGGCGCGCGCACTGAAGAACCGGGTGGCGAACTATTGCCAGGTCGAGCGGCTGCCGCTGCGTTTGAAGCGCATGGTCAGCCAGACCCGGTCGATGACCATCGTCACCACCAATTCGGAAGCGGAGGCGCTGCTGCTGGAGGCGCAGCTCATCAAGCGCTTCCGCCCAGCGTACAACGTGCTGCTGCGCGACGACAAGAGCTTCCCGTTCATCCTGCTGCGCGCCGATCACGACTTCCCGCGGATCATGAAGCATCGCGGCGCGCGCAAGGCCAAGGGCGATTACTATGGCCCCTTCGCCAGCGCCGGATCGGTCAACACCACGATCAACGCGTTGCAGAAGCTGTTCCTGCTGCGCAGTTGCACCGACAGCTTCTTCGCGCGGCGCGACCGGCCGTGCCTGCTCTACCAGATCAAGCGGTGCTCGGCGCCCTGCGTCGACCGGATCGACAAGGCGGGCTACGCCGAACTGGTCGGCGAGGCGCACGACTTCCTCGGCGGCAAGAGCTCGGCGGTGCAGAAGAAGATCGAGGCGCAGATGCGCGAGGCGGCCGACGCGATGGACTTCGAGCGCGCGGCGATGCTGCGCGACCGGCTGCGCGCGGCGACCTTCATCCAGGGCAGCCAGGCGATCAACGCCGAAGGGCTGGGCAGCGCCGATATCTTCGCGATGGCCTGCAAGGGCGGGCAGGTCGCCATCCAGGCCTTCTTCATCCGCGGCGGCCAAAACTGGGGCCACCGCGCCTTCTTCCCGACGCACACCGAAGGGCTCAGCGAGGAGGAGGTCATGACCAGCTTCCTCGCCCAGTTCTACGAGGAAGTGCCGCCGGCCCGCTGCATCCTGGTCGATCGGGCGCTGCCCGAGGCCGATCTGCTGGCCGAGGCGTTCCGCGCCGGTGCGGGCGGCAAGGTCGAAATCTCGGTGCCGCAGCGCGGCGACCGGCGGCGGCTGATCCAGCAGGCGACGCGCAACGCGGTCGAGGCGCTCGACCGGCGGCTGGCCGAGAGCGGTACCAAGGCCAGGACGCTGCGCGAGCTTGCCGAGTTCCTCGAGCTGCCCGACGTGCCGCAGCGCATCGAGGTGTACGACAACAGCCACATTCAGGGGACCAACGCGCTCGGCGCGATGGTCGTCGCGGGGCCCGAGGGGTTTCTGAAGGGCCAGTACCGCAAGTTCAACATCAAGACCGCCCAGACCGACGACGACTTCGGCATGATGCGCGAAGTGATGGCGCGGCGGTTCGGCCGTGTCCTGGCGGAGGACCCGGAGCGCGAGCAGGGCACCTGGCCCGACCTGGTGCTGATCGACGGCGGCAAGGGCCAAATGAACGCGGTGCGCGAGGTGGTCGAGGAACTCGGCATCGAGGACCTGCCGCTGATCGCCATCGCCAAGGGCCCGCACCACGGCCGCGAGGGGCGCGAGGTGTTTCACTTCCCCGACGGCCGCGAGAAGACGCTGCCGACCAATTCGCCGCTGCTGTTCTACCTCCAGAACTTGCGCGACGAGGTCCACCGCTTCGCCATCGGCGCCCACCGCGCCAAACGCAGCCGCGCGATCACAGCCTCGCCGCTGGACGAGATCCCCGGTATCGGCCCGGCCCGCAAACGCGCGCTGCTGCTGCATTTCGGCACGGCGGGGAAGGTGCGGGCGGCGTCGCTGCACGACCTGCAGCGCGCGCCGGGAGTCAGCGCGGCGGTGGCGCAGGCGGTGTACGACTTTTATCATCCGAACGGTTAAAGCATCGCGCGGAAAAGTGGGAACTGGTTTTCCGCAGATTGTCACGCGACGACAGAAACTTAGAGCGGGTCGCGCGATTCAGATATCGCGCAACGGCCTAGACGAGAGAGGGAGGGACAGAATGAACCGACAGGCGGCCATCGACCTGATCACGCGCTACTACGAGGCCTTCAACCGCGACGATGGGGAGGCGATGCTGGCCTGCCTGTCCGGGGACGTGGTCCACGACATCAACGAGGGCGGCCGGCACGAAGGCAAGGCGGCCTTCCGCGCCTTCCTGGCGCACATGGACCGCTGCTATCGCGAGCGGTTGGAGGACATCGTGGTGATGGCCAGCGACGACGGCACCCGCGCCGCCGCGGAGTTCGTCGTCCACGGCGAATATCTCGTCACCGACGAGGGTCTGCCCGAAGCTAAAGGCCAGCACTACGTCCTGCCGGCCGGCGCCTTCTTTGCGCTTGCCGACGGCGCGATCCGCCGCGTGACCGTCTATTACAACCTGGCCGACTGGACCCGGCAGGTGGGCGGATGACCGTCGCCGTCCGTTCGCTGACCAGCGACGAGATCGTCGCTGCCATCGACGATCTCGCGCGGCTGCGCATCGCGGTCTTCGCCGCCTTTCCTTATCTTTACGATGGCGACGCGGCGTACGAGGCGGACTACCTGCGCGCCTTTGCGCGGGCGCCCGATGCGGTCCTCGTCGCCGCCTTCGACGGGGATCGGATCGTTGGTGCGGCCACGGCGTCGCCGATGACGGCGCAGAACGCGGAGTTTCGCGCCCCGTTCGAGGCGCGTGGCATCGACACCGCCGGCATGTTCTACTTCGGGGAGAGCGTGCTTCTGCCCGACTATCGCGGGCGAGGCATCGGGCATGCCTTCTTCGATCATCGCGAGGCCCACGCGGCGCGTTGCGGCGCGCAGGCCATGACCTTCGCCGCGGTCGTGCGCGCCACCGACCATCCCTCGCGCCCGCCCGACTATGTTCCGCTGGACGCCTTCTGGCGCAAGCGCGGCTACGCGCCACTTGACGGCGTCGTCACCGCGCTCGCCTGGAAGGAGCACGGCGAGACCGAGGAAAGCGCCAAGCCGATGCAATACTGGCTGCGCCGGCGATGAGCTTCGTCGTCGCTGCCGCGCAGTACCCGATCGAGGCGCTCGCAGACTGGGACCGCTATGCCGCCAAGCTCGACCGTTGGCTGGCCGATGCGGCCGCCGGCGGCGCGCGTCTGGCCGTCTTCCCGGAATACGGCGCGATGGAGCTTGCCTCGCTCGATCCGCAAAGCATGGGCGATCTTGCCGAATCGCTGGGCTTTGTCGCCGGCCTGCTGCCGCGCGTGGACGCGCTCCATGCGGCGCTTGCCGTGCGCTACGGCCTGCATGTCCTTGCCGCCAGCGCGCCGTGCCGGCTCGGCGACGGCCGCTATGTCAATCGCGCGCGCCTGTTCGCTCCCACCGGCGCGATGGGCTGGCAGGACAAGCTGATCATGACGCGGTTCGAGCGCGAGCAATGGGGCGTGAGCGGCGGGCGGGGGCTGCGCCTGTTCGACACGGCGCTGGGCCGCATCGGCGTGGTCATCTGCTACGACAGCGAATTTCCGCTGCTGGCGCGCGCCCTGGTGGAGGCGGGAGCGGAGCTCTTGCTGGTGCCCTCCTGCACCGACAGCCTGCACGGCTATTGGCGCGTGCGGCACGGGGCGCAGGCGCGCGCGCTCGAGAGCCAATGCTATGTCGTGCAGGCACCGACCGTGGGCGATGCACCCTGGTCCCCGGCGGTGGACGTCAATCGCGGCGCGGCGGGCGTCTATGGGCCGCCCGATGGGGACTTTCCCGCCGATGGCGTTGTTGCGCTCGGCGATCTGGACCGTCCGCAATGGCTGTTGGCCGAGGTCGATCCGTCGCGCGTGGCGGGGCTGCGCGCCGATGGCGGAGTCCTGCCGGTGCGGGACTGGGCCGAGCAGCCGGGCGCGGCGGTGCTGCCGCGCGTCGAGATCGTCCGCTTGTAGTCGGCGTCGCCCGCGGCACCGCAGGGAATTACGGTGTGCGACGTCACCATCCGAACGGGGGAATCGGGAAAACCGGGAAAAAGCTGCACCCCATGTCACACCCGGGGGATGCTATTTCGTCATGTCACCGAAGCCTGATCAAGAAGGAGTCGGAACCGTGAATGCCAAGTTGAATCCCTATGCCGTCGCCCCCGAAGCGCTGAAGCCGTGGATGGACATGTCGAACGCCGTCGGGGGCGGTCTCGAAGAAGGCCTCGTTGAACTGGTGAAGGCACGGGCTTCGATCGTCAATGGCTGCGCCAACTGCGTCAACATGCACAGCGCGGACGCGCTTGCGGCGGGGGAGAATCTGCAGCGGCTGATGCTGCTTTCCGCCTGGCGTGAAGCTCCCTGCTATACCCCGCGTGAGCGCGCCGCGCTCGCCTGGACCGACGCCTTGACGACACTGTCGCAAGGGCACAGCCACGAGGCCGCCTGGGATGCGCTATCTCAGCATTTCACCGAGGAGGAGCGAGTCAAGCTGACGCTCCTGGTCAACGTCATCAACGGCTGGAACCGCCTCGCTGTCGGCTTCGGTCTATGGATCGAAACACCGGCGACGAAGAAGCTGGCGGCGTGATGGAGGCCGGAACCGCGGATGCGGCGGAGCAGTTCGATCCGCTACGTCCGCGGCTCGTTCGCGTCGCCTACCGCATGCTTGGCTCGGTCGCAGACGCCGAGGATATTGTGCAGGAGGCTTTCATCCGCTGGCTGAGGACTGATCGCCCGGCGGTGCGCGAGCCTGAGGCGTTCTTGCGCCGCGTCGTGACGCGCCTTTGTCTCGATCTACTCAAGTCCGCCCGCCATCAGCGCGAAATTTACGTCGGCCCCTGGCTGCCCGAGCCGTTGGTGGAGGAGGACGACGCCGAGGATGTGACCCTGCCGCTGATGCTGGCGCTGGAACGACTGTCACCGCTCGAGCGCGCGGCATTTTTGCTGCACGACATCTTCGGCCTCGGTTTCGAAGAAGTTGCTGACACGACCGGTCGGGATCCTGCTGCTTGCCGCCAACTCGCGGCGCGGGCGCGGGATCATGTCCGCCAGGCGCGGCCACGCTTCCAGGTCGAGCAGCGGCGCGGTCTCGCGATCGCCGAGGAATTCTTTCGCGCCTCGCGCAGCGGCGACATGACCGCATTGGCTGCGATGCTGGCGCAGGACGTGTCGATGCATTCGGACGGTGGCGGCAAGCGGAACGCGGCGCTTGAGATCATCGTCGGCCACCGCACGGTGATGAAGCTCCACAAGTCGCTGGCGGTGCTGATGAGGAAGTACGGATCGCAGCTCGTGCGCACGGGCTTCATCAACGGGTTGCCGGGCTTCGTCACCCGAGAACCCGACGGCGAGTTGCAGACCACTGCGCTGGAGCTCGAGGACGACAAGGTCGTCGCCATCTATATCGTGCGCAACCCGGACAAGCTCAGGCACCTCCACTGATCGAGGGCATGTGAATCGCCGCTTATCGCGACCGGCGCAGCAGCAGCACCAGCGGGGCGATCGACAGGCTGGCGATGCACAGCACCCAGAACGTGTCGATGTAGGAGACCATCAGCGCCTGGCGGAAGATCTCCGGCTGGAGTCGCGCCACCGTTTCGGGCAGGCTG
>DASVMK010000056.1:0-7253 GCA_036384395.1 Novosphingobium sp.
CGCTGGTCGTCCAGGTCGCCGCCTTCGCCTCGCGCCAGAACGCCGATCGCGCCGCCGCCAGCCTTGGCGGCAGCATCGAGCCGGCGGGCCGCTTCTTCCGCGTTCGCCTGGGACGCTTCGCCACGCAGGCCGAGGCTGCCGCCGCGCTGGCGAAGGCCAAGGCGGCGGGCTATAGCGACGCACGAATCCAGCGCGCGAACTGACGTCCGGTCGGCCGCGCGGGATCGATCGGGTCCTGGCGCGAGGAAGCGGCTTTGAACATCAAACGGGTCGCCCAAGGCGCAGCGTTGCTCGTGGCGGGCGCTTTGCTGCCGCTGGCGCAAGCGCCGGCCGCCGACACCGCGCCGCCGCCCCCGGCCGAGATCGCGCCGATCCCGGTGGTGATGCTGACCGACCTGGGCTCGGGCCAGGTGCTCTACGCGCGCCAGCCCGATCTCAGCTTCGTGCCCGCCTCGGTGACCAAGGTGATGACCGCCTATGTCGCGTTCGAGGCGATGGCGGCGGGCCGCCTGCGCCCGACCACGCTGTTTCCCGTCCGTCGCGAGACCGCGCTGCAGTGGCGCGGCGTCGGCACCAGCCTGGCGCTCGATCCCGGCGCGCATGTGCCGGTGGAAATCCTGCTGCGCGGCGTCACGACGGTCTCGGCCAACGACGCGGCGGTGGTGCTGGCCGAAGGCTTCGCCGGCAGCGTCTCCGGTTGGTCGGCGCTGATGAACGCCGAGGCGCGGCGGCTCGGCATGACGCACAGCCGCTTCGCCACGCCGAACGGCTGGCCCGATGAAGGCGCGACCTATGTCAGCGCCAGCGACCTGACCAAGCTGGCCAACGCGATGATCCGGCGGCACCCTTCGCTCTATCGCAGCTATTTCGGCCAGAAGACGCTGACCTGGAACGGCGTGACCGGCCGCAACCACGATCCGATCTCGGGCGTCGTCCCCGGTGCCGACGGGATCAAGACCGGCTACACGCGCGAGGCGGGCTACAACTTCCTCGGCTCGGCCGAGCGCGATGGCCGCCGGCTGGTGATGGTGCTCGCGGGCGCGCACAATGGGCCGGAACGCGCGGCGGCCGCGCGGGCGCTGATCGACTGGGGCTTCGCCGCCTGGGACGCGCGCAAGCTGTTCGCCGCCGGCGAGGCGGTGGGCGAGGCGCTGGTGCAGGGCGGCGACTATCGCCGCGTGCCTCTCGTCGCGCCCAGCGCGATCGATGTCGCGACCCCGCGCGGCAGCGGCGGCGCGGTGCGCCTGCGCGTGATCTACAAGGGCCCGCTGAAGGCGCCGATCGCCAGCGGCAGCCAGGTGGCGGAGCTCGAGATCGTCCCTGCGGTTGGCCCACCCGGCCGGGTGCCGCTGTTCGCAGGGCACGGCGTCGCGCAGGCGGGCCCGATCGACAGGCTGATCAACGGCCTGGCGGCGCTGTTCACGTGAAGCGCGGCCGGTTCATCGCGCTCGAAGGCGGCGAGGGGGTCGGCAAGTCGACCCAGTCGCGGCTGCTGGCCGATGCCCTGCGCGCGCGGGGGTTCGACGTCGTCGTCACGCGCGAGCCGGGCGGCACGCCGGGCGCCGAGACCATTCGCGGACTGCTGCTCGATACCGCCGGTGAGGGTTGGGGCCGGCGCGCCGAGGCGCTGCTGTTCGCCGCCGCGCGCGCGGATCACGTCGAACGCCTGATTCGCCCCGCGCTCGCCGCCGGGCAGTGGGTGATCTGCGACCGCTACCTCGATTCGAGCCGAGCCTATCAGGGCGGGGGCGGGGGCCTGCCCGACGCGGACCTGCTGGCGATCCACCGCGTCGGCAGCGAAGGGCTGCTGCCCGATCTCACCGTGCTGATCGAAGTGCCGCCGTCCGAAACCGCAGCGCGGCTGGCGCGGCGCGATGCCGGCGCCACCGACCGGATCAGCGGACGCGACGCGGCTTATCATGCCCGGGTCGCCGAAGCCTTCGCGCGGTTGGCCGAGGCCGAAGCCGGGCGCTTCGCCCGCATCGACGGGGCGGGACCGCCTGAGGTCACGCACGCCGCGATCCTGGCGGCGCTGGCGCCGTTTCTGGACGCCACCCAAGAGGCGAATGGGGCGTGAGCGGTCTGCTCGGCCATGACGACGCCTGGCGCGAATGGCGCGCCGCGATGGCGTCGGAGCGGATGCACCATGCCTGGATTCTCGCCGGTATGCGCGGGCTGGGGAAGGGCGTCTTCGCCCGCGCCGCCGCCGCCGCGCTGGTCGCCGAGCCGGGTGTGCCGCAGCCCGACATCGGTGCGCATCCCGACATCCTGGTGCTCGATCACCTGCCGTCGAACGACGACGAAGAGGCCAAGAAGGCGGAGGGCAAGCCCTACCAGGCCAAGCGCAACATCACGATCGACCAGATCCGCGGCATGCAGCGCCGCCTGGCCACCCGGCCGACGCTCGGTCGCCGCCGGGCGATCGTCATCGATCCGGCCGACGACCTGGAAAAGAACGCGGTCAACGCGCTGCTCAAGAGCCTGGAGGAGCCGCCGGTCGGCACCTTCTTCCTGCTCGTCGCGCATCGGCCGGGCCAGCTCCTGGCGACGATCCGTTCGCGCTGCCGGATTCTGCGTTTCGCGCCATTGGAGCCCGACGCGGTCGATCTCGTGCTGCGGCGCGAGGCGCCCGAGGCCGATGCCGCCTCGCGCGCCGCCGCCGTGATCGCCGCCGAGGGGGCGCCGGGCGCGGCGCTCGCCTTCGTCGGGCAGGGCCTCGGCAGCTTGCACGAACTGATGACGCGCATCCTGCGCGAGGGCGACCCCGACTTCGCGCTGCGCGGCGCGCTGGCCGAGGAAGTCGGCGCCCGTCCCGACCGCGCGCGCCAGCTCGCCGCGCTCGATCTCGCCCGCGCGGCGCTTTCCCGTGCGCTCGCCGCCGCACCCCGCGACCGCCAGCTGCGCATCATCGAAGCACACGGCGGCATCACCCGGCTCGCGGCACAGGCGCCCACCTTCAACTTCGACGCGGGGTTGCTGGTCATGGAAATTGGCGGGTTGCTGGCATCGGCCGCCACGCCTAGATGATCGGCGACCTGAGATTTGACAGAGAGTTGCCCGCCGGCATGGCCGATCCGTTCTACATCACCACCGCGATCCACTACCCCAACGGCAAGCCGCACATCGGCCACGCTTATGAGACGATCGCGGCCGACGTCATGGCCCGGTTCAAGCGGCTGCAGGGCCGCGAGGTGCGTTTCCAGACCGGCACCGACGAGCACGGGCTGAAGATGGCGCAAAAGGCGCGCGACCTCGGCGTGAGCCCACGCGCGCTTTGCGACGAGATGTCCGAACATTTCCGCAAGCTGTTCGACCGTATCGATATTTCTTACGATCGCTTCATTCGTACGACGGAGGATGAACACCATGTCGCCAGCCAGGCGCTGTGGCGCGCGATGGAAGCGAACGGAGATCTCTACCTCGACCGCTACGAAGGCTGGTACTCGATCCGCGACGAGGCCTATTACGACGAAAGCGAGCTGACCGCAGGGGAAGGGGGCGAGAAACTCTCCCCCCAGGGCACCCCGGTCGAGTGGACGGTGGAGGAGAGCTGGTTCTTCCGCCTCTCGGCCTATCAGGACAAGCTGCTCGCGCTCTATCGCGACAAGCCCGACTTCATCCGTCCCGAAAGCCGCCGAAACGAGGTTTTGAGGTTCGTTGAGGGTGGTTTGAGGGATCTTTCGGTCTCGCGGACCAGCTTCGACTGGGGGGTCAGGGTCCCCGGCGCCGAGGACCACGTCATGTATGTGTGGGTCGATGCGCTGACCAACTACCTGACGGGGCTCGGCTATCCCGAGGCGACGGCCGACATGGCGAAGTTCTGGCCCGCCGATGTCCACCTGATCGGCAAGGACATTGTCCGCTTCCACGCGGTCTATTGGCCCGCCTTCCTCATGAGCGTCGGACTTCCTTTGCCCAAGCAGGTGTTCGGGCACGGTTTTCTGCTCAACAAGGGGCAGAAGGAATCGAAATCGCTGGGCAACGTCACCGACCCGATGGAGTTGGCAGACCGCTACGGCGTCGATGTCCTGCGCTATTTCCTGATGCGCGAGATCAGCTTCGGGCAGGACGGCAGCTATTCGGCCGAAGCCATTGTCACGCGGTCGAATGCCGAACTGGCCAACAGTTTCGGCAACCTGGTCCAGCGGGTGCTGTCGTTCATCGCCAAGAACTGCGGCGGCGGCTTCACCGCCGAGGCCCCGGTCACCGAGGCGGACGCCGCGCTGCGCCAGAAGGTGGCGCTGGCCTGCCGCGAGCAATTGCCCGCCGCCTTCGATTGCCTCCATTTCTCGGTCGGGATCGAAGCCTGGATGCACGCGGTGTTCGCCTGCAACCAGTATGTCGACGAACAAGCCCCCTGGGCGCTGCGCAAGACCGATCCCGCGCGTATGGAGCGTGTGCTGGCAACGCTGTGTGGTTGCATCCGCGATCTAGCAGTGGCGATCTCGCCGGTGGTGCCCGCGGCCTCGGCCCGGATGCTCGACGCTCTGTGCATCCCCGCGCACGCGCGCGATCTCGCCGCTCTGGCCATCGATCCCGCGCTCAGCGCGATCCGGGTCGACAACCCGACCCCCGTGTTCCCCCGCCTCGAAATGCCCGTAGCCGCAGCCTGATGCTGATCGATTCGCACTGCCATCTGGAATACAAGGGCCTCGCCGAGGACCAGCCGGGCGTGTTGGCGCGCGCCCGTGCGGCGGGGATCGGCGGTTTTCTCAACATCTCGACCCGGCAGCGCGAATGGGACCAGGTGATCGGCACCGCCGCGCGCGAGCCGGATGTATGGGCCAGCGTCGGCATCCATCCGCACGAGGCCGACCAGCATGCCGATCTGGGCGGGGGCGCGCTGCTCGCCGCCGCCGAGCATCCGCGGGTGATCGCCATCGGCGAGACCGGGCTCGACTACTATTACGATCATTCGGACCGTGCGATGCAGCAAGCGCTGTTCCGCCGTCACATCGCGGTGGCGCGCGAGACCGGGCTGCCGCTGATCGTCCATACCCGCGATGCCGAGGACGATACCTCCGCGATCCTAGGCGAGGAGATGGAGAAGGGAGCCTTCCCGGCGCTGATCCACTGCTTCACCGCCTCGGCCGCGTTCGGCCGCAAGATGCTCCACCTCGGCCTTACGATCTCGCTTTCGGGCATCGTCACCTTCAAGAATGCCAAGGACTTGCAGTCGGTCGCTGCAGAACTCCCGGAGGATCGCATCCTGGTCGAAACCGACGCGCCGTTCCTCGCGCCGGTGCCGCATCGCGGCCGGGTCTGCGAACCGGCCTTCACCGCCGACACCGCGCGCTTCGTGGCCGGCCTCCGAGGGATCGAACCGGAGAACTTGGCCGAGGCGACGACGCGCAACTTCTTCCGCCTGTTCACGAAAGCGGCCGCATGAAGTTGCTCGTCCTTGGCTCGGGCACCTCGACCGGGGTTCCCAGGATCGGCAACGACTGGGGCGATTGCGACCCCAATGAGCCCAAGAACCGCCGCACGCGCGTGTCGATCCTGGTCGAGAACGACGCGGGATCGCGGCTGCTGGTCGACACGCCGACCGACTTGCGCGCGCAGTTTCTGGCGAACGCGATCGAGAAGGTCGATGCGATCTTCTGGACGCACGACCATGCGGACCACACGCACGGCATCGATGACTTGCGGCCGATGCGGTACGGCCGCGGCGGGCCGATCCCGGGCTACGCTTCGGACGAGACGGCGCGACGGCTGCGGCTGCGTTTCGACTACGTCTTCGCCGGGCAGTTCGGCTATCCGACGATCGTCAACCTCGAGACCCTCGGCACCTTGCGAATCTGCCAGGGCTTCTCGGTGGACTGGTGCCAGATGCCGCACGGGCCGGCGCAGAGCACTGCTTATCGCTTCGAGTGCGACGGAAAGTCCATAGGCTATGCAACTGATTTCAGTGCAATTACGTGCGAGATGATCGATCTGTTTGCGGGCACCGACATCCTCGTGATCGATTGCCTGCGCCGCGATCCGCATCCGACGCACGCGCATCTCGGCATGGCGCTCGAACTGGCCGAAGCGACGCGCGCCGAGCGCGCGGTGCTGACCCATCTCGACAAGAGCATGGATTATGCCACGCTCTCGGCCGAAGTCCCGGCGCATGTGCTGGTGGCCTACGACGGCATGGAACTCGCAGCATGAACACGGCCGCGACGGTGACGTTCCTGATCAGCTCAGTGGCCTGCCTGTTCCTGGCCGTGCGTGCGCTGCACAGTCACGGCATGTCGTTCGAGAACAAGGCATGGATGGCGGCGGCCTGGGCGCTGATCATTGCGGTGCTGGCCTTCGTGCTCGGAAGGATGGGGCTCTGAAACGCGGGAAATCGCGGCGCCCCCCCTGGCAGGGACCGTGCCCGCCGCTCTTCGATTTAACATAATATATATTATCATTCTAACATGTCCGATCCACGCCCTCTCGATCCTCTCGCCCGTCTCCTCGGCATCATGGCCCGTCTGCGCGACCCGGTTTCCGGCTGCGAATGGGATCGCGCGCAGAATTTCGCGACGATCGCGCCGTACACGATCGAGGAAGCCTACGAGGTCGCCGACGCGATCGCGCGCGAGGATCTCCACGCCTTGCGCGACGAGCTCGGCGACCTGCTCCTACAAGTCGTGTTCCACGCCCGCATGGCCGAGGAAGACGGTCACTTTTCGTTCCCCGACGTCGCCGCGGGAATCGCCGACAAGCTCGAAGCGCGCCATCCGCACATCTTCGGCGACGAGGAGGACGACGGGCAGACGCAGACCGTTCGCTGGGAAAAGCTCAAGGCGGCCGAGCGCGCGGCCAAGGGCGCTACGAGCGCGCTCGACGGCGTCGCGCTGTCGCTCCCGGCGCTGATGCGCGCCGAGAAGCTCCAGAAGCGGGCCGCGCGCGTCGGTTTCGACTGGCCGGACACCGAAGGCCCGGCCGACAAGCTGCGCGAGGAAATGACGGAGCTGGCGGAGGCCGAGCATGCCGACAAGGCGGAGGAAGCCGGCGACCTGCTGTTCGCCGCGGTCAATCTGGTGCGCGCGCACGGCATCGCGCCCGAAGACGCCCTGCGCGCGGCCAACGCCAAGTTCGAGCGGCGCTTTCAGGCGATGGAAGCGTTGGCGCGCGCGCATGGAGTCGATTTCGCCGAGCTTTCGCTCGAGGATCAGGAAGCGCTTTGGCAAACGGTGAAGCGTTCGGAGAAACGATCCGCTCCCCAACGCGAGGGATCAGAGCCGCGAAAACCGGCCTAATTCCTTGGGGGTCAGGCG
>DASVMK010000057.1:0-14163 GCA_036384395.1 Novosphingobium sp.
GCCGGCGACAGAATGGTCAGCACAAGAGCGCTCAGAAGGCCGATCGACCCACCCCATACCGCCCCGCGGGTCGTGCAGCCGCCCCAGAGCATCGACAGCACGAGAACCGGGAAATTGCCCGAGGCAGCCAGGGAGAATGCCAGGCTCACCATGAAGGCGACGTTCTGCTTCTCGAAGAGAATGCCCAGCACCATCGCGATGATGGCCAGAGCAAGAACCGTCCAGCGCGACACCCGCAGCTCGTCACGCGGCTCGGCAGTCCCCTTGCGAATGACCGAGGCGTAGATGTCGTGACTGACCGACGAGGCGCCCGACAGGGTGAGCCCGGCCACGACCGCAAGGATCGTCGCAAAGGCGACGGCAGAGACGAAGCCCAGGAACAGGCTGCCGCCGATCGCGTCTGCGAGATGCACCGCCGCCATGTTCCCGCCACCGCGCAGCTTGCCCGCCTCATCGAGATAGGCCGGATCGGTCCCAACGAAGACGATCGCACCGAAGCCGATGATGAAGGTCAACAGATAGAAGTAGCCGATCCACCCGGTGGCCCAGAGCACGGACTTGCGGGCCTCCCGCGCATCGGGGACGGTGATGAAGCGCATCAGAATGTGGGGCAGACCGGCGGTCCCGAACATCAGGGCCATGCCGAACGATATCGCCGAAATGGGATCCGTTATGAAATTGCCCGGACCCATGATCGAGCGGCCTCGAGCGGCGGCCTCCGCTGGCGAAGCGCCGGCGTCTGCGGCAAGTTCGGTCTTTGTCTGGACTGCCTTGGCAAAGAGCGCATCCGGCGAGAAGCCGAAGGCATAGAGCACCGCGAGCGCCATGAACGTTGCGCATCCCAGCAGCAGCACGGCCTTGACGATCTGGACCCAGGTTGTCGCAAGCATCCCGCCGAAGATCACGTAAAGGGTCATCAAGACCCCAACGAGGACCACCGCCAGTTCGTAAGGAAGCCCGAACAGCAGCTTGATGAGCTGGCCGGCTCCGACCATCTGCGCGATCAGGTAAAACAGCACGACCGCCAGGGTGCTGAAGGCGGCAAAGACCCGGACCGGCGTCTGCGCGAAACGGAACGACGCCACGTCGGCGAAGGTGTAGCGCCCCAGGTTCCGGAAACGCTCCGCGAGCAAGAACAGGATTATGGGCCATCCGGCCAGGAAGCCGGTCGAGTAGATCAGGCCATCGTAGCCGTCGGCGAAGATCTGCGCCGAGATGCCCAGGAACGATGCGGCGGACATGTAGTCGCCGGCGATCGCCAGGCCATTCTGGAAGCCGGTGATCCCTCCCCCCGCCGCATAGAAATCGGCGGTGGTTCTGGTGCGCCTTGCCGCCCATCGGGTGATGCCGAGGGTGAGCAACACGAAGGCGGCGAACACGGCGATCGCCGGCCAGTTGGTCTGCTGCTGCTGGGCTGGCCCGGTCAGGGCATCGGCGCAGGCAGGCAGCGGCACGAGGCCGGCGATGACTAGCGCAGCGGCACCGCTCCACCGCCCACTCACTTTTCCTCCCCCTCGACGATGGCGTGGGTCAAGGCATCGAACCTGCCGTTGGCGCGCCACACGTAAACCCCGGTCAGGGCGATGCCGGCGAGGATCACCGCCAGCCCGATCGGGATGCCGATCGTCGTGGTGCCCGCGCCGATCGGCCGTGCGAGGAAGGCGGGATCGAAGGCGATAAGCAGGATATAGCCGAAATAGATCGCCAGCATCACCGCCGTGAGCAGCCACGCCAGCCGCGAACGCTCGCGCACCAGCGCTTCGTATGCCTCCTCGCCGCGATTCCCGGCCCGATGCTCGTCCATCCTGCCCTCGTTCCTTTCTGCTTATCGGCCCAGCAGCGCCGCGCGCCTCAATCGAGCAGCGCGCTGTAACGGAAATCCCGAAATGTCGCCTCGCCGGCGCCCGCCGAATAGAGTCCCGGCCGCAGCATCAGGAAGCCGCCGCGGGTGTTGTGATGATAGCCCGACACCTCCATCCCCCGGTCGAACCTTTGCCAGGTCTTGCCCTGGTCGCCGCTGGTGTGGATCGCCACGATGTGCCGGCGATTGGTAATCCTCATGCGCATGCGACGGCCGTGCGGGTTGCGCGGCCGGCCCCGTTCCATCCCGTACTGATGGGTGACGAAGCGCTCCGCATCGAAGCCCAGGCCGCAATAGAGCTTGTCGTCATAGAACAGCACCAGCCCAGCTGTCCCGCCGGGCGCGATCTCGATGTCGCACTCGAAGCTGTAGCTCGTATCCCCGGCGGTCAGCAGCAGGGGCGATCCGCTGGACGGCGCCGCGCCCCTGGCGGCAAGCGACAAGGCATGGTCGCCCAGGCGGATGCGGCCCGCTTCGTCGGCGGCCGGACGGAAGAACGTCCATTTGGTCCCCAAGGCGAGGCTGGAGAAATCGTCGGACAAGGCGAGGCCGTGGGATAGCGCGACGCCGCCCGCCGGCTTGGCGAGAGGCTGCGCAAGATCGCCCCCCTTCATCCGGAACCAGCCGTCTCCGGTCCATTCCACCGGATCGAGCAGGCATTGCCGCCCCAGTGTCCAGAACCCGTTCTCGTAGCCGTGATAGAGCGACCACCAATCGCCGCGCGGCCCTTCAACCAACGAGGCATGTCCCCGCGACCACCATTTTTCGGACAAGGCCTCGGTGCGTACCAGCGGATTGCCGGGGTGATGCTCCCAGGGCCCGTGGATGGAGCGCGACCGCGCGGCGATGACCATGTGGCCGGTGGGGGGGCCGGCGGTCCCGCCCACGGCCGTGAGCATGTAGAACCATCCGCCCCGGCGGACCAGCTTGGGCCCTTCGGGACTGAAGCCTTCCACATCCCAGCTATCGGGATAGCGCCAGGGATCATAGACGTGCTCGACCTCGCCCGCGGTTCGCAAGCCGTCATCGGACAGCCTGATCCGATCGCCGCCCGAGAGAAACAGCCAGCGCGAGCCGTCCTCGCCGACGGCATGGCAGGGATCAATGTGGCGATGCAGGCCCAGCGGCGCGGGGTCGCTCCACGGTCCGTCGATATGATCGGCCCAACTGACGAAGATGTCGTTGGGCCCAGAGGAGCTTGGGGCCTTGACCGGGATGTAGAGGAAGTATCGGCCCTTGTGCTTGTCCAGGCTGGGCGCCCATACCGAGCCGATGTTCCGCTGCAGCGCGGGCCGGCGCGGCCGCCAGTTCACCAGGTCGCGCGAATGCCAGATCGTGAGCCCGGGATAGGCATCGAAACTGGAGTAGGTGAGGAAGTAGTCCGCCCCATCCTTCAGGATCGCCGGGTCGGGGCGGTCGCCCGAGATCACGGGGTTGAGGAACCGGCCATCGCCGAGATCGGCGATCCGCTGATTGTCCAGGTCCCGTCGCCAGGCGACAACAGGAGCCGGGGTCTCACCCTCGGCCCTCGCTTCACCGGCCGGCAGGGACAGGCCGAAGGTTCCCAGAACCCCGGCGCGCAGGGCATCCCGCCGGGCGAGCGGCATCAGCCGAGCCCGACCGTCCGAGCCCAGGCGCGCCAGAGCTCGGGCCAGGCCTCGACGGGCTTGCCCACCGCCTTGCGCAAGCCGAAGCCGTGGCCGCCGCTAGCGAACAGGTGCATCTCGACCGGCACCTTGGCCGCCCTGAGCGCGGCATGGAGGCGAACGGCGTTTTCGGCCGGAACGACGTCGTCGTCCTCGGCATGGACCAGGAAATGGGGCGGCGCGTCCCGGGGCACGTTGCGTTCGGGCGAATGCGCCGCCTCGAGCGCCGCTGCGGGGTTTGGGCCCAGCAGCAAGTCACGCGATCCGGCATGGGCGACGGCCCGGTCCATGCTGACCACCGGATAGATCGGTGCGGCACAGAGCGGCTTGGCAGAAAGCTTGTCCGCCGCATCGACCGGGTCATAGACCTTCGCTGCGAAGCGCACCGCCAGATCCGCGCAGACGTGCCCCCCCGCGGAAAAGCCCATCGTGGCGACGCGTTCCGGATCGATCGCGAAGTCACGGCTACGCGCACGGATCAGGCGCATCGCCCGCTGCGCATCGACGAGCGGCGTATCTGGACCGGAAGCCCAGCCCTCCCCCGGCAAGCGATAGAATAGAACGAAAGCGGTGAAGCCGCGCGCGGCCAGCCACCGCGCCATTTCATAGCCTTCCTTGTCGACCACCACCCAGCGATAGCCGCCGCCCGGCGACAGCAGGACTGCGGCGCCATTGGGCCGATCCGGCCGGAACACCGCCAGGCGCGGCCGGGTGATGCCGAACACGGCACGATCGGTGACCAGACTGTCGGTGGACCGCTCGTTGACGGTTTCGGTCAGAGCGGCTGCCGGCTTTCCGGGGGCGCCCTTGGGCCAAAGGTCGATCGTCTCGCTGGGCTGGGGTAGCCCCGGCGGCAGCGGGCCTCCGGTTTGCGGCGGGGGCGTCTGGGCCTCCGCCGCGGGGGAGAGTACGGCGCTGCTCACACCGGCGGTCAGGCCGGCAGCTATCAGGGAACGGCGGTCTAGTCGCATCAGGCTCTCCAAATCCTCAGGCGGGCACCGAACAGAATAGTTCTGCCGAAGTGGTTGTTTTCATAGTTGCGGCTCGAGATCGAAGCACCAAGAATGCGCGGCGGCGACTGCCGAAAGCCGGTGACGACACACCTTCTCGTTTCCAAAACGTCCCCGCTCCCGGCAAGGCCCTCCTATATCCTTGCCCATCTTTGGTAACCGGTGTCATTTTTAATTGCCGTGCTTCTCTGGCTCTGTCAAGAAGCGTGGCAAGGGAGAAGGATAAATGCAGTTTCAGCTTGGCCGACTGGCCGCAATCCTGGCGCTGTTCCTTGCGATCTGGACCTCTGCGCCGGGTATCGCACAGACTACGGATCCCACGCGCGGAGGGGCCGGAGGCCGAATTATGCGGGTCACGACCTTGGCAAAGGCCGGCCCCGGCTCACTTGCCGAAGCGATCGCCGCCAAGGGACCGCGCATCGTCGTCTTCGAGGTCGGAGGAGTCATCGATCTTGAACGCAGCACGATGACGATCAGCGAGCCCTTCCTGACCGTTGCCGGGCAGACCGCGCCCTCGCCAGGCATCACCATCATCCGCGGCGGGATCGACTTGAAAGCGCATGACGTTGTTCTCAGCCATTTACGGGTGATGACGGGAGCCGACGGCCAGGGACATTTCTCAGGCTGGGAAGCCGATGCATTGTCCACGGTGGCTGCGCACAATGTCGTGATCGAGCATTGCAGCTTTCTCTGGGCTCTCGACGAGAACATGTCCGCTTCCGGCCCGCGCTTCCAAGGCCGAAATCTCGCCGAATGGCGGGCGAACACCAGCCACGACATCCTCTTTCGGGACAATCTGGCGGCCGAAGGGTTGGCCTTTGCCAGTCACCCCAAGGGCGAGCATTCCAAAGGCTCGCTCATCCATGACAACGCGACCGGGATCACCTTCTATCGCAATGTCTTCGCCCATAACGTGGAGCGTTCGCCACTGGTCAAGGGCGGCGCGCAGGTGCTGATGATCAACAACCTGATCTACAACCCGGGCCATCGCGCGGTCCACTACAACCTAATGAACCTGGAGTGGGCCGGCTATCCTTACGTCACCGGCGAGATCACCGCGGTGGGCAACGTCATGCGCGGGGGCAACGATACCGATCCGGGGCTGCCGTTCCTCATGCTCGGCGGCGACGGCGACCTTGCCTATTATGGGCGGGACAACCGCGCGGTCGACCGGCACGGCAATCCCCTCCCCCAGTTTGGCCGCTATGGCGAGACCAAGGCCCGGCTCTTGCCGGCCAAGGCGCCGCTCGCCAGCCTGGCCGGCTACAAGGTGCTGCCATCGGATGAGGTCGAGACCAGCCTGCTCGCGACCGCTGGGGCCAGGCCGTGGGACCGCGCGCCCGACGACATCCGGGTGCTGTTCTTCGTCGCCGAGGGACGCGGCGACATCATCGATGACGAGCGGGAAGTCGGCACCGGTTACCCCCGGCCGGCGGAAACCCGCGCCGCCTTCGATCCCGACGCATGGGACCGTGCCACCATGCGGCCGAAGTCGGGGCGCTATCCGGGCCAGAAGCAGGGCGCACAGGAGACGCTCTCGGAGCGCGACAGGGCCATGCGGGAAACCGCAAAGTGAGCGCCCTGCTCGCCCTCTCGCTTCTGGCTGCACCGGCCATGTCGGTGATCGACGAGCGCGCGACCCGGCGCGAGGAAGCGCCGCCACACGGCGCGATCGGGATGAGCACCGCCTATCGCATTTCCGATGCCGCGCCAGAGCCGCGAGCAATGGAGTTTCGCCGCCGTATCCTCCACCGCGGCGCGGCAATCGGCGAGCACCCGATCGCGCATGACGAGGTCTATTATGTCCTCAACGGCACCGGCGAGGTGGTGTCCGACGGCCGACGGGCCATGCTCCGCCGGGGCATGGCGGCCTATCTCTACAAGGGTGCTGTGGTCGGCATCCGCCAGACCGGATTCCGGCCGCTGTCGCTGATCATCAGCTATCCAAACAACCAGGATTAGCTGCCCGGCTGGATGTAGGGCACCCGCGCGAACAGCTCGCGCTCCCACCGGCGCGGGTCGCTCTCTACCCGGGATCTCGTGTCGAACACCATGGTCGCCCGGCGCCGGAGATCGTAGGCTGGCCAGCCCGGGTCGCCGGTGCGCGCGAAGCGGACGAAGGCGGCCATTACGCGAGCGCTCATCGCCTGCCGCGCCGGAGTGGGATCCTCGAAGGTGCCGAAGGCCAGGCCGATGTCGTCCATGTGCTTGGCCTGCTCGAAATCAAGCTGATAGACGAAAGCCGGATGCCCCGCCCGGGCGCGCGCCTCGGCCTCCTCGACCTGGCCGCGCCAGGACCGGCCGGCAGTGACCATGCGGTGGAACAACTCGACCGGGGCCGCTTCAGGATAACGGGCGCGGAACTGCGCCACGACCCAGGGCGGGCTGATATCGACCCGCAGCTCCGGCCCCATGCGTTCTGCCAGATTGGACCAGTCGAGCGCCTGCAGCACGCGATGCCCGGAGCCGTAGAAGGCCCGCGTCTCCATCACCGTATTGCCGAGCATCAACGGGATCGCATTCCCCTGGGGCGCGGCATCCGGCCAGAACGGGTGGCGCAGGAGGTTCCGCATGTCGAGAACGGGGCCCATATAGACCCCGCCGCCTAGAACAGGGTCGGTGGCCCCGAGCGCGGCGACCAGCTGTTCGACCGGCGCCGCCGCCGGATCCGCGCCGGGGCCGAGCCGGGCAAGGAAGGCCTGGGCCCGCCTGGCCGCGTTGAGCGGACCCGAGGCGGTAACTTGCTGCCCGCTCATGGTAATCGCCTTGTGGAACAGGCCCCTGGCGGCCGGCATGGCCATCAGCGTCGCGATCTTGGCCCCGCCGCCCGACTGGCCGAACAGGGTGACGTTGCCCGGGTCCCCGCCGAAGGCGGCGATGTTGCGCCGGACCCAGCGAAGCGCCTCGATCAGATCGATCTGGCCCAGGTTTCCACTGTCGGGAAACCGCTCTGGCAGGTAAAGATAGCCCAGCGCGTTCAGCCGGTGGTTGACCGTCACAACCACGACCTCGCCCCGCTCCGCGAGGAGTGCGCCGTGGTTCAGCGGATCGGTGACCGAGCCAGCCGAATAGGCCCCGCCGTGAAAATAGACCATGACCGGCGCGCCCCGCCCCCGGTGCCCGGCAAAGTCCGGCGGCGTCCAGACGTTGAGGAACAGGCAATCTTCGGAGCCGGCCTCCCCGAGCTTCCCCGGCTGCGGGCACGGCGGGCCGAAATGGGTGCCGGTCTCGTCCCACTGCTCGGCCGCAGTGACAGCCGCCGAGGCCATGAAGCGGCGCGCTCGGCCATACCGGATGCCGAGAAACTCGTGAGCCGACCGCGAATCCGCCGCCCGGACCTGCCGGCCACGATAGAGTCCCACCGGGGCACGGACGAACGACTGCTGGGTGAGGGTAGGAACCGCCGTCCTCGCCGCCCGCGGAGCAAGCGCCAGCGCCAGCCCCCCGCCCAGCGCCCCACGGCGCGACCACCCCGCGGGGCCAGTCAGCACCGGCGGCGGGGCGCCCGCCATCCTACCGGGCGAGCCAGCCGCCATCGACCGCCAGGACGTGGCCGGTCACATAGTCCGCCGCCGCCGAGGCGAGGAACACCGCCGCACCGGCAATGTCCTGCGGCCGGCCCCAATGGCCCGCCGGGATGCGTTCCAGGATCTGCCGGTTGCGCGTCTCGTCCTCGCGCAGGGCGGTGGTATTGTTGGTCGAGATATAGCCCGGGGCGATCGCATTGACCTGGACGCCCTTGCTCGCCCATTCGTTGGCCAGCGCCTTGGTCACCCCGGCAACGCCGGACTTCGCCGCCGCATAGCTCGGCACCCGAATGCCGCCCTGGAAGGACAGCAGCGAGGCGATGTTGACGATCTTGCCCGAGCCGCGCGCGACCATGTGCCGGCCGGCCGCCTGGCTGAGGAAGAACAACGACTTGAGATTGGTATCGACCACCGCGTCCCAATCGGCCTGGGTGAAATCGAGCGCATCGGCCCGGCGGATGATCCCCGCGTTGTTGACCAGGATATCGAGCCGGCCGAGGCCAGCCACGGCCTCGTCAACCACGCGCTGAACCGGCTCGATGGAGGACAGGTCCGCCGCGATGTTCACCGCCTTGCGGCCGGCTTCCCCGATCAACTGCAAGGTCTCGGCCGGTTCCGAACGGCCGGCCACGGCCACATCCGCCCCCGCCTCTGCCAGGGCGACCGCGATGGCCTGCCCGATGCCGGTGTTCGCCCCCGTCACCAGGGCCGCCTTGCCGGTCAGATCGAAGGACACGGCCATCACTTGAGCTGGCAGATGTCGAGGACGTTCATGTCGGTATAGTCGAGGTTCTCCCCGCCCATCGCCCAGATGAAGGCATAGGCCTTCGTCCCCGAACCCATGTGGATCGACCAGGGGGGGCTGATCACCGCCTCCTCGTTCGCGACCAGGATATGCCGCATGCCCTCGGGCTCGCCCATGTAGTGGAACACCCGGTCGTTGGCTTCGGCGAGGTCGAAATACAGATAGATCTCGCTGCGCCGGTCATGGAGATGCGGCGGCATCGTGTTCCACACGCTGCCTTCCTCCAATACGGTCAGGCCGAGCAGCAGCTGCGCGCTTTCGCAAACGCCCGGGATGACGAGCTGGTAGATCGTCCGCTGGTTCGAATTGGCAAGATCGCCCCTGGCCAGCGGATTGGCCTGATCAAGCGTGATATGCTTGATCGGACAGGTTTTATGCGCCGGAACCGAGGCGAGGTAGAACCGCGCGCCCTCGCCCTCGAACGTCACGTCCTGCGATCCCATTGGAATGTAGAGGCATTCCTTTTTGCCCATCGCGAAGCGCTGGCCGTCGACCGTGATCGCCCCTGGCCCGCCGATGTTGACCGCCGCCATTTCGCGCCGCTCCAGCAAGGTGCGCCCCGCGGCGCTGGCCGGCTCGGCCTGCAGGGGCAGCGCGAGAATCCCTCCCGCCGGCACGGCGCCGCCGATGATGAAGCGCTCGTTATGCGAATAGTTGAGGGTGACCTTGCCGTCCTGGAACATTCCCGTGACGAGATAGCGCGCGCGCAGTTCGTCGTTGGTCACGCTGTCCATCATGTCGGGATGGGTGGCATGATAGGTCTTTTCGAACACGGCGATTTCTCCCGGCAATGTTGTTTGGGCTGGATCGGACCAGCCCGCGTTAGGCCTTGGTAACCGGTGTCAAAAGCGGGATCAAGCCGTTTTGCCTGTTCAGCGAATTTACCGTCCCGGCGGCGAAACCGAAGCGCGTGAGACGAAGTCGGAGAGGAACAGCGACTGCTCCTCCGACGCCTCGTCGGGATTGATCAGCTTGAGCGCGGCGGACCGGGCCATCGCCCGAATCGGCCAGCGCACGGTCGTCAGCGGAGGCCAGATGGTCGCGGCGATCGCCGTATCGTCGAAGCCGACAATCGACAGGTCCTGCGGCACGTCCATGCCGCGTTCGCGCGCGGCGTGGAGGACGCCCGCCGCCATGACATCGTTGCTGGCGAAGATCGCGCTCGGCGGCTCCGCGGCCTCGAGCAGGGCGGCTCCGGCCTCCCGTCCCGTTTCGAACGTGTAGTTGCCACGGGCAACCAGTTCGGGCCCGCACGGCAGGCCGCGCTCGCTCAAGGCGTCGCGCCAGCCTTCCTGCCGTTCCCGGGCGGAGCGGAACCCGTCCGGGCCGGCAACCAGTCCGATGTGGCTGTGCCCCTGGTCTATCAGATGGTCGACAGCGGCGCGCACCGCCTGGCGGTCGTTCGACTGCACGAGGTGCGCCGGATCATCCAGCGGCGCGGAGCCCATGCGGACATATCCGCAACCCAGTTCCTCCACGAGTGCAGCCAAGGCGTCGTTTTCGGACAGCGGCGGCAAGATCATGACCCCGGACAGGCGTTGCTGCTCGATGAAGTGGCGGATGTCATCGAACAGCGCCGGGCTGTGCCGATCGACCGGGCGCACGACCAGCGCGAACTCGGTCGTCCGGATGGCGTCGAGGACGCCTTCCTGGAAGTTGAGGACCATCTGGGCGTTCGGATTGTCGTGAATGAGGCCGAGCAGAAAGTTCCGCCGCAGAGCCAAGGCGCGCGCCTGGGGATTGGGCACATAGCCAAGCTCGGCGATCACCGCCTCGATCTTTTGGCGCGTGGCGTCGTTGAGCAGCGCCGAGCGGTTGATCACCCGGCTCACCGTCTTCTTCGACACGCCGGCCAAACGCGCGACGTCGTTGATCGTGGGCTGCCCCACTCGCGTGCCTTTCAGGCCCATGCTGTCTCCTGGGCGGCTGCCCTGATCCGATGCCGCTTCCTAACCTTGCCTTGGGGCCCATCGCAAGGCAATGTTGACACCGGTTTCCTTCAAATGGCTCCGATACCCGCCTCGAACGCCTTCCTGCCCGACCTATGGGTAATCCATGCCGATGACAGCGTGGGCGTGGCCCTGCGCCCGATTGTCGCCGGTGCGCAGATCGGCGGGATCACCGTGCGCCAGGCGATCCCCGCCGGGCACAAGCTCGCCCTGCGCGATCACGCCCACGGCACGCCGGTGATGAAGTACGGCCAGCCGATCGGACAGGCGACCAGGCGGATCCGCGCCGGCGATCATGTGCATCTCCACAACCTGGCGACCGGCCTGTCGGGCGAGATCGCCTATGCTTCCCAAGGCAGCGCAGCGGTTGCCGGGAGGGTTTCGACCAGGACCTGGCGTGGCTACCTTCGCGCCGACGGCTCCGCCGCCACCCGCAACGAGATCTGGATCATTCCGACCGTCGGCTGCGTCGGGGTGACGGCTGACCTGGTCGCGCGGGAGGCACAGGTGCGCCACGCCTTGCGGCTTGGCCGGGAGATCGACGGAATCCACGCATTCGCCCATCCTTTCGGCTGCTCGCAGCTGGGAGACGACCTGTCCAGCACGCGGGCGCTGCTCGCCGGGCTGGCCACCAATCCCAACGCGGGCGGCGTGCTGCTGCTGGGGCTGGGCTGCGAATCGAATCAGCTCGACGCCCTGCTGGAAGGCATCCCGGCCGCCTTCCAGCACAAGGTCAGGGCCCTGAGCGCTCAGGCGGCGGGGAACGAAGTCGCCGAGGCCGGCCTGCTGATCGACGAGCTGGTCGAGCTGGCCGCGTGCGCGCGGCGCGACGACCTGCCGCTATCAGCCCTCACCATCGGGCTGAAGTGCGGCGGCTCGGACGGGTTGAGCGGACTGACTGCCAATCCCTTGCTCGGGCGGCTCAGCGAAACCGTGGCCGGTTCGGGCGGGACGGTGGTACTGACCGAGATCCCTGAGATATTCGGGGCCGAGCCGGCCCTGTTCGCGCGCGCGTCCTCTTCGCAAGTCTTCGCGGAAGCGGCCGATCTCATCAACCGCTTCAAGCGCTATTACCTCGATCAGGGCCTCCCGGTTTCGGGCAATCCCTCGCCCGGCAATCACGCCGGCGGGATTACCACGCTGGAAGAGAAATCGCTCGGCGCGGTGCAGAAGGCCGGGCGAGCACCCTTGGCCGAGGTCGTGAACTATGGCAGCCGGGCGCGCGAACCCGGCGTCGCTTTGTTGGAGGCGCCGGGAAACGACGCCATCTCATCGACGGCGCTCGCCGCCGCCGGCGCGGCGCTGGTCCTGTTCACGACCGGCAAGGGCACGCCGCTGGGCGCTCCGGTCCCCACCGTGAAGGTCGCCTCCAACCATGAGCTCGCCCAGGCCAAGCCGCACTGGATCGATTTCGACGCGGCCCGTGTGCTGGACGAGGAATCCGCCAACGTGGACGCCGACTTCCTCGACCGAATCATCGCTTTCGCGAGCGGCGAGGACTGCGCCGCAGAGCGCGGCGGCCAACGTACCATCGCCATCTGGAAACGGGGCGCAACCCTGTAATTCCGCGCCGCCTTGCAGTCGCTCTACCTCATCGGAGCAAACAATATTGCCAATGACACCGGTTTCCTCTACACCTCCGACAAGAGGACGTCAGGACGAGGACGGGGCCGAGTTGAGCGAAAGCAGCGCAGCGAATGATGCCGGGGACGCCATTGCGGCGGCGTTCGTCGCCGCCCGCCGGGCAGCGTCCGGCCTGGCGGAATATCCGGGCGAGCGGCCCGCGGATCTCGCTGCCGCCTATCGGATACAGGATCGCGCTATCGCGCTCGACGGCCGCCAGGTCGTCGGCTGGAAGGTTGGCCGGATCAATGCGCCGGACGATGCCAGGCTGGGCGCCAACCGCCTGGCCGGCCCGATCTTCGCGGGCACGACGGCCGAAGGCTGCGGCACGATTTCGCAAATGCCGGTGTTCGCTGCGGGTTTCGTCGCGGCCGAGGCGGAACTGCTGCTCCACGTCGCCGCCGGCCACGCGGATGCGCGGCCCCACGACGATGACGCCACCAAGGCCCTGATCGACGAAATCCGCCTGGGGATCGAGGTTGCCAGTTCGCCCTACGCGGGGATCAATGCGGACGGACCGACCGTCACGGTATCGGATTTCGGCAACAACGCGGGCCTGGTCTTAGGCTCATCGCTGCCCCACTGGCGCGACATCGATCTATGCGCGATCCCGGTCAGCACCGCGATCGATGGCCGCGAAGTCGGCGCCGCCACGGCGGCGGCGATGCTGGATGGCCCTTATGGCGCGGTACGCTTCCTGCTGGCCAACCTCGATGCGCGGGGGATCGACTATTCGTCCGGCATCTGGGTTTCAACCGGCGCGATCACCGGGGTTCACCCGGCCGCGTCGGGGCAACATGTGCGGGCGACTTTCGGCGACCACGGCTCTGTGGAGTGCCGGCTCGAGAACGCCGCGCCGATGGAATGACGACGAGGGCCGGCAATCGATCCGGTCCCGGCAGGAGAGTGAAATGGAGCAGGCAGCCAGCGTGGATCTGACCCGCAGCGCGCACACAGGAGGACGTTACCGGTGGGTCATCGTCGCGCTGCTGTTCATGGCCACGGCGATCAACTACATCGACCGGCAGATGATCGGGGTTTTGAAGCCCACGCTGCGCGACGAATTCGGCTGGAGCGAGGCGGACTTCGCCAGCATCGTGTTCTGGTTCCAGATGGCCTATGCCATAGGCTACGTCGGCTTCGGCCGCATCGTCGACCGCCTCGGCGCTCGGCTTGGCTATGCCCTCGCCATCGTCATCTGGACGATCAGCCACATGGCGCACGGCCTCGCGACCGGTGTCGCCTCGTTCGCCGCGGCGCGCTTTGGGCTCGGCATCGGCGAATCCGGGAACTTTCCGGCGGGCATCAGTGCAGTCACCGAATGGTTTCCCCAGAAGGAGCGGGCCTTCGCGATCGGCCTGTTCAATGCCGGGGCGAATGTGGGGGCGATCATCACGCCGCTGCTGGTGCCGGCGCTGGTCCTGTGGTTCGACTGGCGGGTGGCCTTCTATCTGACCGGGCTGTTCGGCGTGTTGTGGCTGGCGGTGTGGTGGGCGGTCTATCGCCGCCCCGCCGAGCATCCCCGCGTGTCGACGGCCGAACTCGCCTGGATCCAGCAGGATCCACCGGACCGCGTCGAAACGATCGGCTGGGGCAAGCTGATCTTCGTACGCGAGACCTGGGCCTATGCCCTCGGCAAGTTCCTGATCGACCCGATCTGGTGGTTCTTCCTATTCTGGCTGCCGGGCTACCTGTTCGACCGCTATAATCTTGACCTCAAGACCTTCGGCCTGCCGCTCGCC
>DASVMK010000058.1:0-22368 GCA_036384395.1 Novosphingobium sp.
TAATCGAGCACGCCGCCGCCGCCCATCAGGATGAACGGGGGATAGCAGATCAGCGCCGCGACCCAGCCGCCGAGGTAGGGGTTGGCCGAGCGGATCTGCGCATCGAGCGGGCGCATCGTCAGCAGGTAGCCGACCATCGCGATCTGCACGTCGATCAGGAACAGGAGCTCGGTCAGCCAGCGCGCGATTCCCACCGGATCGCCGGCCAGCGCGGCCAGATCGAGCGTGACGATCGCCGCGAAGCCGCCGGGCAGGATCGAGATCATGAAGGCGCAGAAGAAGCCCTTCACCGCCCAGGCGCGCAAGTGTTTCCACACCTCCTCGCGGTCGAACGCCTCGCGCCCGATCAGCATTGCGCCGAAGTGCCAGGTGCCGTCGCGCGGGTTCACCAGCCGGCGGTCGAGCCACAGCACGTAAGGCACCGACAGCACGAACAGCGGCGCGGCGGCGAAGCCCAGCACTTCCATCGCGAACAGGTATTGCCCGCGCCAGTACCAGCGGGCGATGCAATAGAGGAAGGCGATGATCGCCCAGGTCGCCCACAACCCGGCAAGCTTGGTGATCGAAATGTCCGCGATCTCCGAAAGCGCGCGCGGGCGGTTCCAGTCGATGCCGGTGGAAGCGCGGCGGTGAACCTTGTCGACCAGCAGCGACCAAAGCACCATCGGCCCGGCCGAGAACAGCAGCGCCGCCAACGCCGCGTAAGGCCCGGCGAGCGGCTCGCGGGGGCCGCCCAGCGCCAGTGCATCGGCGACCTGCGCCCAGTTGCGGCAGACCGCGATCCAGAAGAACAGCCCGGCAAGCCCGGCGAGCCCGACACCGGCCGACACGTCGCTTTCCGGCCGGGTCAGGACCGGATCGGCGGGCGGGTGAGCGGGCGCATCCATGCTGCCCGCGCCTAGGGCAAAAGGGTTAAGGCCGGGGTAACGCTGGCGCCAGGCACAGCGCCAGGCTCCTAGCGGAACGCCGAGATGCGGCCCTTGTCGTCGAGCACGTAGAGCACGCCGCCGGCGACCACCGGAGCCAGCGTCACGCTGCCGACTTCGGCGAAGTCGCTGACCGCGCCGTCCTCGACCGCGGCCGACGCGATGCGACCTTCGGAATTGGCCATCCACAGCCGGTTGCCGGCGAGCACCGGGCCGGTCCAGAAGATCGGATTCTTCTTCTTGTCCTCGTTCTTGAAGCGCGGGAGCTGCGTCACCCAGCGGACCTTGCCGCTTTCGCGCGCGATGCACAGCAGCTTGGCGTCGTCGGTCAGCGTGAAGATCCAGTCGCCCGCCACCGCCGGGGTGGAGATGCCGGCGAGGTTCAGCTCCCAGATGCGCTGGCCGGTGACCAGTTCGTACGCCGCCATGCGGCCGCCCTGGCCGAGCGCGTAGACGCGGCCGCGATCGATGATCGGATCGGCGTCGATGTCGGTCAGCGTGCCGACTTGCGTGGAGATCGAGGTGCGCGCGAGCGCGTCGGACCACAGCTGGCGGCCGTTCTCGTAACGGTAGGCGACGAGCTCGCCCGAGCTGTAACCGGCGATCACCGTGCCCTGGCCGGCGGCCGGGGCGGCGACGCCGAACACGCCGGCCTGGCCAAGCGAGGCGCTTTCGCTCCACTGGGTCTTGCCGTCGGCGGCGTCGAGCGCATGGATCTGGTTGTCCTGCGTCATCACGTAGACCGAGTTGAACGCGATCGTCGGCGAGCCGCGCAGCGGGCCGGCGGGCTTGACCTTCCACACCTGCTGGCCGGTGTCGGCGTTGAGCTTGGCCACTTCGCCAAGGCCGGTGGTGACGTAGACCTGGCCGCCATCGTAGCTGACGCCGCCGCCGAACACCGCCTTGTTGTCGCCCGAGGTGCGGAAGCTTTGCGTCCACTGCCGCGCGCCGGTGGCCGCGTCGAAGGCCGAGACGGTGCCATCGGTATCCATGACGAACAGCTTGCCGCCACCGATCACCGGCGCCGCGGCGAGGCGCTGGCGCGGGGTCGAGCCGGCGATCGAAGCGGTCCACAGCCGCGCGGGCGCGGCGGAGAGCGCCAGGTGGCCGTAGCTCTTGTTGGCGGTGCCGCCGGCTTGCGCCCATTCGCTGTTGGTTTCCGCCGCGGGCACGACCACCGCGACCGAGGCCAGCGAGGGATCGACCTTGGCGCCAGCCTCGATCCGCGAGAGGATCGGCACGCGATTGCCCACGGTCGGGGTCTTGGGGCCGCTCTTGCCGCCGAGAATGCCGCAGCCCGCCAGGCTCCCGGCGAGAAGCAGCGCGAGCGGAACGGAAAGGGAGAGACGCTTCATCCGGGTCATCCTCAGGATCTGGGTCATTGCGCCGGGGCCGCCGACGCGCCCTGGACGACGCCGCCGACCTCCTCGATCGCATCGACGCCGAGCAGGCCGGCGAGCTGCCGCGCGCGGCCGCGCAGGCTTTCGGGCACCGCCTTGTCCTTGGCGATCGAGGCGAACAGCGGGCCGGCAAGATTGGTCTTGCCCTGCTTGAGATAGGCCATGCCGACGAGCTCGCCGGCGCTGCCGAACCAGGGGTTGCCCGGCTCCGCCAGCGGCTTCAGGCGATCGACCACCTGCTGCGGCGGCAACTGATCGAACCGCGCGGCGACTTCGCGCACGCTGGCGAGATCGCGCAGCGGCTGCGGCGCATCGGCGTCGGCGGCGACCTGGGCGAAAAGCTTGGCGGCGGCCTCGGCCTTGCCCTGCTCCTGCGCGATGCCGCCGCGCATCAGGATCGCGGCGGCGCGGGCGCCCGGACCGGCCTCCAGCGCCAGCGCGGCAAGCGCCTTGTCGCCCTCGTCGAGCTGGCGGGCCTCGACCTTGTCGAGCGCCATCGTCAGCTGCTCGCCCTGCTCGCCGAGCGCGTTCTTGCGGCTGTTGTCCCACCACAGGTAGCCACCGAGCGCCAGCAGCGCCGCGATCACGATGGCCGCGATCGGCAGGCCGAAGCGCTTGAACAGGCTGGACATCTCGTCCTGCCGCAGCGCGTCGTCGACCTCGCGCATGAGGACGTCCTGCTCCGCCACCTGGCGCTGGGCGAGCTGTTCGCTACGGGATTGGGAACGGTCGGGACGCAGGGCCAAGGAAGCCGCCTTTTCGCTGGCTATGGGGACGTGCCGGGCTGTTTAACCGAAAGGCACACCTTTTCAACGGCAATGATCGATGGCCTGTGGAGAGTGACGCGAAGATGAACGGCGCCTAAGTTAACCCCGGCCGCCCCATCGCCCCGGCATAGACCGCGCGGTAGGCGGCGATCATCGCCGCTTCGTCGTAGTGCGCGCGGGCGTGGGCGCGGTTGGCCTCGCCGATCGCGCGCCGCAACGCCGGGTCGCCCGCCAGCGCCTGGACCGCGGCGGCGAGCGCGGCTTCGTCGCCGGCGGGGGTGACGAAGGCGCGGTTGGCCTCGGCGACCATCGCCGCGACATCGCCCACCGCCGGCGCGGCGAGCGCCAGCCCGGCGGCCATCGCCTCGACCACCGAGATCGGGAATTGCTCGCTGTCCGACGACAGCGCGTAGAGATCGAACAGGCCGACCGCTTGCGCCGGATCGGCGGCGAAGCCCGGCAGGTGGACGCGGTGGACCAGCCCCAGCCGCTCCGCCTCGGCGCGGATCGCCTCGCGCTCGGGCCCCTCGCCGACGATCACCAGCTGCCAGGGTTCGGGCAGCGGCGCGAACGCGCGGACCAGCGCCGGCAGGTTCTTGACCTGCCGTAGGCCCGCGAGCGTGCCGAGCCACAGCTCGCCCGGCCGCTTGATCAGCCGTGGCAGCGCATCGGGCCTGGGCCGCTGCGCATAGGCGGCGGTGTCGATGCCGTTGGCGATGCGCCGCACTTTGGCGGCCGGCTGGTGCCAGGCGTCGCGCGCGATGGCTTCCAGCCGCCGCGATGGCACCACCACCGCGCTGGCGCGGCCGAGCGCGATGCGGCGATACCAGTTGCGCCCGCGCTTCAATCGCAACGCCTCGTCCTGGTTGAAACCGTCCTCGTGGTGGACCAGCGGCGGCAGCTTGAGCATCGCGGCGAACAGCGTGTGCGCCATGACCGCGTCCATCGCGCCCCAGTTGTACGTCAGCACGAGGTCGAAGCCCCGCATGGCGCGCGCCAGCCGTTCGAGCCGATGCGGCGTCGGCCGGCCGGTCAGCGCGGGGAAATCCCGCGCGTACGTCACCACAGTGCCGGGCGCGACCGCCCGCGCCGCGCCGAAGGCATCGGCCTGCGCGGAAACGACGGTGTGCGCGATGCCCGGCCCGAAGGCGTTCATCAGCCGCGCCGCGCGCAGCTCCTTTCCGCCGGCGTCGAAGCTCGAATGCAGGTGCAGGAAGCGCAAGCGCGGCGGCCCCCTCGATCAGAGAACGCGGGCGAGCAGGCGATCGATCGCCGCCATCGCCTGCGGCTCGTCGAGCGTCGGCGCATGACCGATGCGCGGGATGGTCACCGCCTCGGCCTCGGGCAGGCGCCGCTGCATCTTGGTCAGCGTGGCGGCCGAGAGCACGTCGGACAGCACCCCGCGCAGGAACAGCACCGGCCGGCCGGCGAGGTTGTCGATACCGGGCCAGAGGTCCGCCTGGTTCTCGGGGTCCATGCCGACGAACAGGTCGGCGATCTTCATGTCGTAATCGAACACCACGCGCCCATTGCTCGACAGCGTCATCAGCCGCTTGGCCTGCGCCAGCCAATCGGGCAGCGCGAACTCGGGATGGCCGGCGCCCTGCATCTCGGCCAGCTCGCGCGCGGCGTGCATCCAGGTCGGGAAGCTGCGCCCCTGCCCGACATAGCTGCCGATCCGCCGCAGCCCCTCGGGCTCGATGTAGGGGCCGACGTCGTTGAGCACGGCCCCGGCCAGCCGCTCGGGCGTGGTCATGGCGATCACCATCGTCATCAGCCCGCCGAGCGAGGTGCCGATGGAGACGAAGCGCTCGATCCCCTCCTGCGCCAGCAGCTCGCCGAGGTCCTCGACATATTGCAGCGGGTTGTAGGTGCTCGAATCCTTGGCATAGGCGCTGTCGCCGCGCCCGCGCATCTCCGGGCAGAGCACGCGCCACTCGCCCGAAAGCCGGGTCGCCAGCGCCGCGAAGTCGCGCGCGTTGCGGGTGAGGCCGGGCAGGCAGATCACCGGCGGGCGGGCGGCGGCGTCGCTCGCCGGGTAATCCCGGAAATGCAGCTTCAACCCGTCGCGGCTCGACCAGAAACGATCGACAAATTCCGTCATTTCCGGCCTCGGACCTTCAAATTCCAGCGCGCGGCTTGCGCCGCGCCCCACCTGATCCCACTATCGCGTGATGCGCGCCGAACCGCAAGCTGCCGACTATCGTCCCGATCCAAGACTTGGCGCGCTCGCCCCCTGGCTGGCCGACGCGGTGGCGGCCGCCCACTTTCCAAGCCATGTGCTGCGCTTCCGCAACCACCGCTGGGCGCCGGCGGTGGGGCTGGAAGCGCTGAGCGACGCCCAATGGATCGCCCACTTCGGCCGTTTCGAGCCGCTGCCCGGCAACCTGCCGCAGCCGCTGGCGCTGCGCTATCACGGGCACCAGTTCCGCCACTACAACCCGCAAATCGGCGACGGCCGCGGTTTCCTGTTCGCGCAGATGCGCGACGGGGCGGCCAATCCCCCCGGAGGGCGCTTGCTCGACCTCGGCACCAAGGGCTCGGGCCAGACGCCGTGGAGCCGCGACGGCGACGGGCGGCTGACGCTGAAGGGCGCGGTGCGCGAGATCCTGGCGACCGAGATGCTCGAGGCATTGGGCGCCGACACCAGCAAGACCTTTTCGGTGATCGAGACCGGCGAGAGCCTGCAGCGCGGTGACGAGCCTTCGCCCACCCGCTCGGCGGTGCTGGTGCGGCTCAGCCACGGGCATATCCGCATCGGCAGCTTCCAGCGGCTCTACGCGCTCGAGCAACGCGACAACATGGCCGCGCTCGCGGACTATTGCCTGGAGACCTTCCCCGGCCCGCTGCCACCCGAGGACGCGCCGGGGCGCGAAGAGCCGGCGGTGATCCTGCTGCACCAGGTGGTCGCGCGGCTGGCCGATCTCGCCGCATCCTACATGGTCTCGGGCTTCGTCCACGGCGTGCTCAACACGGACAACATGAACGTGTCGGGCGAGAGCTTCGACTATGGCCCGTGGCGCTGGCTGCCGCGTTGGGATCCGGCGTTCACCGCCGCCTATTTCGATCATTCCGGGCTCTACGCCTTCGGCCGCCAGCCCGAGGCGATCTACTGGAACTGCGGCCAGCTCGCCGTGGCGCTGCGGCTGCTGGTCGATGCGCCGCCGCTGATCGCCGCGCTCGATCGCTTCGGGCCGCTCTACGAGGAGGCGATGGCGCGTCGCTTTGCCTGGCGTATGGGGCTGGCACCGCTCGACGTGTCCGCGGCCAAGGCGCTGATCGCCGCCGCCGAAGGCCACATGCGCGCGCATGACCTCTCGCCCGACGCGCTGTTCTTCCGCCACCGCGCCGGCCGCAACCCGCCGCCGGACGATTTCGGCGCCTTGCTGGCGGAGCACGCCCCGGCGGTCGACCTCTCCCATCCGCTGTGGGCCGAGGCCGAGCCGCCGACGCTGGTGATCGAGGAGGTCGAACGCATCTGGGCGGCGATCGACCAGGCCGACGACTGGCAGCCGCTCGCCGACAAAGTCGCCGCCATCCGCCGCTTGGGCGAGGCGCTGGGGCCGGGGCCGGTTTCCGCTTCCTGACCAGAACGAAGGGATCTCCACATCCCTTCGTTAACCATTCCGTGCGATGGAGCTTTCAGGATCGTCGGCGCTTTGTGCGTCTGAGCGAAGAAACTGGGAACGAAGCCCTCGTGAGCGATTCGGAGATCATCTCCCGCGATCCGTCGACCGGCGCCGAGCTGTGGCGCGGCGACGTGGGCGACGTCGGCGAGATCGCCGCGCGGGCGCGGCGCGCCTGGCCGACCTGGGCCGCGCAGCCGCTGGCGACGCGGATGGAGCTGGTCCGCCGCTTCGGCAACGAACTGCGCAAGGAAGCCGAGGCGCTGGCCACGCTGATCGCGCGCGAGGTGGGCAAGCCCGCCTGGGAAGCGCGCGCCGAAGTCGACGCGGTGCTGGCGCTGATCGAGGTCGCGATCCGCGCCTACGCCACCCGCACCGCGCAGTCGCGGCTCGACGGGGCGCTGCAGGGAACGATGGCGGTGCGCCACAAGCCGCATGGCGTGATCGCGGTGATCGGCCCGTTCAACATGCCCGCGCAGGCGATCGCCGGCCAGTTCGTGCCGGCGCTGATCGCCGGCAACGCCGTGGTCGTGAAGCCGAGCGAAAAGGCGCCCGCCACCGCCGAGCTGCTGATCCAGTGCTGCCACAAGGCGGGCATTCCCGCCGCGGTGATCCAGCTCCTGGTCGGCGGACCCGACGAAGGCGAGGCGCTGGTGCTCGATGAATGCGTCGGCGGCGTGCTGTTCACCGGATCGGCGCACACCGGCATCGCCATCAACCGCAAGCTGGCCGGGCGCCCCGACCGGATCGCCGCGATCCAGATGGGCGGCAACAATCCGCTGGTGGTGTGGGACACGCCCAAGCTGTCCGACGCGGCGGTGCTGGTCGTCCAGTCCGCCTTCGCCAGCGCCGGGCAGCGCTGCACCGCGGCACGGCGGCTGATCGTCAAGGCCGCGCTCTACGACGACGTGATCGGCGAAGTGAAGCGGCTGGCCGACCGCATCGTCGTCGGCGCGCCGTTCGACGAGCCCGCCCCGTTCATGGGGCCGGTGATCGATCCCGAGGCGGCCGACGGACTGACCGAGAGCTTCCTGTTCCTGCTAAGCAACGGCGGCAAGGTCATCAAGCACCTCGCCCGCACGCAAGGCGCGCTCCCGTTTCTCTCGCCCGCGATCATCGACGTGACCACGATGAAGGACCGCCCCGACGTCGAACTGTTCGGCCCGATCCTCCAGGTGGTGCGGGTCGACGATTTCGACCAGGCGATCGCCGAGGCCAACCGCACGCGCTTCGGCCTGGGGGCGACGCTGATCGGCGGCAGCCCGCAGGACTACAACCGCTTCTGGGCGAACGTCTGCACCGGCCAGGTCAACTGGAACCGCGCGAGCCACGACATGGGGGCGTCAGCGCCGTTCGGCGGCGTCGGCCTGTCCGGCAACCACCGGCCCGGTTCGTTCTACATGGCCGACCACTGCGCCTATCCGGTCGCCTCGGCCGAGATGGAACAGCCACGCGCGCTCGTCGGCGTCGGCTTCAAGGACGCGGAGTAGAAGCGTCGCGCGGAAAAGTGGGCGCCGGTTTTCCGCAATAAGCGCTGCGCCACAAGAACCGCAGTTCAACCGCCCGAGGCGAGAATGTCGATCTCGGTCAGGCCATTGGCGAGCGTGCGGCCATAGATCAGGTAGGACCGCACCGCGCTGGTGCCGCCCAGCACCCGGTCCTTGCCGTCACGGCGCTGCGCGGCGCTCAGCCCCTCGGCGCGGACGCGGGCATGGTAGTAACCGAGCACGTCGTCGAGCCCTACCGGGGTCACGAAGCTGACCACGCGCAACGAGCAGCCGCGGCCGTCGACCCCGGCCGCTTCGACCAGATGCCCGCGCGGATAGACCGCGAGCGCGCGCGGCAGGCGCTGCGCCCAGGCCTTGCCGGACGCGACCTTCGCGGCGCAATCGGACGATCCGCCGGACAGCCGCGCACTGGCCTCGGCGATCACCTGGTGCGAGGCTTCGTCCTCCACAAGCGGCGGCAAGGCTCCGACCGGGCCGCCGGCGAGCCTGGCCGCCTCGGCCTTGGCGGCGGCGATTGCCGCCGGGCTGCGCTGCGCGGGCGCAAGGTCGACGTTCGCCGCCGCCTGGGAGGGCTGTCCGACCAGCCGGGGATCGACCTCGATCTCGTCGGCCAGCGTGCCGGTCACGTCCTTGTCGGCCTTCGGAGGCGGCGCCTCCTTCTTGCAGCCGGCGAGAAGCACGAGGCCGGCGACGAGCGCGGTCCGGCAAGTGGCGCGAGGGATCATGGCCGTCCTTTCGAAGCGGGAATCGCCGGACGGTAACAGGGAAAGCGCCCAGGTGGACGGCAAATTCACGGTCGTCCCAAGTCTGGAAGCCGCCAGGCGCAAACCTTTAACGCGCAGGCAAAAGGGGCGCTCCCTCTCGGGAGCGCCCCCACCGGCGCGGTCTCGCGTCCGCGCCGGGTCTTATTCGCTTAACGGCAGCGCGAACCGCCGCGGTCGATCTCACGGCCGAGCAACGCGCCGCCGGCGACGCCGAGCACGGTGCCCAGCGTGCGGTCGCCGCGACCGGCCACCTCGTTGCCGATCAGGCCACCCACCGCGCCGCCGATCAGCAGGCCGGTGGTGCCGTTGTCGCGGCGACAGTAGTAGCGGCCGTCACGCCCGCGCCAGGTGGCGCCGCGATAGCCGCGACCGTTGTCGTAGTAACCACGGCGGCCGTAGTAGTCGCGGCCCCAGCGGTCGCGGCCTCGGCGGCCATGTTCCCAAGTCTCGCCGGCACCGGCGTAACTGCTGGCGACCGGGGTCGTGTCGAAGGCCGGCGCGGCGAGCGCGGCAGGCGCCGCGGCGGCGATCAGGCCGGGGGCGGCGACGGCAAGCGCGGTCTTGAACAGAAACGTCATGGCTCTAGCTCCTCATTAGCGATGTTCAGGTTTAACCATGCGAAGCTGAACGGAACGCAACAGGGTTGTCAGGTTCTGTCATTTTGCGACGAGCCGAAGGCCCTTGCCGTCCAACCGGGCCGTCGAACCATGCGGGGTTGCCGGGGCCGCACGGCGGGTTTAGCGCAGGCTTTCCCATGACTTCGTCCTCCTCCCAAGCCGCGGCCGGCGCCGCGGAGATCAGACCGAGCGGCCTGCCGCAAGCGGTCGGCGCCTATGGACTGTGGGGCCTGTTCCCGCTGTACCTGATGCTGGTGCGCCATGTGCCGCCGCTGGAGTTCGTCGGCTGGCGGATCATCTTCACGGTGCCGATCTGCCTGGCGATCGTGCTGCTGCGCCGGCAGGTGCCCGATGTGGTGGCGGCGCTGCGCGCGCCGCGCGTGCTCGCCCTGCTGCTGCTGAGCGCGGTGCTGATCGGCGGCAACTGGCTCACCTATATCTTCGCCATCCAGACGGGCCACGTCTTCGCCGCCAGCCTGGGCTACTACATCAACCCGCTGGTCAACGTGCTGGCGGGCACGCTTTTCCTCGGCGAGCGGATGACGCGGACGCAGTGGATCGCGGTCGCGCTCGCTACCGCCGGGGTCTCGTTCCTCGCCTGGGACGCGCGCGACATGCTGGGCATCGCGCTGACCCTGGCGGTCAGCTTCAGCGCCTATGGCCTGGTGCGCAAGCTGGCGCCGGTGGGCTCGCTACCCGGGCTGACGATCGAGACGCTGCTGCTGCTCGCCCCCGCGGCGGGCGTGCTGGCCTGGCTGGCGCGGCAGCCGGAGGGCATCCATTTCGGCATGGGCCTTGGCCCCGACCTGCTGACCGCCTGCTCGGGCCTCGTCACCGCCGTTCCGCTGCTGCTGTTCGCGGTGGCGGCGCGGCGGATGGACTATTCGACGCTCGGCTTCGTCCAGTTTCTCGCGCCGACGATGGTGTTCCTCCTCGGCCTGTTCGTGTTCGACGAGCCGCTGCGGCAGGTTCAGCTCGTCTGTTTCCTGCTGATCTGGACCGCGATCGCGGTGTTCGTCTGGGACCTCGTCGCCCGCCACCGCCGCCTGGCCCCGATCAGGCCCGCGGCTTAATCGACCAGCGCCCAGGCCAGCGTCTCGCCCGCGTGGAACGGGACGACGCGCAAGTCGCCCTGCTCGATGATCGCGGGCACGGCCGTGCCGGTGCGCGCGAGCGTGACGGTCCCCTCGTTCAGCGGCAGCCCATAGAAGCGCGGGCCGTGCTCGGACGCGAAGCCTTCCAGCCGGTCGAGCGCGCCTTCCTCGTCGAACACCGCCGCATAGCTTTCCAGCGCGTAAGGCGCATTGAAGATGCCGGCGCAGCCGCAGGCCGATTCCTTGGTGTGGCGCTCGTGCGGAGCGGTGTCGGTGCCGAGGAAGAACTGGGCCGAACCCGAGGTCGCCGCCTTGCGCAGCGCCAGGCGGTGCTCCTCGCGCTTGGCGACCGGCAGGCAATAGGTGTGCGGACGGAAACCGCCGACCAGCATCGCGTTGCGGTTGATGTGCAAGTGCTGCGGCGTCACCGTCGCGGCGACGTTCGGCCCCGAGGCTTCGACGAAGGCGACCGCCTGCGCGGTGGTGATATGCTCGAACACCACCTTCAGGCCCGGATAGTCGCGCACCAGCCCCGTCATCACCCGGTCGATGAACACCGCCTCGCGATCGAACACGTCGACCGCCGGATCGGTGACCTCGCCGTGGACCAGCAGCGGCATGCCCGCCTTCTCCATCGCCGCGAGCGCCGGGCGGATGTTGGCGACGTCGGTGACGCCATGCGCAGAGCCCGTGGTGGCGTGCGCCGGATAGAGCTTGGCCGCGACGAACGCGCCCTCGGCATGGCCGCGCGCCAGCATCGCCCCGTCGATGTGGTCGGTGAGGTAGCAGGTCATCAGCGGAGTGAAGTCCGCGAAACCCGCCGCGCGCGTGGCCGCCAGGATCTCGTCGCGATAGGCCGCCGCGGCGGCGATGTCGGTGATCGGCGGTGAGAGGTTGGGCATCACGATCGCACGCGCGAACTGCCGCGCGGTATGCGGCGCCACCATTGCCAGCATCGCACCGCGACGCAAATGGACGTGCCAGTCGTCGGGCCGGCGGATGGTCAGGGTCTCAGCCATGCGCGGCGCTCCGGAAACAAACAATGTCGGTTCATGCAGCGCCCCTTGCCACAGCTGCGCCGTGCAGGACAGCCGGCGAATCGAGCGCGGCGAAGCACCTTGACGCCGCACCGCACCATCGCCATTCATCCGCCGGCAATCCGAACCCTGCGAACCCCACGCCCTATGATCTCCCAATCGCTTGCCCGGCTGACGTTCTGGCTGCTCGCCGCGGTCGTGCTGTTCCTCGCCCTCGTGCCCGGCCAGCTCGGCGCGATCATCGCGTCGGACACCGAACGGCACTACCTCGCCTTCCTGGTCCTGCCCGCGGTCGCGCTCTACGGCTGGCCGCGCAGCTCGCCGCTGCTGCTGTGGATCGCCTTCGCCGGCTTCGGCGGGCTGATCGAGATGCTGCAGTACGAGATGAACCTGGGCCGCGCGGCGGAGATGTCGGACTGGATCAACGATCTCAGCGCCACGACCATCGCGCTGATGGTCGGCACGCTGGCGATCCGCGTCCGCGGCTTCGACAAGACCGCCTGAGTTTTTACGCGACCAACGAGACCGGCGAATAGCGGGTGATCGGACGTCCCAGGCGCTTGCTCGAATAGAGCGCCTCGTCGGCGCGCGTGAGCAGGTGGTCGAGATCGTCACTGCCGCCGCAGCCCAGGACATAGCCGATGCTGGTGGTGATCCGCAGATCGAGATCGCCGACCTGGTAAGGCTGCGCGATGGCCGCGGCGATGCGCCGGGCGAGCGCGTCGGCCTCTTCAGGGCCATAGACGATGCGCTGCACCACGACGAACTCGTCCCCGCCCAGCCGCGCGGCGATGTCGTTGCCCCGAATCATGTTGGCCAGCCGCTGCCCGACGATCATCAGCAAGGCGTCGCCGGTCGCGTGGCCGTGAGTGTCGTTGACCGGCTTGAAGCCGTTGAGATCCAGGCAATGGACCGCGACCGTGCCGGCGTCGCGAACCAGCGCGACGTTCTCGTCAAACCATTCGCGCAGCGCCAGACGGTTCGGCAGGTCGGTGAGATTGTCCTTGCGCGCCAGAGTCGCCAGCGTCAGCCGCCGCGCGGTGTTGTGGACCGCCCGGCGATAGCGCGTGTTCAGGCTCTGCAAGCCCCCCACCACGAAGGCGAGCATCATCGCCGCGGTGGCGACATGCAGCGGATCGCCGCGCATCATACCCTGGATGGCGATGGGCAGCACCGACAGGATCATGCAAGGCACGGCGATCAGCGGCCGCAGGCCGATGCTCACCGCGATGCCCGCGCCGTAGCCCATGATCAGGCAAACGATCAGCATGTGGACCTGCTCGTGCGGCAACGCGATCGCGCGCGCGCCGAACAGGCCGAGCACGAGGGCGAAGGCGAGGAAGGCCGCCGCCATCCACGATTCGATCATCCGCGCCTGCCGCAACGTCAGGTTGGGCTGGCGGCTCATCTGGCGTCCATACCACCCGACGGCCAGCCGCGGCACCGAGATCGCGGTGCCGGCGAACAGCAGCGCCAGCAGGATGCTGTCGTCGGTCACCTCGACCGCCAGCGCGCCGCAGACCACGAAGCCGATGGTCATGATGATCGAGGGCACGAACGCCTCGAACAAGCTGCGAATCAGCTCGATCTGGATCGCCTCCGGCTCTCTTCCTGGCTTCATGCGCGCTCTTCTGGCTGTGCGGACCGGCCTCATCCCGGCCGTTCGCATCGGTGGAGCCCCTGAAACGCGGACCTTGCCCCAAGTTGATTAAGAAAACCTGCCACTCGACCTAGGACCGAAACCTAGAGCATCGCGCCCCGCAATAGCGATGCGACACCAAAAACTTAGAGCAGGTGCGCGCGTTGTCCGCACGGCGCGATGCTCCGGCGTTGCCAATCGGCGCGCGGATCGCCACGTTCGCCGCATGACCGCAACTCGCTTGTTCGCCCGCGCCCTCGTCCGCGTCTCCCCGCTCGACGAGAGCGAGGACGCCGCCGAATTCCTCCAGGGCCTCGTCACCTCCGACGTCAAGGGCCTGCTGCCGGTCTGGACCGGGCTGCTGACGCCGCAAGGCAAAGTGCTGTTCGACTTCCTCGTCTGGCCCTCGGGCAAGGCGCTCCTGCTCGATTGCGAGGCCGACGCGGCCGACGCGCTGGTCAAGCGCCTGTCGATCTATCGCCTGCGCCGCAAGATCGCCATCGCGCGCGACAATGGGCTCGCGGTCCACTGGCGCCCGCACGAGGGCGACGGCGCGGCCCCCGACCCGCGGCTGCACGCGCTGGGCGAACGCTGGATCGCCCCGGTCGACGACACCGATGTGAGCGCCGACGAGGAGTGGCGCGCGCACCGCCTGGCGCTGGGCGTGGTCGAAGGCCGCGCCGAGCTTGGCGACGGTGAGACGCTCTGGCTCGAATGCAACGCGGTCGAGCTCAACGGCGTCAGCTTCACCAAGGGCTGCTACGTGGGCCAGGAGAACACCGCGCGGATGAACTGGCGGCAGAAGGTCAACCGCCGGCTGGTGGTCGTCCCCCTCGCCCGCTCCGATCCGGCGCGGCAGCGGGTCGCCTATCCCGAATTCGGCCTGGCCATCGACCATTTGCGCGTCGACGACATCGATGCCGCCCTGCGGCCGCTGTGGCTGCCGGTGGCGGGCGCGACCGAAGGGTAGGATTTTAGAGCATCGCGCGGAAAAGTGGGAACCGGTTTTAGCCGTTCCGCCAGCGGGCGAAGATCGCGGTGGGCAGCAGGCGGCCGTCCGGCCCGTCCTCGCGCACCGCGAGATCGCCGTGCTCGATTGTGCCGGGCAAGTCGGCGAGGGCTTCGGCGAGCAGCCCGGCGATCGCCAGCGACGACATCCGCACCGCATAGACCGTCAGGAACAGGAACCGGCTCTCGGCGTCGAGCAGCCGGCGGCAGTCGGCGACGAGCGCCGGCAAGTGCTCCTCGAGCCGCCAGACTTCGCCCTCGGGCCCGCGGCCGAACTTCGGGGGATCGAGGATGATCCCGTCATAGTGCCGGCCGCGCCGCACTTCACGCGCGGCGAATTTGGCGGCGTCGTCGACGATCCAGCGAATCGGGCGTTCGGCCAACCCTGACCGCGCGGCGTTGGCGCGCGCCTGGGCGACCGACTTCTTCGACGCATCGACGTGGGTGACCGCGCCGAACTCGGACAACGCCAGCGTGCCGACGCCGGTGTAGCCGAACAAGTTGAGCGTCCTGAGCCCCTCCCCTTCAGGGGAGGGGTTGGGGGGGGGAGCAGCGAGACGCTCGCCCATCCAGTCCCAGACGGGCGCCATGTCGGGGAAGAAACCGAGGTGGCGAAACGGCGTGCATTGCGCGGTGAAGCGCACCGTGTTCCACGCCAGCGGCCAGCCCTCGCGCGGCACCGGCTTGTCGAAATGCCAGCGGCCGCCGCCGTCCTCGTCCGAGCCGGGCACGAACTCGCCGTGCGCGTCCCAGTCGGCCAGGCGCGGGGACCACATGGCCTGCGGCTCGGGGCGGACGAAGCGGTAGTCGCCGTACCGCTCGAGCTTGCGGCCGTGACCCGAATCGACGAGGCCGTAGTCGGCCCAGCCCTCGCCCGCGAGGATCAGCGGGGCGGGCGCGACCTTGGCCATCAGCCCTTGGGCGTCGCGTGCGCGGCGACGTGCTCGGCGATCGCGGCGTAGTCGCCGGGCAGCTCGGTGTAGCGTTCCTCGCGCTCGAACAAGTCGCCGACCCGAGCGGGCAGGTGCGGGCGCTGGCCGGTGGCGCGCTCGACCGCGTCGGGGAACTTGGCCGGATGCGCGGTCGCCAGCGTGACGACGGGCGCCGACGGCCCGAGATCGGACGCGCGCGCGGCGTGGAGGCCGATCGCGGTGTGCGGGTCGATCAGCTCACCGCAGCCCTCCCAGGCCCAGCGGATCGCCTGCGCCATGTCGGCGGCATCGGCGCGCGTGCTGGTGAACAGCGCCGCCGCGCCCTCGCGCTGCGCGTTGGTGAGCTGCATCGCCCTGGTGCCCTCAAAACCCCTCATCTGCTCTGAAAGCGCCGTCCCGTCGCGCCCGCCGACGTCGAACAGCAGCCGCTCGAAATTGGATGAGACCTGGATGTCCATCGACGGCGCGGCGGTGGGCGTCACCGTGCCTTGCGAATAGTCGCCGGCCGACAGCGCACGATGGAGGATGTCGTTGACGTTGGTCGCGACGATCAGCTTCGCCACGGGCAGGCCCATCTTGGCGGCGACGTAGCCGGCGAAGACATCGCCGAAGTTGCCGGTCGGCACCGCGAAGGCGACCTCGCGGTGGGGCGCGCCGAGCTGGAGCGCGGCGGCGAAGTAATAGACCACTTGCGCCATCAGCCGCGCCCAGTTGATCGAATTAACCGCGCCGATGTTGAATCGCCCCGTCATCGCGGGATCGTTGAACATGCGCTTCACCATCGCCTGCGCGTCGTCAAACGTGCCTTCGATGGCGATGTTGTGAACGTTGGGCGCCAGCACCGTGGTCATCTGGCGGCGCTGGACGTCGCTGACCCGGCCCTTGGGGTGGAGCATGAAGATGTCGATCTTGGCGCGGCCGGCGACCGCGTCGATCGCCGCCGACCCGGTGTCACCCGAGGTCGCGCCTACGATCGTCAGGTTCTCGTGACCGCGGCCGAGGAACTCCTCGAACAGCAGGCCGAGAAGCTGGAGCGCGACGTCCTTGAACGCCAGCGTCGGGCCGTGGAACAGCTCGAGCAGCCACTGCCGCTCGTCGAGCTGCTTGAGCGGCGTCACCGCCTTGTGCGCGAAACGGCCATAGGCCGCGGTGGTCAGCTCGCGCAGGCGCTCGGGCGTGAGGCTGCCGGCGACGAACGGCGCCATGATCCGCGCGGCAAGCTCGGCATAAGGCAGCCCGGCCATCGCCGCGATCTCGGCCTCAGTGAAGCGCGGCCACTCGCGCGGCACGAAAAGCCCGCCGTCCGAAGCCAGGCCGGCCAGGGTGGCGCCGGCGAAGTCGAGCGCGGGCGCGCTGCCGCGTGTGCTGATGTAGTCCATGAGGTTGGCCGGTTAGCGACCGGCGCTCTTGTCGGCAAGGCGCTTGCGCACCGCCAGCGCGTAGATCACCAGCGCCACCAGGGCGAACAGGAACCACTGCACCGCGTAGGACAAGTGGTTGTTGGGCAGTTCGGACGGGTCGGGACGGGCGTTGGCCTCCAGCCCCGCCAGCGGCGGATCGGCGACCAGTCGCGGCCCCGGCGCGACCACGCCCGTGACCGGCCCGCCGCGCCAGGCGCGCGGCGCGAGGTCGCGCGACCAGCCGAGCACCACTTCGGCCGTGCCGCCGCCCGCCAGCGCGCATGTCGCGTAGTGCGCCTGCCCGCTCTCGCCGCGAAGGTTCTGGCCGGCCTTCATCGTCGTGCCGGTGACCGCGCGGCAATCGAGGCGGCTGTGGCGGTAGAACACCGACTCGGCCTCGGCCTCGCTCCGCGGGAACGGCACGTCGGCCGACAGCGCCGGCGCCGCGGCATAGCGCGCCAGCAGCGCGTCCTTCTGGTGCATCCGATCGAGCTGCCAGACGCCGAGACGGATCATCAGGCCCACGGCGAGCAGCACCAGCACGGTGGGGATCACGGGCAAGCGGCGCAGCATCAGTCGTCCTTACGCCGCCCCTCGCCCGCCCGGCGCTGGAACTCGGCGGCCAGCAGCGCGGCCTTGCCGGCGCGCAGGCCCCAGACCACGGCGGCGGCGGTGAGCGGCACCCACAGCACGACGTGGATCCAGAACGGCGGGTGCCAGGCCAGCTCCAGCCACAGCGCCAGCCCGGTGATCAGCGCGCCGATGATCAGCGTGAGGAAGGCAGCCGGTCCGTCGCCGACGTTGAACGCCGAATAGTCGAGCCCGCAGGCGCGGCAGCGGGCCGCGAACTTCGTGCCCCAGCGATTCGGCCCATCGAACAGCGTCCGGCCGCCGCAGCGCGGGCACAGACCGAAAAGGGCAGCCGGAACGAGTCCCGGCTGCCCTTCGGAATGATCGGACTTCGGATCGCCCGTGGCCATCAGTGGACGGGGTAGCCCCAGCCGCCCCAGACGTAGATCGAGACGAAGAGGAACAGCCAGACGACGTCGACGAAGTGCCAGTACCAGGCCGCGGCTTCGAAGCCGAAGTGCTGGCGCGGGGTGAAGTCGCCGTTGTAGGCGCGCTTCAGGCAGACGATCAGGAAGATCGTGCCGACCAGCACGTGGAAGCCGTGGAAGCCCGTCGCCATGTAGAACGCCGAGCCGTAGGTGTTCTGGCCGAAGGCGAACGGCGCGTGCGCGTATTCGTAGGCCTGGATCGAGGTGAACAGGATGCCGAGCAGGATCGTCGCCCACAGGCCCTTCTTGAGGCCATCGCGGTCCCCGTGGATCAGCGAATGGTGCGCCCAGGTGACGGTGGTGCCCGAGCACAGCAGGATCAGCGTGTTGAGCAGCGGCAGGTCGAACGGATCCATCACCGCTTCGATCGCCTTGGGCGGGAACTGCCCGCCGACCGCCTCGGACAGCGTCGAGGGGAACAGCGAAAAATCGAAGAAAGACCAGAACCAGCCGACGAAGAACATCACTTCGGACGCGATGAACAGAATCATGCCGTAGCGCAGATGGAGCTGGACGACCGGGGTGTGGTCGCCGGCATGCGCCTCGGCGATGACGCTCGACCACCAGGAGTACATGGTGAGCAGAACGCCCGCGAAGCCCAGCAGCAGGATGTACTTGCCCAGCGGGTTGTCATGCATGAACAGCACGCCGCCGCTGGTCATCACCAGCGCCGAAATCGAGCCCATGAGCGGCATGATGCTCGGCGGCAGGATGTGGTAATCGTGGTTCTTCGCACCAGCCATGATCGCGTGGTCCCTGTTTGCAATTATGCGCAGCGCTGTCGGCTGCGGTTGAACTGATCGAGCGCCCTTAACCGCCCGCCGGGGCGCGGTCCAGTGCCTTCGCGTCGGTATTGGCGCCAGCGGCCGCAGGCTGGTCCTTGGCGGGATGGAAGGTGTAGCTCAAAGTGATCTGCTCGGTGCCCTTGGCGTCGGGATCGTCGAGGATCTTGGGATCGACGTAGTAGATCACCGGCATGCGCACTTCCTGGCCGGGCTTCAGCGTCTGTTCGGTGAAACAGAAGCACTGGATCTTGTTGAAATAGCGGCCCGCCGATTCCGGTTCGACGTTAAAGGTCGCGGTGCCGGTGATCGGATGGGCGGAGGTGTTCCTGGCGGTGAAGATCGCCATGTCGCGCACGCCCAGCGAGACGGTGTCGGTCACCTGCAGCGGGCGGAACTGCCAGGGCATGCCGCGCTCGATGTTGGCGTCGAAGCGGATCGACATCGTCCGGTCGTCGGACTTCACCGTTGCCGCCTGCGCCTCGCTCACGCGCATCGTCGTGCCGCCGAAGCCGGTCGCCTGGCAGAAGATGCGGTAAAGCGGCACCGAAGCGAAGCCGAGGCCGAGCATCGCGAGCGCCCCGCCGGCGGCATAGAGCGCGACGCGGTTGTTCTTGCGGGCCGACGGGGTGTTCCGGTCCGCCATGGCGCTAGCCCATCTTGGCCAGTGAGATCGCGAAAGTCAGCACCACGAACCCGGCTAGCAGCAACGCCAGCACGCGGTTGCGGCTGCGCATGATGCGCTTGCGTTCGGCTTCGAGGTCCGAGTCGGGCAATTGGGTCATGTCAGGCTCCCTGGACCACCAGCCAGCGATCCGCAACCAAAGCCGCGAACAGCGCGAAGAGATAGAGGATCGAGAAATAGAACAGCTGGCGCTCGGGCTTCATCCTGTCGCCCGGCCCGCTGCGCGTCCGCATACCGACGCGCAGCGACAGCAGCAGGAACAGCGTGGAGAGCACCGCCGCGCTGACGCCATAGACCAGGCCGAAGCCGCCGTGCTGCGCGGGGATGATCCACGGCAGCAGGCTCAGCGGCAGCAGCAGCACGGAATAGACGACGATCTGGCGGCGCGTGGCCGCCTCGCCCGCAACCACCGGCAGCATCGGGATGCCGACCTTGGCGTAGTCGGTCTGGACGAACAGCGCGAGCGCCCAGAAGTGCGGCGGGGTCCAGAAAAAGATGATGGCGAACAGGATCACCGGCATCAGCGTGACGTCGCCGGTCACCGCGATCCAGCCGATCAGCGGCGGGAACGCGCCGGCGCCGCCGCCGATGACGATGTTCTGCGGGGTGCGCGGCTTGAGCCAGATCGTGTAGATCACCGCGTAGTAGAAGATCGAGACCGCCAGGATCGCCGCCGCCAGCCAGCCGATCGCGAAGCCCATGAGGAACACCGAGGCGGCCGACAGCGCGCCGCCGAAGTCGCGCGCCGAGGTGCGGTCCATCTTGCCCGAGGGCAGCGGCCGATTGGCGGTGCGCTTCATACCGGCGTCGATGTCGGCTTCCCACCACTGGTTGAGCGCCGCCGCCCCGCCCGCGCCCATCGCGATGCACAGGATCGCGGTAAAGCCCAGCACGGGCTGGATGTACCCCGGCGCCGCCAGCAGCCCGCACAACCCGGTGAAGATGACGAGGCTCATCACCCGCGGCTTCGTCAGTGCGAAGAAATGCCGCCAGTCGGCGGGCATGGGTTGGGTGCTAGCGCTCATGGCAGCGCCTATAAGCGCGGGCGTCGCGGGGGGCAAAGGCAAAGCTCGTTTCCAACGGAAAAGGGCCGGCAGGATAAACCCGCCGGCCCCTTCGTTTGCGAAAGCCCTTTGTCGAGCAACCGCTTAGTGATGCGCCTTGTCGTCGATGACGGGAAGCGTCTCGAACTGGTGGAACGGCGGCGGGCTGGACAGCGTCCACTCCAGCGTCGTCGCGCCTTCGCCCCAGTAGTTGCCCGAGGCCTTCTTGCCGAACGCCAGCGCGTAGGCGACGTTGAACAGGAAGATCACGATCGAGGCGGCCATGATGAAGTAGCCGACCGTCGCCACGTGGTTCCAGTGGGCATAAGCTTCCGCGTAGTCCGGATAACGGCGCGGCATGCCCTGGAGCCCCAGGAAGTGCATCGGGAAGAAGATCAGGTTCACGCCGACGAAAAACACCCAGAAGTGCAGATGCGACAGGAACTCGGAGTGCCAGCGGCCGCTCATCTTCGGGAACCAGTAATAGAACCCGCAGAACAGCGCGGTGACCGCACCCAGCGACAGCACGTAGTGGAAGTGCGCGACGACATAGTAGGTGTCGTGCAGCACGTCGTCGACGCCGCCGTTGGCCAGCACCACGCCGGTCACGCCGCCCACGGTGAACAGGAAGATGAAGCCGATCGCCCAGACCATCGGCGACTTGAACTCCATCGAGCCGCCCCACATCGTCGCGATCCACGAGAAGATCTTGATGCCGGTGGGCACCGCGATGACCATCGTCGCGGCGGTGAAGTACATCTTCGTGTTCACCGACAGGCCCGTGGTGTACATGTGGTGGGCCCAGACGATGAAGCCGACGACGCCGATCGCGACCATCGCGTAAGCCATGCCGAGATAGCCGAACACCGGCTTCTTCGAGAAGGTCGAGATGACCTGGCTGACGATGCCGAAGCCCGGCAGGATCATGATGTACACTTCGGGGTGGCCGAAGAACCAGAACAAGTGCTGGTAGAGCACCGGATCGCCGCCGCCGGCCTGGTCGAAGAAGGTCGTGCCGAAGTTGCGATCGGTGATGAGCATGGTGATCGCCGCGGCGAGGACCGGAAGGGCCAGCAGCAGCAGGAAGGCGGTGACCAGCACCGACCACACGAACAGCGGCATCTTGTGCAGGGTCATGCCCGGCGCGCGCATGTTGAAGATGGTGGTGATGAAGTTGATCGCGCCCATGATCGACGCCGCGCCCGCGAGGTGCAGCGAGAAGATCGCGAAATCGACCGCCGGACCCGCCGAGCCCGAAGTCGACAGCGGGGCATAGACCGTCCAGCCCGTGCCGGCGCCGTTGCCCGTGCCGCCCGGCACGAAGGCCGAGATCATCAGCGAGGCGAAGCCCGAGACGGTCAGCCAGAACGAGATGTTGTTCATCCGCGGGAAGGCCATGTCGGGCGCGCCGATCATGATCGGCACGAACCAGTTGCCGAAGCCGCCGATGATCGCCGGCATGACCATGAAGAACACCATGATCAGGCCGTGCGCGGTGATCAGCACGTTCCAGGTGTGGAGCGTCTGGTTGAAATCGGGGTTGGTCGCACCGAACCAGCGCGCGAAGGTATCCAGGTACTGGATGCCCGGCTCGGCCAGCTCCACGCGCATCATGCCCGAGAAGATGCCGCCGATGAGGCCGGCCATGATCGCGAAGATCAGGTAGAGGGTGCCGATGTCCTTGTGGTTCGTCGACATGAACCAGCGGGCGAAGAAGCCCGGCTTGTGGTCATGATCGGCGTGCCCGTGCGCGTCGCCGTGGGCCTGGAAGGTGTCGGGGGCGATGGTTGCCATGATCGGGTGGACCTTGCTGTTCTATTCTGGAGTCAGGCGGCGGGCGCCGGAGAAGCGGAAGCGGCGGGCGCGGCGGGCGCGCTAGCCGGAGCGGCGGCCGGGGCCGCGGCAGGCGCCGCCGCAGCGGGCTCGGCCGGCTTGGGCTGACCGTCGATCGTGCCGCCCGACTGGGTCAGGACCCAGGCGTTGAACTGCGCGCGGGGCAGCGCCTCGACGGCGATCGGCATGTAGCCGTGCTTGGCGCCGCACAGCTCCGAGCACTGGCCGTAGTACACGCCCGGCTCCTTG
>DASVMK010000059.1:0-8243 GCA_036384395.1 Novosphingobium sp.
AGCGGTGGGAAGGCGGGCCGTGGGAACTGGGCAAAGGCTACGCTCGCGCGCCCGGCGACGACCGCCCGCACGTGGTCGCGGTCGACTACGGCTCGAAGGACAACATCTTCCGCAACCTGGTGAAGGCCGGTGCGCGGGTGACGGTGGTGCCGGCGCAGACCCCGCTCGACGAGATCCTCGAATTGAAGCCCGACGGCGTGTTCCTCTCCAACGGCCCGGGCGACCCGGCGGCGACCGGCGAGTACGCGGTGCCGACGATCAGGGCGCTGCTCGACCGGGACGTGCCGATCTTCGGCATCTGCCTCGGCCACCAGATGCTCGGCCTCGCCGCCGGCGCCAGGACCACCAAGATGCACCAGGGGCACCGCGGCGCCAACCATCCGGTCAAGCGGCTGGCGGATGGCGTGGTCGAGATCACCTCGATGAACCACGGCTTCGCGGTGGACAACGCGGCGCTACCCGACAGCGTCGAGGAGACTCACGTCTCGCTGTTCGACGGTTCGAACTGTGGCATCGCGGTCAAGGGCAAGCGCGCCTTCGGCGTCCAGTACCACCCCGAGGCGAGCCCGGGGCCGCAGGACAGCTTCTACCTGTTCGAACGCTTCGTGGAGATGACGAAATGAGCCTCACCGACCTCGAACAGGCCGCGTTCTCCCACTTCGTCGCCACCGCAGCGAACGACATCAACATCGCCGGGCGCTGGTTTCCGCGCAGCGACCTCGATCTCATCATCGAGGACAAGTTCCAGATCGCCGTGCGCAAGTTCGGCCCCAAGGCGCGCGGCGCGACCAAGCGCGCGGCGGCCGCCTTCGTCGAGCACATGATCGCCAAGGGCGGCTGGGCGACCAAGCCGAACGACTACGGCGGCGCGATGCACCAGTTCCAGCTCGACGCCTTCCGCGCCGAGTTGAAGGCGCTCCAGGCGGCCGACCCGCTCGTCCAGGCCGGCGCCGGCGCCGGTCCCGAGTTCTGGGCCGACAAATTCGCCGCGCTGACGGCCTGAGTTCCGGCCGCCCGAACATTTTTAGACACTCCTCCCTTGCGGAAACCCTAGATGCCCAAACGCACTGACATCTCCTCGATCCTCGTCATCGGCGCCGGCCCGATCGTCATCGGCCAGGCCTGCGAGTTCGACTATTCCGGCACCCAGGCGATCAAGGCGCTGAAGGAGGAGGGCTACCGCGTGGTCCTCGTCAACTCCAACCCGGCGACGATCATGACCGATCCGGACATGGCCGACGCGACGTACATCGAGCCGATCACGCCCGAGATCGTCGCGCGCATCATCGAGAAGGAGCGGCCCGACGCGGTGCTGCCGACGATGGGCGGGCAGACCGCGCTCAACACCGCGCTGGCGCTGTTCAACGACGGCACGCTGGAGAAGTTCGGCGTCAAGATGATCGGCGCCGACGCCGACGCCATCGACAAGGCCGAGGATCGCCTGCGCTTCCGCGACGCGATGGACAAGATCGGGCTGGAATCGGCGCGTTCGGGCGTGGCGCACAACGTCGAGGAAGCGTTCGCGGTGCTCGAGCGCACCGGCTTGCCCTCGATCATCCGCCCCAGCTTCACGCTGGGCGGCACCGGCGGCGGCGTCGCCTACAACAAGGCCGAGTTCGAGGCGATCGTCCGCTCGGGCCTCGACGCTTCGCCGACCACCGAGGTGCTGATCGAGGAATCGCTGCTCGGCTGGAAAGAATACGAGATGGAAGTTGTGCGCGACCGGCACGACAACGCCATCATCATCTGCTCGATCGAGAACGTCGATCCGATGGGCGTCCACACCGGCGATTCGATCACCGTCGCCCCGGCGCTGACGCTGACCGACAAGGAATACCAGATCATGCGCAACGCATCGATCGCGGTCCTTCGGGAAATCGGCGTCGAAACAGGTGGTTCCAACGTGCAGTTCGCGGTCAATCCGAAGGACGGCCGCCTGATCGTCATCGAGATGAACCCGCGCGTGTCGCGCTCCTCGGCGCTCGCCTCGAAGGCTACCGGCTTCCCGATCGCGCGCGTCGCGGCGAAGCTCGCCGTCGGCTACACGCTCGACGAGCTGACCAATGAGATCACCGGCGCCACCCCGGCGAGCTTCGAGCCCTCGATCGACTACGTCGTCACCAAGATCCCGCGCTTCGCCTTCGAGAAGTTCAAAGGCTCCGAGGCGGTGCTGTCGACCGCGATGAAGTCGGTCGGCGAGGTCATGGCGATCGGCCGCAATTTCAAGGAATCGATGCAGAAGGCGCTGCGCGGGCTCGAAACCGGGCTCGACGGCTTCAACCGCGTCGCCGCGCTGGAAGGCGCCGATCGCGACGCGATCACCGCCGCGCTTGCCAAACAGACGCCCGACCGGCTGCTCAACGTCGCGCAGGCGATGCGCGAGGGGCTGACGATCGACGAGATCCACGCGATCACCCACTACGATCTCTGGTTCTTGCGCCACATCGCCGAGATCGTCGCGGCGGAAGACCAGGTGATGAAGAACGGCCTGCCGCTCGAGGCCGAAGAGCTGCGCGCGCTCAAGGCGATGGGCTTCTCCGACCGCCGCCTCGCCACGCTGGCGGTGCGCTCGGTCCACGTCGCAGGCGGCATGGCCGAGACCCAGGCGCGCCGCTCGGGCCTGCTCCACGACGCGATCAAGGCGATGGCCGGCGCGACCAGCGAGAAGGAAGTCTGCGAGCTGCGCCACCGCCTGGGCGTCCACCCGGTGTTCAAGCGCATCGACAGCTGCGCCGCCGAGTTCGAGGCGGTCACCCCCTACATGTACTCGACGTACGAGGCGCCGAGTTTCGGCGAACCGGAGTGCGAGGCCGCGCCCTCCGACCGCCGCAAGGTCGTGATCCTGGGCGGCGGGCCGAACCGCATCGGCCAGGGCATCGAGTTCGACTACTGCTGCGTCCACGCCTGCTTCGCGCTTGAGGAGGCCGGCTACGAGACGATCATGATCAACTGCAACCCGGAGACGGTCTCCACCGACTACGACACCTCGGACCGCCTCTACTTCGAGCCGCTGACCGGCGAGGACGTGCTGGAGATCCTGCGCGTCGAGAAGTCGCGCGGCGAGCTGCTCGGCGTCATCGTACAGTTCGGCGGGCAGACCCCGCTCAAGCTGGCGCAGGCGCTGGAGGACGCGGGGATTCCCATCCTCGGCACCTCGCCCGACGCGATCGACCTGGCCGAAGACCGCGAGCGTTTCGCCGCGCTGGTCGAGAAGCTCGGTCTCAAGCAGCCGCTCAACGGCATCGCCCGCAGCCGCGACGAGGCGGTCGCGGTGGCGGCGCGCATCGGCTATCCGGTGCTGATGCGGCCGAGCTACGTGCTTGGCGGGCGGGCGATGGAGATCGTCGACAGCGTCGCGCAGCTCGACGATTACATCGCCACCGCCGTCCAGGTCTCGGGCGACAGTCCGGTGCTGATCGACCAGTACTTGCGCGATGCGGTCGAATGCGACGTCGATGCGCTGTGCGACGGCGAGCGCGTGGTCGTGGCCGGCGTCATGCAGCACATCGAGGAGGCGGGCATCCATTCGGGCGACAGCGCCTGCACCTTGCCGCCCTACAACCTCGCGCCCGAGATCGTCGCCGAGATGGAGCGCCAGGCCGAAGCGCTGGCCTTCGCGCTGGGCGTGCGCGGGCTGATGAACATCCAGTTCGCGGTGAAGGGCAACGAGGTTTACCTGATCGAGGTCAACCCGCGCGCCAGCCGCACGGTACCTTTCGTCGCCAAGGCGATCGGCCAGCCGGTCGCTAAGATCGCCGCACGGGTGATGGCCGGCGAGAAGCTCGACAGCTTCCCGCCGTTCAAGCGCAAGCTCGATTACATGGCGGTGAAGGAGGCGGTGTTCCCCTTCGCGCGCTTCCCCGGCGTCGATCCGGTACTCAGCCCGGAGATGAAGTCCACCGGCGAAGTCATGGGGATCGATGGCGATTTCGCCACAGCTTTCGCCAAGTCGCAGCTCGGCGCGGGCACGCTGCTGCCGCAGCAGGGGGTGATCTTCGTCTCGGTCAAGGACGGCGACAAGCCGGTGATCCTGCCGGCGGTGCGGAAGCTCGTTTCGCTGGGCTTCACGATCATCGCCACCGGCGGCACACAACGCTATCTCGCTGACGCCGGCGTGCCGGTGGAAATGGTCAACAAGGTAGCCGAAGGCCGTCCGCACATCGTCGACCGAATCGTCGATGGCGACATCGCGATGATCTTCAACACTACCGAAGGCTGGCAAAGCCTCAAGGATTCGCAGTCCATCCGCGCCTCCGCGCTGCACGCCAAGGTACCGTACTTCACCACCGCCGCCGCCTCGTGCGCGGCGGCCGAGGCGATTGGCGCGTTGCGCGGCGCGAAACTTGAAGTACGGTCGCTACAGTCCTATTATAGTTAAACAGATCAAAGCCTCCCCCGACATCGCGGCCTGCCGGTCCGTTCCGCTGGAACGGCAGAGCGGCTTAGTCGTTGTCGGCAAGGGGTCTGCGGGTCATGGAGGGCATTGGATATATGGCGAGTGTCGAGAAGCTGCCGATGCTGGCGGACGGCTATGAGAAGCTGTTGGCGGAGCTGAAGGCGCTGCGCGTCGAGCGTCCGCAGATCGTCGATGCGATCGAGGAAGCGCGCGCGCACGGGGACTTGTCCGAGAACGCCGAATACCATGCCGCCAAGGAGCGCCAGGGCCAGGTCGAGGCGCAGATCGCCGACCTCGAGGACAAGATCAGCCGCGCGAACATCATCGATCCCACGACGCTTTCGGGCGACCGCATCGTCTTCGGCGCCACCGTCACCCTGCTCGATGACGACGACAAGCCGGTGCGCTACCAGATCGTCGGGCCTTACGAGGCCGATGCCAAGATCGGCCGGATCAGCTACAACTCGCCGCTGGGCAAGGCGCTGATCGGCCGCAAGGTCGAGGACGAGATCGAAGTGACCGTGCCCTCGGGCGACCGTTTCTACGTGGTCGAAGGCATCGAGTTCATCTGAGCGTTCCTGTGGGGACGCCGATCTTGATAAAACGAACCATATAGGTTGTACGCTGCGGCGCGACGGCCGCGAGGCGCCTCGCAGCATGCGGTCGGTGTTTCGGCGCCGCACATCCCGGATGCGTGGACAGAGCCTGGGGCCTTCTCCCGAGGGGCCGGCGGCAGGGGTGCGAGCCCAACCCGCCCCCGCCGGGTCACCCAGGGCCGAGCCGATGAGTTCATGGCGCTATCCTCATCCGCCATTCGCGACCGATTGAGCGCAAATCCCCACGCCGGCCGCGTTCCGTCGTCGCGCAGCTCCCCCGGCGTTTACCCCGGCCTCGCCAGCGGGCGCTCAGCCATGCCCAATCCTCCCCGACCTCGCTTTGGGAGGGGGACCATCCGCCGAATGGTGGAGGGGGCGCAGGCGGCGTCGCGCGTCGGTTTGGTTCACGCGGAGACGCGGAGGCGCGGAGAAGGAAGGAAGGAAGAAGAGAGATTGCTCGCGCAGAGACACAGAGGAGTCGTGCCTGCGGCGAATCCGCGTTTCAAATCATAGGGAGAGATAGGAAAACAGGCCTTCGGCCGGGCGCGACCCCTTCGCGTTCTTTGCTCTGCGTGAACCCAAAAAACGTGACGCCGCCCGGCTCACGCAGCCGGCAGGTCGGGCTCCAGCAGGCGGTGCAGGTGGACGATCACATAGCGCATTTCGGCGTCATCGACCGTGCGCTGGGCGCAGCCGCGCCAGGCGTCTTCGGCGGTCTCGTAATCGGGGAACACGCCCACCAGGTCGATGGCGTCGAGATCGACGAAATCCAGGGTTTGGGGATCGCTGACGCGGCCGCCCATGACGAGGTGGAGTTTCTGCATAAGTCGAGGCTCTCCGGGGAGGGAAGGCGTCGCTATATTTTTGCCCGGCGCGAAGGGCAAGCCACGCGGCCCGCCCTTCGCGCCGATTTTCAATATGCTATCGTCAGTGAGTCGCGCGCGATGCGAGGCGGCGGGCCTCCTCGACCAGGCGCTTGCCGGTGCCGCGTGCCTCGCCACCGAGGCGGGCGGCGTGATGGCGGACCACGGTGGCCTCGTGGCCGATCCGCTTGCGCCCTTCCTCGGCGGCATGGCTGGCGCTTTCGCGCGCCTCGCGGCTGAGGTTGAGTCCGATCTCGCCGGCCGCTGCGGCGAGCGCGAGCGCGCGCTTGGCCAGGCTTGCTCCGGCGCCTCGGCCGATCGAGGTGCTGCGCAGGCGGCCACGCAGCAGGGCCGCGGCGAGCACGCCGACGGCAAGTCCGCTAGCGACCGCCAGCGCGGGATGCTCGCGGGCGAAGCCGGTCACTTTGTCGAGCGTGCGCTCGGCACCCGATTGCTCGGAAACCGGCGGGTCTTCGATTGGGGTCTGGCCGACCGGGGTCAGGTCGGATTCGGGGATCTGGGTGATTTCGCTCATCGGTGGTTTTCCTTTTGTTTCCCTGTTCCGGCCCCGTCGTAAGCGGCGTCTGCGTCGTCGTCCTGGATCATGCCGGCGACCCAGGCGATGATCGGCTGGCGAAGGAACCACAGCGCGAGCATCGCCACCGTGCCGGCGATCACGCCCTTGCTTTCGCCGGCGATGTCGAGCGCTTCGCCCAGTACCGTCCGCGCGTCCTCGCCGAGCCGGTCGGCCACGCGGCCGCCGACTCCGCGCGCGGCAAGGTCGTCCTTCACCTGCGCGAGATTCGCATCGAACGTGGCGCGGGCCGCGTCGCGCGCCTGCCGCGCTTCGGCGAGGTGGAGGTGCGCCGGCTTCACGCCCGCTTCCCCGATCCGCCGAGCCGCGCCACCATTCCCCGCCACAACACGCTCGCCCAAGTGCCGCAGGCCAGCGTCGCGAGGATCAGCGCCGAGACGACGACGCCCGTGGCGCCCCAGGCGGTGAGGTGCGGGCTCAGCGCCAGGATCAACCCGAAGGTCAGCGCCATCAGCGCGATGAACACCATCGCCACCGCCGCGAGGCCGAGCGCGAAGATCGTCCGCAGCTCGGCCAGGGCAAAGGCGGTGCGCGCCTTCTGGTACACCACTTCGGCCTCGGCCAGCCGCCGCGCGTCGTCGGCGAGCTGGCGCACGTCATCGACCAGCGAGCGCTCGGCCGCCTGTTCGGCGGCGTCGGCATCGGCGTCACCGAACGGCTCGTCGAGCGCAGGATAGTCCAGGCGTGAGGCCATGAGCGGGGGGCGATCCGGTGCCGCGCCGCCGCTCAGTCGCTCGCACCGTCGCTCGATCCGCGGAACGCGCGAGCGAGCATGTAGCCGGCCACGGCGGCGAGGCCGATGGCGAGGCCAGGGCTCTTGCGGACGAAGGCGCGCGCCTCCTCGCCGATCTCGCCAAGGTCCTTGGCGTCGAGGCGGGCGGCGGCGTCCTGGATCGAGGTGCTCGCCTTGCGGGCATAGTCGCCATACTTTGGACCGAGCCGGGCGTCGATCGTCTCGACGTTCTCCTCGACCATCTTGCCGAGCGTCAGGATCGCCTCGCTCGCGCGGGCCTTGCCTTCGACGGCCAGCTCGGTGGCCTTTTCCTTGGCCTGGTTGCCATAGGCCTTGGCTTCGTCGAGCCATTCGCTGCGAGCGGCGCTGGCCTTCTCGCGATAATCGCCGGCGCGGCCTTGCGCTTCCTTGCCGAGCGCCTGGACGCCGGCCTTCGCTTCCTCGATCGCCTTGGCGAAGCGCGCCTTCGAGCTGTCCGTCGCGGTGGTGCCGGCGGTATCGACAGGTTCAGGTGCGGTGGTTTCGGCCATGATGCTTGTCCTTTCGCCCAGGATGGGACCCCGAAATCTAAACAGCGCGGGCCTGAGTGCAAGCCCGCGCGGCGATAAAGCTGCAACGCGGCTTGCTTGCCAAGGTTCCGCCTGCCAAGGAGCGCGGCGAGCCCCTCAACTTCCCCCAAAGCCGGAGCGAAGCCCCTCATGACCGCCATCATCGACATCCACGGCCGCGAAATCCTCGACAGCCGCGGCAACCCGACCGTCGAGGTCGATGTGCTGCTCGATGACGGCAGCTTCGGTCGCGCGGCGGTGCCCTCGGGCGCCTCGACCGGCGCGCACGAGGCGGTCGAGCTGCGCGACGGCGACAAGAGCCGCTACCTCGGCAAGGGCGTGCTGAAAGCGGTCGACGCGGTCAACGGCGAGATCCGCGACACGCTGCTCGGCCTCGACGGCGAGGACCAGCGCGACATCGACCTGACGATGATCGCGCTCGACGGCAGCGAGAACAAGAGCCGCCTCGGCGCCAACGCGATCCTCGGCACCAGCCTGGCCATCGCCAAGGC
>DASVMK010000060.1:0-6831 GCA_036384395.1 Novosphingobium sp.
GTTGCTGCACTTAATTCAAACGTATGGTTACGTAAGGACATATGCACAACAACGACCTATACCGGTTCCCGGAGCCTTAAAACCCCCGGACCGGGCGCCGTCGCCCACATGTCCCTTCATCTGTTCCTACAATGTCAAAGAACCGCCGACGAAACGAGCCGGACAACCAGCCACCCCGATTTCGATACCGGGGGAACCGTCATCCGTGTATGTAGGCGACCAGTCGGTCAACCGCTCTTGCGAAGCGGCGTTCCCGTCCGGTGAACAGCCCTCTAGATAGGGGGGCTGAGTCGGTCAACGCCTTTTTTCAGTTTTGTTTCAACCCGTGTGGCGCATCGCAGAATTCCGCACTTTACGCCCCTGGGAAAGCCCGCGGGTGGGCGGCATCGGGCATGGAACGGTTTGACGCAGGATCGACCGAACGGCTGGTGGCGGCGTGCAAATCCTTGAGAATCCCAGGATCGGTCGGATTCGGCCTAACTGGATCATAGCGTATCTTCACCAATCGAGGCTATCGGAGCCGGATGACCGCGCATGACATACCGCACGAATCCGAAAGCCACGGCTTCGCCGCGCGTGTGCGCAGTGCCGTCTTCTGGCGGTGGGGCAGCCAGGTGCTGTCGCAGCTGATCACCTGGGCCTCGACCATCCTGGTGGTGCGCTTGCTGTCACCGCACGACTTCGGCCTGTTCGCCATGACGCAGGCGGTGCTCACCGCGCTGAACTTCGTCAACGGCTACAGCTTCGCCACCAGCCTGATCCGCGCCCGCACGGTGGACGAACGCCGCATCGGTCAGGTGTTCGGCCTGCTGATCGTGTCGAACGTGCTGCTCGCCGCCACCCAGTTCCTCGCCGCCCCGCTCGCCGCCGCCTATTACGGGCAGCCGATGGTGGCGGACATGTTGCGCGTCCAGGCCCTGATTTTCCTGACCACCCCGTTCATCGCCCTACCCTCCTCACTGCTCGCACGGGAGCTGCAGTTCCGCAGCCAGGCGCTGGTCAATCTCGTCTGCGCGACGACCGGCGCGGGCGTCGCGCTCACGCTCGCCTGGCTGGGCTACGGCGTCTGGGCGCTGGTCTTCGCGCCGATCGCGCTGTTCGCGGTGCGGGGCCTGGGCCTCACCATCGCCGCGGGTGGGCTGGTGCGGCCGACCTTCGACTTTCGCGGCGCGCGCGACATCGTCAGCTTCGGCACCGCGCTGACCGTCTGCCAGCTCTTCTGGATCATCCAGAGCCAGTCCGACATCGTCATCGCCGGCCGCGCCTTCACCCCGCACGACCTTGGCCTCTATTCCGAATCGCTATTCCTGGTGCTGATCTTCACCGGCCGCTTCCTGCCGCCGCTGAACGAGGTCGCTTTCCCCGCCTATGCCGAGCTCGCCAACGGCGGCAAGCCAATCGGCCCTGCCTTCATCGCCAGCGCGCGAATGACGATGTTGGTCGCGGCGCCGTTCTACGTCGGCCTGAGCCTCGTCGCCGGGCCACTGGTCGAGACCTTCTTCGGCCCCAAGTGGCACGAGATGATCCCGATCGTCGCCGGGCTGGCGATCGCCATGCCGGCGATGGCGCTGCAGATCGTCTGCTCGCCCGCCACCAATGCGCTCGGCCGGCCGGCGATCTACGTTGCGACCAACGCCTGCGGCGCGGTGATCATGCCGATGTGCTTCTTCTTCGCCGTCGCCCGTGGCCCCGCCGGGCTGGTCGACGCCTGGCACGTCGCCGCGCCACTGCTGCTGGTGGTGACGCTGGCGGTCACGCTGCCGGCGATCGGCGCCCGGTTTCGCGACCTCGCCGTCGCGCTTGCACCGGCGGCGGTCGGCTGCCTGGCGATGGCGCTGGTCGTATGGGGCATCGAGTTGGCCGAGCCCCCGCTGCCCGCGCCCATCCTGCTGCTGCTGCTCACCGCCGCCGGCGCCGCGACATACGCCGCGACGCTGTGGTTGCTCTGGCCGTCGCTGATCCGCGAGGGCTGGGCGATGCTCCGCAAACCCAAGGCGCCGCCGGAATCCCCGCCGGCCGTCGCCCCGGAGGCAGCGGCCTGACGCACCCCGCGATTCGCGCGGCGCCCCAGGACATGGTATGATCCCATCCCGAGGCGATGTGACAGACTCGCCTTCGACGGGAGACCTGCCATGACCCCGATCGGTCCGGCAATCGCCCTGCAGCTCGCAAGCGCGGCGATGCCGGCGCCCCCGATCTCCCCCGAGCCCACCCCCGCTGCCGAGGTCGATCTCGTTGCCGCCGAGGCCGACCGCTTTGCGCGATTGACCGTGCCGATACGGTTGGCCGAACACGGCACCTACCGTTTCCTTGTCGACACCGGCTCGCAGCGCACGGTGCTGGCCAGCGAAATCGCCATCCGCCTGGCGCTGCCGCTAGGCCCGTCGCTCCGCATCGTCGGGATGGGCGGCACGGCAACCGTCGAGACGGCGCTCATCACCGAGATCGGCCTCGGCGCGCGCGCGTTGCCGGACATCTCGGTTCCGCTGCTCCGCCGCGAGCACATCGGCGCGGACGGCATCGTCGGGCTCGACAGTCTGCAGAACCAGCGCGTGCTGCTCGATTTCGGCCGCAACATGCTGGAGATCGGCGATGCCCGCGGGCTGGGCGGCGACCGTGGCTACGAGATCGTCGTCACGGCACGCCGGCATGCGGGGCAGCTCATCATGGCCGACGCGACGATCGACGGCGTCCGAACGAGCGTGGTGATCGATACCGGCGCCGGCACCTCGATCGGCAATCGCGCGCTACAGCAGGCGCTGCGCCAGCGCGATCTGCCGACCAAGGCCACCCTCGTGAGCGTGACCGGGCACGAAGTGATCGCTGACCTCGGCGTCGCGCGGGTGCTGAAAATCCAGGACGTCGGCATCACCAACCTGGTGATCGCCTTTACCGACGCGCCGCCGTTCGAGCGGCTGGGGCTCGCGCGCCGCCCGGCGCTGCTGCTCGGCATGCGCGAGCTGCGCCTGTTCGGGCGCGTGGCGATCGACTTTCGCACCAAGCGCGTGCTGTTCGACACGGGCAAGGTCCGCTAGCCGCGCGAACGCCCGCCTTTCGTTTCGCCGCGATCCTCCTACATAGGCCGCATGCCGCCGGACACCTCCACCAACGACCCCGCTTCCCGCCACGACGGCTGGGGCACGCTCAAGCGCTTCCTGCCTTATCTGTGGCCCGCCGATAACCCGGCGCTGCGCTGGCGGATCGCCTGGGCGGTGGTGCTGATCCTCGCGGCCAAGGCGGTCACGCTGGCGCTGCCCTTCGCCTACAAGCGCGCGGTCGACACGATGACGGTGATCGGCGATCCCGCCACCACCGTCGCGATGGCGCTGGTGCTCGCCTACGCGCTGGGCCGTTTCGCCGGGCTCGCCTTCGACAACTTGCGCAACATCGTGTTCGAGCGCGTAGGACAGGACGCGACGCGCTCGCTGGCGGAGGATGTCTTCGCCCGGTTGCACACGCTGTCGCTGCGCTTCCATCTCGCCCGCCGCACCGGCGAGGTCACCAAGGTGATCGAGCGCGGCAGCAAGAGCATCGACGTGATGCTCTATTTCATGCTGTTCAACATCGCGCCGACCGCGATCGAGTTGATCGCGGTGGCGGTGATCTTCCAGCTCCACTTCGGCTGGGGGCTGGTCGCCGCGACGGCGGTGTCGGTGGTCGCCTATGCCGCGGTCACACGGTGGATCACAGAATGGCGCAACGCGCTGCGCGAGAAGATGAACCGGCTCGACGGCCAGGCGATGGCGCGGGCGGTGGATTCGCTGCTGAACTACGAAACGGTGAAGTACTTCGGCGCCGAGGCGCGCGAGCAGGCGCGCTATGCCCGCGCCACGCGAGCCTATGCCGATGCCGCGGTGAAGAGCGAGAACAGCCTCGGCCTGCTCAACATCGCGCAGGCCGTCATCGTGAACCTGCTGATGGCGGGCGCAATGGCCTATACCGTCTGGGGTTGGTCGCGCGGGCAGCTGACGGTGGGCGACCTCGTCTTCGTCAACACCTACCTCACCCAACTCTTCCGGCCGCTCGACATGCTCGGCATGGTCTATCGCACCATCCGCCAAGGGTTGATCGACATGGCGGCGATGTTCCTGCTGCTCGACACCGATGTCGAAGTGAAGGACGCGCCCGGCGCCCCGGCGCTCGTCGCCCCGCGCCCGACGCTGGTCTTCGACGAGGTGATCTTCGGCTACGAACCGGACCGCACGATCCTCCAGGGGCTGAGCTTCGAAGTGCCCGCGGGCAGCCAGGTGGCGATCGTCGGTCCCTCGGGCGCCGGCAAGAGTACGATCGCACGGTTGATCTTCCGCTTCTACGACCCCTGGTTCGGCCGCATCCTGATCGATGGGCAGGATATCAAAACGGTGACGCAGGAAAGCTTGCGCAAGGCGCTCGGCATCGTGCCGCAGGACACCGTGCTGTTCAACGACACCATCGGCTACAATATCGGTTACGGCCGCGAGGGCGCGACCACCGAGGACATCGCCGCCGCCGCCCGCGCCGCCGCCTTGATGCCGCTGATCGAACGCCTCCCCCAAGGCTTCGCCACCGAAGTCGGCGAGCGCGGGCTCAAGCTGTCGGGCGGCGAGAAGCAGCGCGTCGCCATCGCCCGCACGCTGATCAAGAACCCGCCGATCCTGCTGCTCGACGAGGCGACCAGCGCGCTCGACACCCGCACCGAGCAGGATATCCTGGCGACGCTGCACGCGGTCTCCACCGGGCGGACCAGCCTGTCGATCGCCCACCGGCTTTCGACCATCGCCGAGGCGGACCGGATCCTGGTGCTGAACGAGGGGCGGCTGGCCGAGCAGGGCTCGCACGGCGAGTTGCTGCGCCGCGACGGCCTCTACGCGGAGATGTGGGCGCGCCAGGCGGCGGAGATCGAGCAGGTCAACGAGGCGGCGGAGTAGGCTTCACCACGTCCGCATCGTGCCACACCACCGCCTGCGCCGCCTTCATGCAGTGCGACTGCGGATCGTAGGCAATCGTCGGCGAGCCGTAGAGCCGCCAGCCCTGCGCCAGCGCCTCGGACACGCGGTCGCAGAAGGCGCGGTCGTCCTTGCCGGTGAGGAGGCGGTAGATCGGGCGGTCGTCGGGCGGGGTGCTCATAGGTGCTGCCTGCACGACTACAAAATGTACTTCGACAGGTCGCTGTCCTTCGCCAGCCCTTCGAGCCTGTCGCGCACGTAGGCCTCGTCGATCCGCACGGTCTCGCCGGTGCGGTCCTCGGCCTCGAAGCTCAGGTCTTCGAGCAGTTTTTCCATCACCGTCTGCAAGCGGCGCGCGCCGATGTTCTCGACGCTTTCGTTCACCTGCGCGGCGATCCGCGCGACTTCGCGGACGGCTTCGGGGGTGATCTCGAGCGTCACCTTCTCGGTGCCGAGCAGCGCGCGGTACTGTTCGACGAGGTTGGCGCGGGTCTCTGAGAGGATGCGGACGAAATCGGCCTCGCTCAGCGCCTTGAGTTCGACGCGGATCGGCAGGCGGCCCTGGAGTTCGGGCAGCATGTCGCTCGGCTTGGCGACGTGGAACGCGCCCGAGGCGATGAACAGGACGTGGTCGGTCTTCATCGGACCGTACTTGGTGGCCACGGTGGTGCCCTCGATCAGGGGCAACAAGTCCCTCTGCACGCCCTCACGACTGACCGAACCGCCGCGAACGTCGCTCACCGCGATCTTGTCGATCTCGTCGAGGAAGACGATGCCGTTGGTCTCGGCGTTCTGGAGCGCGACGCGGGCGACGTCGTCCTGGTCCATGCGCTTCTCGGCTTCCTCGTCGACCAGCTTGTCCCAGGCGTCGGGCACCTTCATCTTGCGGCGCTTGAGGTTCTGGCGGCCGAACGCCTTGCCCATCATGTCGGACAAGTTGATCATGCCGACCGAGCCGCCCATGCCGGGGATCTCCATCGGCATGTTGGGGCTGTCCTCGAGCTCGATCTCGACTTCGACCTCGTTCATCGCGTTCTCGACGATGCGCTGGCGGAAGCTCTGGCGGGTCGCCTCGCTGGCGCCCTCGCCGACCAGCGCCTTGAGCAGACGGTCCATCGCCGCTTGCGACGCGGCTTCGCGCACCGCCTCGCGGCGGCGGTCCTTCTCCAGCCGGATCGCCTCTTCGGCGAGATCGCGGGCGATCTGCTCGACGTCGCGGCCGACATAGCCCACTTCGGTGAACTTGGTCGCCTCCACCTTGACGAAGGGAGCATCGGCCAGCTTCGCCAGGCGGCGGCTGATCTCGGTCTTGCCGCAGCCCGTCGGCCCGATCATCAGGATGTTCTTGGGCGTCACCTCGTCGCGCAGCTCGGCGCCGAGCCGCTGGCGGCGCCAGCGGTTGCGCAAGGCGACGGCGACCGCGCGCTTGGCCTCGGCCTGGCCGATGATGTGCTCGTCGAGCGCGGCGACGATGGCCTTGGGGGTCAGGTTGTCGTTCATAGGATCTCTACAGCATCCGTTCGTGTCGAGCGAAGTCGAGACACCGGCGCGGTACGTGTCTCGACTTCGCTCGACACGAACGGTGGTTATGGAAAATCAGATCACTTCCACCGTCACGCGGTCATTGGTGAACACGCAGACCTCGGCGGCGACCGCCATCGCGCGGCGGGCGATCTTCTCGGCGTCGTCCTCGTAGTCGGCGAGCGCCTTGGCCGCCGAGAGCGCATAGTTCCCGCCCGATCCGATCGCGGCGATGCCTTCTTCCGGCTCGAGCACGTCGCCGTTGCCGGTGAGGATCAGCATCGTCTCGGCATCGGCGACGATCATCAGCGCTTCGAGGTTGCGCAAGTACTTGTCGGTGCGCCAGTCCTTGGCGAGCTCCACCGCGGCGCGCATCAGCTGGCCG
>DASVMK010000061.1:0-15111 GCA_036384395.1 Novosphingobium sp.
CTGACCGAGGACGAGCTCCTCGCCGCGCAGGACGAATATGGCGAAGACGCCTTCTCGGCCGGCATCGGCGCCGAAGCGGTCAAGCATATGCTCGCCGACCTCGATCTCGAGGGTGAGCGCGAGGACCTGCTGAAGGAACTCGAAGAGACCAAGTCGGAACTCAAGCCGAAGAAGATCATCAAGCGCCTGAAGGTCGTCGAAAGCTTCATCAACTCGGGCAACCGTCCGGAGTGGATGATCCTCGACGTCGTCCCGGTCATCCCGCCCGAACTGCGCCCGCTGGTGCCGCTCGACGGCGGCCGCTTCGCGACGTCGGACCTCAACGATCTCTACCGCCGCGTGATCAACCGTAACAACCGCCTGAAGCGCCTGATGGAGCTGCGCGCGCCGGACATCATCGTCCGCAACGAAAAGCGCATGCTGCAGGAAGCGGTCGACGCGCTGTTCGACAACGGCCGCCGCGGCCGCACCATCACCGGCGCCAACAAGCGTCCGCTCAAGTCGCTGTCCGACATGCTCAAGGGCAAGCAGGGCCGCTTCCGCCAGAACCTGCTCGGCAAGCGCGTGGACTATTCGGGCCGTTCGGTCATCGTGACCGGTCCCGAGCTCAAGCTGCACCAGTGCGGCTTGCCCAAGAAGATGGCGCTCGAGCTGTTCAAGCCGTTCATCTACGCCCGTCTCGACGCCAAGGGTCTGTCGATGACCCTCAAGCAGGCGAAGAAGTGGGTCGAGAAGGAGCGCAAGGAAGTCTGGGACATCCTGGACGAGGTCATCCGCGAGCACCCGGTTCTGCTGAACCGTGCGCCCACGCTGCACCGTCTCGGCATCCAGGCGTTCGAGCCCGTGCTGATCGAAGGCAAGGCGATCCAGTTGCACCCGCTCGTCTGCTCGGCGTTCAACGCCGACTTCGACGGTGACCAGATGGCCGTCCACGTGCCGCTGTCGCTGGAAGCCCAGCTCGAAGCGCGCGTGCTGATGATGTCGACCAACAACATCCTGTCGCCCGCCAACGGCAAGCCAATCATCGTGCCCTCGCAGGACATGGTGCTGGGCCTCTACTACCTGTCGATGGACCGCCAGGGCGAGCCGGGCGAAGGCATGCTGCTGGCCGACATGGCCGAAGTGCACCAGGCGCTCGAAGTGAAGGCGGTGACGCTGCACTCGAAGATCATCGCCCGCGTGCCGCAGACCGACGAGCAGGGCCGCGAGTACCTCAAGCGCTTCGAGACCACGCCGGGCCGCATGCTGATCGGCGAGTGCCTGCCCAAGAGCCACAAGGTGCCCTTCGAGATCGTCAACCGCCTTCTCACCAAGAAGGACATCGGCGACGTGATCGACGAGGTCTATCGCCACACCGGCCAGAAGGACACGGTGCTGTTCGCCGACGCGATCATGAGCCTCGGCTTCCGCAACGCCTTCAAGGCGGGTATCTCGTTCGGCAAGGATGACATGATCATCCCCGACACCAAGGACGCGCTGGTCGACGAGACCAAGGCCCTGGTCGCCGACTACGAGCAGCAGTACCAGGACGGCCTGATCACCCAGCAGGAAAAGTACAACAAGGTGATCGACGCCTGGAGCCGTTGCGGCGACCAGGTGGCGAACGCCATGATGGACGAGATCCGGGCGACGCCGCTGGACGACAATGGCCGCGAGAAGGCGGTCAACTCGATCTACATGATGTCGCACTCCGGCGCGCGTGGCTCGCCGACCCAGATGAAGCAGCTCGCGGGCATGCGCGGCCTGATGGCCAAGCCTTCGGGCGAGATCATCGAGACGCCGATCATCTCGAACTTCAAGGAAGGTCTGACCGTCCTCGAGTACTTCAACTCGACCCACGGCGCCCGCAAGGGCCTGGCCGACACCGCGCTCAAGACGGCGAACTCGGGCTACCTGACCCGCCGTCTGGTCGACGTGTCGCAGGACTGCGTCGTCGTGATCGAGGACTGCGGCACCGAACGCGCGCTGGAAATGCGCTCGATCGTACAGGGCGGCGCCGTGATCGCCTCGCTCGGCGAGCGCATCCTGGGCCGCACGCTGGCCGAGGACATCGTCGACAAGGACGGCACCGTCATCGTGCCGGCCGGCACGCTGCTCGACGAGCCGACCACCGCGAAGATCGAAGCGACCGGCATTCAGGCCGCGCGCATCCGCTCGCCGCTGGTCTGCGAAGCCACGCAGGGCGTCTGCGGCAAGTGCTATGGGCGCGATCTCGCCCGCGGCACCCCGGTCAACATCGGCGAAGCGGTGGGCGTCATCGCCGCCCAGTCGATCGGCGAGCCGGGCACGCAGCTCACCATGCGCACCTTCCACATCGGCGGCGCGGCGCAGGTCAACGAGCAGTCGCACCTCGAGGCGATCTGCGAGGGCACCGTGGTCTATCGCGACATCCCGACGATCACCGACAAGCGGGGCCGCCGCCTCAGCCTGGCGCGTGGCGGCGAGATCGTGGTCCTCGACACTGAGGGCCGCGAGCGCGCGATGCACCGCGTGCCGTACGGTACGCACCTGCTCCACACCGACGGCGCCAAGATCAAGGAAGGCGAACGCCTGGCCGAGTGGGATCCGTTCACGCTGCCGGTGATCACCGACCAGCCCGGTATCGTGAAGTTCCAGGACGTGATCGAAGGCCGCACGATGGCCGAGCAGTCGGACGAGGCGACCGGCATGACCAGCCGCGTCATCACCGAGAACCGCGGCACCCGCGCCAAGAAGGAGGATCTGCGTCCGCGGATCACCCTGCTCGACGAGGCCAGCGGCGAAGCGGCGCGCTATCTGCTCGCCCCGGGCACGACGCTTTCGGTCGAGGACGGCCAGCGGGTCGAAGCGGGTGACGTCGTCGCCCGCGCCAGCCGCGAAGCCGCCAAGACCCGCGACATCACCGGCGGTCTGCCGCGCGTCGCGGAGCTGTTCGAGGCGCGCATCCCCAAGGACAACGCGATCATCGCCAAGACCTCGGGCCGCATCGAATTCGTTCGCGACTACAAGGCCAAGCGCAAGATCGCGATCATCCCGGAAGAGGGCGATCCGGTGGAATACCTGATCCCCAAGTCCAAGGTGATCGACGTGCAGGAAGGCGACTGGGTCAAGAAGGGCGACAACCTGATCTCGGGTTCGCCCAACCCGCACGACATTCTGGAAGTGATGGGGGTCGAGGCGCTGGCCGAGTACCTCGTCGCGGAAATCCAGGAAGTGTACCGCTTGCAGGGCGTCAAGATCAACGACAAGCACATCGAGGTGATCGTTCGCCAGATGCTGCAGAAGGTTGAGATCACCGACGGCGGCGACACCACGCTGCTCGCCGGCGAACAGCTCGATTACGAGGAAATGCAGGAGTACAACGGCAAGCTCGAGCCCGGCCAGAAGCCGGCCGAGGGCAAGCCGGTGCTGCTCGGCATCACCAAGGCCTCGCTGCAGACGCGCTCGTTCATCTCGGCGGCCTCGTTCCAGGAGACCACCCGCGTGCTCACCCAGGCGGCGGTCGAGGGCAAGAAGGACTCGCTGATCGGCCTCAAGGAGAACGTGATCGTCGGCCGCCTCATCCCCGCCGGCACCGGCGCGGGCATGAACCGCCTGCGCGTCGCCGCCTCCAGCCGCGACGCGGCGCTGCGCGCGCAGTACCGCAAACTCCAGGAATCGCTGATCGCTCCGGCGACGGCGGCCGAGGAGCACGCCGCGGAACTGGCCCAGGGCCCCGAAGCGGCGATCGGCGACGATCCGCTGGCGGCCTATGAGGGCGAGACCCACGGCACCGACGCGGACGCCGGCGACTACCTGGTCGCCGACCAGGCGGACGCCGAGGGCGCCGGCGAGGCTACGGGCGAAGCCTAAGCCTCCCCGCCTCGCCCCGAGGCCAAGCGTGCAAGCATCAGCCCCGCCGGAGCGATCCGGCGGGGCTTTTGTTTGGTGAGAAAAGTTGCCCAAGGCTTGAGATTTTGCCGCAGCCCTCGGAAAACAGCCGGAAAACAGACTTAAACCTTGCTTAAACATATCACGATAAACCTCGCCGCCGATCCCACGTAAGCCGCCCAAGGCAGAGCAGGGACAGGGGGTTGGGTTTGCGCAGCACGGACTACCGGTATTCCCCGAAGCTTTCCGTCTTCACGCCGCTCGTCGTGCTGACCGCGATCTTCGCCGGACTGATCGCGCTGATCCTCGTACGGACCGGCGCCTCGGCTCGTGCAACCCTGCCGATCCTGCTGTTCGGCGCGCTCGTGTACGGCGGCGCGGCGGCGCTGCTGGTTCGCTACGGCCTCAGCAACATCGGCAAGCTCGAACGCCTCGGCCTGACCGACAGCCTCAGCCTGCTGCCCAATCGCCGCGCGCTCCATCTCGATGCGCAGCGCAAGGCCGGCGTGGGCGAGGAGATCGCACTGGCGCTGATCGACCTCGACGGCTTCAAGGTCGTCAACGACCACTATGGCCACATGGTCGGCGACCGGCTGATCAAGGACTGCTCGCGCCTGCTCGACGAGATCTGTGGCGGCGACGCGACCGTCTATCGGCTCGGCGGCGACGAGTTCGCGGTGCTCGTCACCGGGCCGATCGCGGGCAACATCCTCGAAGGCATCTGCCGCAAGCTGCTGACGCGCTTCGTCCTGCCGTTCCACATCGATGACCGCTCGGTGGTGGTCGGCGCCAGCATCGGCCTCGCCCGCAGCTCCGGCAAGGACGGCATCACCTCGTCCGAACTGTTGCGCCGCACCGACGTGGCGATGTACGCTTCCAAGCGCGCGGGGAAGATGCGCTGCACCTGGTTCAGCGAGGAGTTCGACCGCAACAGCGAACTGATCCGCGAGATCGACGACGCGCTGCGCCAGGCGCTGGTGCGCGACGAATTTCGCCTCGAATATCAGCCGCTGGTCGATACCCTGACCGAGAAGGTCATCGCCGCCGAGGCGCTGCTGCGCTGGGACCGTCCCGACGGGCCCAACATCGGGCCCAGTGTGTTCGTGCCAATCGCCGAGGAATCGGGGCTGATCAACCCGATCGGCCTATGGGTGCTGCGCCAGGCCTGCGCCGACGCGAAAGGCTGGGGCGAGATCAAACTGTCGGTCAACGTTTCGGCCGCGCAGCTGCGCAATCCCGAGTTTCCGTTCGAGCTCGGCCAGGTCCTGGAAGAGACCGGCTTCGAGCCCGACCGGCTGGAACTGGAAGTGACCGAGACGCATCTGGTCGTCGATTCGGTCGTCGCCAGCCGCAGCCTCGAGCTGCTCCGCCAGTTCGGCGTGCGCATCGTGCTCGACGATTTCGGCACCGGCTATGCCTCGATCGGCTTCCTGCGCCAGTTCCGCTTCGAAAAGCTCAAGATCGACCGCAGCCTCGTGGTCGATGCGACCAACGACGGCAGCTCGCGGGCGATGATGCTGGCCAGCATCGCCGTCGCCCGCTCGCTCGACATGGACGTCACCGCCGAGGGCGTGGAGACCGAGGACCAGGCCGAGATGGCGCGCGCCGCCGGCTGCGACCAGATCCAGGGCTGGCTCTATTACCCGGCCATGTCGGCCGAAGACATGGCCGCGCAGCTCCAGCGACAGGAAGAAACGGCGGCGCAAGCCGACGGTCGCGACCAGAGCGCCGCGTGAGGGGCGAAGACATGGACATTCAGGAACACCGGGAGGCAGGAACGATGTCGGAGGCAACAGCGCACAATTCGAACGTCTGGTTCGGCCGCCAGATGCTCGCCACCAAGCTGCGCGTCATCTTCACCGTGCAGGCCGCCATCTCGGTGCTGATCGCGCTGACCTCGGTGCTGGCGCTCCTATGGCTCAGCGCGAATGCCCGGGAACACCACGCCGCCAGTACCAACCTGGCCCGCGTCGCCGACATCCGCAGCGACATGACGTTCGCTTACGCCCATGCCCAGACCTATCTGCGCTCACACAGCCAGGCCAGCCTTGAGACCGCAGCAAAGGCGCTGCAGAGCGCCGAAAGGAACATCGGCACGCTCAAGACCGAAGCGCGCCAGGCCAGCCCCAACGATCTAGGCCGGCTCGAGGCGCTGCAGAACGCTCTCCTCAGGCTCGACAACCGAATCGCCGGCTTCGCGGGCCTCAACGGGGCCGGCGGCGGACCCGCCCAGATCACAGCGGCCGGCACGGCCTTGGGGTTCGATGGCGCGCAGGCCGGCCGGCAGGTATCGGCGCTGCGCGAAATCTATGCGCGCAAGCTCGAAGACAACAGCGCCATCGGCGAGCGTGTGCTGCACGTGGCGCTGGCGCTGGTCGTCATGCTGGGCATCTTCGCCGTTCTCAACGCGCATCTCGCGTCGGTGCGGACGCGCAACGAGATCACGCTGCCGCTCGAGCATATCACCGCCTCAATGGTGCGGCTGGCCGACGGAAACGACGCGATCACGCTTCCAGGGATCGATCGGTCCGACGAGATCGGCGACATGGCGCGCTCGGTCGATGTGTTCCGCCGCGCCTATCACAAGCTTGCCCAGCTGCGCGCCGAGGCGGCCGAGGCCACCCGGGCCGAGCTCGAGCGCCAGACCGAACAGCAGCGCGAGCGCGAGGAGATGCGCGCCGCGCAGGCCCGGACCCTGCTGGGCGTCGCCGAACGCTTCGAGCGCACGGTGGGCGAAGTCGTCAGCGGCGTGGCCGCGGCGTCGAGCCAGCTCCAGGTGACCGCCAGCTCGATGGCCGCTGCCGCCGAGCAGTCCGCCACCCAGACCAGCGAAGTCTCGGCGGCGATGAACGAAGCCTCGGCCGGCGTCACCGCCGCCGCCGCCGCCAGCGACGAGTTCGCCATGTCGATCGGCGAGATCAGCCGTCAGGCCGCCACCTCGGCCGAACTCGCCCGCGCGGCCACCGCCGCCGCCGGCAATGCCGACGACACCATCTCGACGCTGTCCTGCGCCGCCAAGCAAGTCGGCCAGATCGTCGAACTGATCTCGACGATCGCCCAGCGCACCAACCTGCTCGCGCTCAACGCCTCGATCGAGGCGGCGCGCGGAGGCGAAGCGGGCCGCGGCTTCGCGGTCGTCGCCGCCGAGGTCAAGGAACTCGCGGCGCAGACCAGCAAGGCGACCGAGGAAGTCGCCCAGCAGATCCGCGCCATCCAGGATTCGACCGGCGCCAGCGTCGCCGCCCTGCGCGCGATCGGCGAACAGGTCGGCCAGCTCGAAGCGACCTCGGTGTCGATCGCCGCGGCGGTCGATCAGCAGTCGGTCGCCGGCCAGGACCTCGCCCGCAGCATCGACCTCGCCGCGCGCTGCGCCGACGACGTCACCTCGAACATCGTCCACGTCCGCGAGACCTCGGCGGCGACCGGCGCGGCCGCGTCGCAAGTGCTCTCGTCGTCGACCGAGCTCGAGCAGCAGGCGTCGGTGCTCAAGGAGCAGGTTGAAGAGTTCCTCCGCCACGTACGGGCGGCGTGATCGCGGCGTGTGACCGCCCAGGGGCGACAGACGGCGCTTCCGTCGCGGCGGGACGACAAATCGATACAACAAGGCGGTTGCCACGCCCGGCAAGTTAGTTCAATTCGCGAACCATTCGATCTTCGACCGAGAGTTGTTCGCACATGGGTAAGTTCTTCGCCGACCTGATGGCGGGCGATCCGCTGACGCTGTGGCTGGCCTTCTTCACGGCCAGCGGGATCGCGCTGGGGGTGGCCACCGGCTTCTTCAAGGCCCGCAAGATCCAGCCCAAGGGCTTCAAGTGGAAGACCTTCCGCAACGAGGTCGGCTTCACCGCGATCACCTTCCTGATCTCGGGCGCGGTGCTCGGCATGGCCTCGAGCTGGCTGCGCGGCCACGGCTATATCTCGTCGCAGTCGGCGCCGGCCGAATGGTGGGTGATCGCGCTCGAATACGCGCTCTATTTCTTCCTGTTCGATACCTATTTCTATTGGCTGCACCGGTGGATGCACCGCGAGCCGGTCTATACCTGGGTCCACAAGATCCACCACCTGTCGACCTCGCCCAACTTGCTGACCACGTTCTCGGTCAACCCGCTCGAATCCCTGATCAACGGCGGGTTCGTGCCGCTGTTCCTGGCGCTGTTCACCGTGCACGACCAGACGCTGGCGCTGGTGCTGCCGACCAACGTGCTGATGGGGCTCTACGTTCACTCGGGCTACGAGTTCCTGCCGCGCTGGTGGAACCGGAGCTGGGCGACCAAGTGGTTCATCACCACCACCTTCCACGACCAGCACCACCGCTTCTTCCGGTGCAACTACGGCGGCTACACCACGCTGTGGGATCGGTTCTGCGGCACGATGCGGCCCACCTACGAAGCCGATTTCATCAAGATCAAGGACCGCGCGCGCAAGCCGAAGGCGCCCGTGGCGACCGGGGGCGCGCCCTCGCCGGCCTGACGCCCCGATCCGCCTCCCCTTCGCGGGGGATGCGCAGGGCCGCCCATCAATCCAGCCGGGCAACCGCCGCGCGGATATCGGGCATCGTCTGGCCGAGCAGCCTGAGGCTCTTCCAGCCCTCCTCAGGCGCAAGGCCGCCGAGCAGTGGCTGAAGCCCGATCTGTCCGCCGTCGTGGATCGTCGGAATCCGCTCGAGCAGCTGTTCGGGGGTCCAGACCGCGAACAAGCCCGAACGCTGGAGCGCGGCGGGATCGTCAAGGCCCTTGAACGGTGAGCTGGAATGGTCGCCCTCGGCCGCCGCCCACTTCGCATATTCGGTGATGACGTGGACGGCATGGCGCTCGATCGCCTTCCAGCCCTGTTCGGGATCCTCACAGAGATGAATCGCCATCGGCATGCCCGTGCCCGGGCGCATGTACTGGCGCGGCTTGCGGCCCAGCCGCTCGCATTCGGCTAGATAGATGTCCACCAGCCCCGGCTTCATCGGGCCGAAGCCGATGTCATATTTGGCCGCGCGCTTGGCCGAGGCTTCCACCCCGCCGCCGGCCATGATGATGTCTTGCGGCGCCTGCACGGGCAGCGGGCGAACGAAGACGGGGCGGCCATCGACCTCGAACCGCTCGCCGTGCAGCGCGCGCAGGATCAACTCGATCCCCGCATCGAGCGCCTTGCCGCGCGTCTTCAGCGATTTGCCGAACATGTCGAACTCGAACGGCACGTAGCCGGCGCCGAAGATCACGCTGAGCCTGCCGTTGGAGATCAGATCGACCAGCGCGATCTGCTCGGCCAGCATCACCGGATCGTGCAGCGGCAGGATGACCGCGCCCAGCCGGAAGCGCAGCCGCTCGGTCACCGCGGCCATCGCCGCGGCGAGCGTGAAAGGCTGCGGCAGGTAGCCGTCGTCCGACCCGTGGTGCTCCATCAGGTTGACGGTGTCGACACCGATCGAGTCGGCATAAGCGACCATCTCGACCGCCGCGGCATAGAGCGTGTGGGTCGGGGCCGCCCAATCGGGCGAGCGCATGTCGAAGGACACGGCGACGCGGATGTCACGCATGAATTCAGCCTTTCAGAACGGGATAGGAAGGATCGGATGCGTCGCGGGCGGCGGGCAGGCCGTGGCCCGGCAGCGCCATGACCTCGCGGATGTCCTGGTGATCGAACACGACAACGCGGTGGAGCAGCCCCCAACGCCCGGCGCGCCGCTGCCAGCGATCGAGATAGCGGGCGTGGACGGCGATTTCGTGCGGCTTGCCCTCGCGCTCGAGCCGCAGCGTGGCCGCGACGTAGGATTCGCTTCCCGCATCGTCGCCGTCGAGCGCGATCAAGATATTGGTAACGCGATGCGCGTGGCTGAGCAGCCCGAGGTGATGCTCGCAGATGGTGTCGATCACGCCGCGTCCCGGCCCCCGGTAATAGCCGGCGCCGTAATCGGCATAGCCGTCCGCGTGCCAGACCGAATGGCCGAGCGCGACGTCGAGACGATCGACCGCGCGGCAATAGGCATGGATAAGATCACGGATCGCGTCCTTGTCGATCAGCGCCTGGATCTCGGCGTCGCTGGCCATGCCGCCCCCTATTTCCGGCCTGCATAGGCGCGCGACATCGCCTCGACCGCGAGAATCCGCGCGCGGCGGTCGGCCGCAGAATTGGGCGCGTAGCCGGCGATGTCGTCGTCCTGGCCCCAGTTGTGATCGGGACCGTTCGCCAGCCGCGCGAGGCCGATTTCAGCCACCGCCTCGGGGCTGGCCATGTCGGCCGGGATCGGCTGGCCGTTGCGCTCCATCAGCCGGCGGTGTGCCGGCGTGTCGGTGCGGCCGAGGATCAGGTTGAGCACATCGACGCCTGCGCCGCGCAGTTCGGCCCACAACGCCTCGCCGAAGTTGAGCAGGAACCCCTTGGCCGCCGAATAGACCGCGATGCCGTTCAGCCCGCCGTAGCACGCGCCCGAGCCGACGAGTATCACCCCGCCGCGCCCACGGGTCCGCATAAGACGGCCGAAGTGGTGGACGAGGTGGAGCGTCGTGCCGACGTTGATCTGCACCAGCCGGTCCCATTCGGCGATGTCCTGGTCGAGGAACGTCGCGCCGTTGCTGTCCGCGCCGGCGTTGGCGATGAGCAGGCCGACCTCGCGCGCGCCGACCGCTTCGACGATCCGCGCGGCGGCATCGGGGGCGGAGAGGTCCGCGCTGACCGTCAGGCTCGCGACGCCCTTGGCGCGCACCCGCGCCGCCGTCTCGGCCAGCGGCCCCTCGCGGCGCGCGACCAGGATCGAGGCAACGCCCTCGTCCGCCAGCCGCGACGCGAACGCGCTGCCGGTGCCCTCCGACGCGCCGGTTATCAGCGCCCAGAGGCCATAGCGCTGCTTGAATGTCATGCCGCTCTCTCCCGCTGGCCCGGTGTTCCGGTGCGAGAGGAACTGTGACCGACATCACCGGACCGGACAACCGCGCGGGCGCGCTTACCGCCGTGGCGGATTCGGGGAAACTACCCTTCCGTCGCTTCCGCCAAGGTGCGTGTCGCAGCGCGGGTATCGTGCCCGACCGCCTGGCCGATCAGCAGCAGCGCCGGCCCGTCGCCCAACGCGGTGCGGGCGGCGAGCGACAAGAGATCGAGCCGGGTGCGGAAGCTGCGTTCGCTCGCCAGGCTGGCGTTCTCGACCATCGCCACCGGCGTATCGGCGGCAAGGCCCGCGGCGATCAGCCGCGCGGAGAGCATCGCGGCCGAGGACTTGCCCATATAGACCGCGAGCGTCGCTTGCGGATCGGCGAGCGCCTGCCAGTCGAGCGCGAGCGTCTCGCCGGCGCGGGCGTGCGCGGTGACGAAGGTGAGCTTGCGGGCGAGCCCGCGCAACGTCAGCGACAGGCCGAGCGAGGCTGCGCCGGCGCTCGCCGCGGTGACGCCGGGGCAGACCCGCACCGCGACGCCGGCCGCGCGGCAGGCGTCGAGCTCCTCGGTCGAGCGGCCGAAGATCGAAGGATCGCCGCCCTTGAGCCGCACCACGCGCTCGCCCGCCAACGCCGCCGCGACGATCAGCGCGTCGATCGTGCCCTGGTCCTTCGAATGGCGCCCCGCGCGCTTGCCGACGTGGACCAGCCGCACACCAGGCCGCGCGAGCGCGAGCACGCCCTCGCCCACCAGCGCATCGTGGAAGATCACGCTGGCCGCGCCGATCAGCCGTTCGGCCTTGCGCGTCAGCAGTTCCGGATCGCCCGGCCCGGCACCGACCAGCCAGACGCTGCCTGCGGGGAAATCGTCCATCGAACCCGTCTCCATCCTCGACGCCGGACACGAAAAAGCCGCCACGAACCGACCCCGAGAGGGGCGGAACGGGCGGCGTCGTTGCCACACGTCTTGCGATTTTCCGGCGAAAGCCTTGCGCCGTCCTGCGGTGGACGGCCAGCCTTCGCTTCGCAGGAAGTCTATGCGATTCGCTCGGCGAAGGACAGATGTTTTTGCAGTGCAGCAATTCCCTTCCCCGGACGGCGACGACCGGGGAAGGAACCCGCGGCTCAATAAGCGAAGTTGGCCTCCAGCCAGAACTTCTCGGTATCCACGCCGAAGCTGCGCGCCTGGTAGTTGGCGTACTTGCCGAGGATCGCCAGCGGCCCGACCTTGAAGCCGAGCGAGGCGTTCCATTCGTGGCCGTAGTCGATGCCGCCCACGTCGCTGTCGTAGTCGTGATACCAGACCCCAGCGTTGAGGCCCGGCAGCGCCTTCACGCCGTCGAACTTGTAGGCGACGCCGCCGTAGATGTCCTGGAGGCCCGCCGCCGGGGTGGTCAGGAACATGTCGGCCCAGCCGTTGAACTTGTGCAGCGTCGCCATTGGCGTCTGCAGCGCGCGGCCGTTATCCGAACCGAGCAGTTCGTAGCCCGCGGTCACCGTCAGGCCCTTGTAGCCCAGCCCGGCCTCGCCGTTGATGTAGTCGGCCGCATAGTCGAACGGGTTGCTGCCGTAGTCGGACTGGCGCGCGTAGCTGCCCACGAGGCTGAGCTTGAGCTTGGACGTCAGCGGCAGCGCGGCGGTGGCGCGCAGGCCGAAGCTCTTGGAGCTGTTGGCGAAGAAAAACGCCTCGTCGTAGTCGATCAGGTACGCGAAGCCCTTCACGGCGACCGGCCCCGCCTTCACTGTGGCGCCGCCAAAGAAGAAGTCGCCGCCGTAGGACTGGCGCGGCCCGGCATCGATGCCGAAGATCGTGCGCTGGCCGATCGCGTAAGTGCCGTCCAGGCTGACCGGCCCGACCTTCGCCTCCATCCGCACCGCATCGAAAGTCTGCTCGTTCTGCCGCCAGGCGACCGAGCCGACCCAGCGCTGGTCGTCGAGGTTGATCCGCTGGCGGCCGAGCGTGACGGTGGCCGTCTGGAACTTGTACTGCAGTTGCAGCCGGTTGAGATCGATGTTCATCGGATCGGGCACGGCGGCGTATTGCGGCCGCCGCTGCTCGCTCGCCACCGCGAAGGGGAAGGCGTTGTAGTTGTCGACCAGGGCCAGCGTGCCCTCGCCTTCGACCAGCACCGACAGACCATGCATCTTGAACTCGGCGCCGGCGCGCAGGCGCATCGTCAGCGCGTCGGCGTCGACCGTGGGCTGGTCGACGCCTTCGTAGCGCAGGCGGCCCTCGACAATCGGATCGATCGTCAGATCGTCGCTGACCTTCACCGGATCGCCCCATTTCGGCTCATTGGGCTTCGCGAATGCGGGCTGCGCGGCGGCGAGCGGCGCCGCGAGCGCGGCCGCCGTCAGCAAGTGCTTGAACTTCATGTATTCCCTCCTGGCTTGGACCCTGACCAGTCGGACACCCTCCCCCGGGATGTCTGGTATTTCGATCTCTGGTATTTCAGGCCGCCTCGACGTGCGGTCCGTGATCGTATTCGGCGAGGAAGTGCAGCACCTCCTGGCGGTAGGCGTAGAAATCGGGATGCTGGAGCAGCGCCTTGCGGTCGCGCGGGCGCGGCAGATCGACCTTGAGCACCTTGCCGATCGTCGCGCGCGGGCCGTTGGTCATCATCACCACGCGGTCGGCCAGCAGGATCGCCTCGTCGACATCGTGCGTGACCATGACTGCGGTGACCTTGGTGCGGTTCCACACTTCGACCAGCACGTCCTGCAAATCCCAGCGCGTCAGGCTGTCGAGCATGCCGAAAGGCTCATCGAGCAGCAGGAGGCGCGGGGACAGCGCGAAGGCGCGGGCGATGCCGACGCGCTGACGCATGCCGTTCGACATCTCGGCCGCGAGCTTGTCCTTGGCGTCGCCCAGGCCCACCCGTTCGAGATAATAGTCGACGATCTCGCGCCGCTCGCCGCGGGTTGCGTGCGGATAGACCCGCTCCACCCCCAGCGCGACGTTCGCCCGCGCGGTCAGCCAGGGCATCAGGCTCGGCGCCTGGAACACCACCGCCTTGTCCGGCCCGGCGATATCGATCTCGCGGTTGTCGAGGACGATCGAGCCCTTGCTGATCGCGTTGAGCCCTGCGGCCATGGTCAGGACGGTCGACTTGCCGCAACCCGAGTGGCCGATCAGCGAGATGAACTCGCCCTTGTCCATCAGCAGGCTGAAGTCCTCGACCACGGTCAGCGGCCCGGCGGGCGTCGGATAGACCTTGTGAAGCTTGTAGAACTCCAGATAGCGCCGTTCGGTGCCGCCCTTGGCGGCGTCCCGATAGGCCTTGGGCGGCCCATCTTCCTTTTTGGAACGGGCGAGATCGATCGGCGAAACGTTGGGCAGGCTGGCCGAAGTATCGATCTGGGCCTCGCCAACGAGGCCCGCGAGATAGCTGACGATCTCGCTGCGCAGGAGCTGGAATTGCTGGCTGTCGTTGACCGCCTCGCGGTCGCGCGGCCGCGGAAGGTTCACGTCGAAGGTCCGGCCGATCCGCGCCGCTGGCGCAGGGGTCAGCACCGCGATGCGGTCGGCCAGCAGGAGCGCCTCGTCGACGTCGTTGGTAACCAGGATGATCGTGCGTTTCTCCTCCTCGCGGATGCGCTCGATCTCGTCCTGGAGCTTGGCGCGGGTCAGCGCGTCGAGCGCCGACAGCGGCTCGTCAAGCAGGAGGATCTCGGGCTCCATCGCCAAGGCGCGAGCCACGGCGACGCGCTGGCGCATGCCGCCGGAAAGCTGGGCAGGCTTGCGGTCCATAGCGTGGCCGAGGCCGACCAACTCGACCTTCTGCTTGACCAGCGCCGCGCGCTCGGCGGCAGACTTGTCAGCGTGCACGGCATCGACCGCGAGGCTGACGTTGTGCTGGACGTCGAGCCACGGGAGCAGGGAGTAGGACTGGAACACCAGCCCCCGGTCGCGTCCCGGGCCGTCGATGCTCTTGCCGCGCAGGAGGATCTCGCCGCTGTCGGGCTCGATCAGCCCGGCGATCGCCGAGATCAGCGTGGTCTTGCCCGCCCCGGAGAAGCCCAGGATCGCAATGAACTCGCCTTCCTGGACCTCGAGGTCGATGCCCGCGAGCACCTCGCTGACGTCGCCGGTCTTGGCGACGTAGCTCTTGGTGACGTTCTTGAGCGAAAGGATGGGATCGGCCATGGGCTTGCGCTCCTCAGACGGTGCGGTTGCGGCTGACGAAGGCCTGGAGGGCCATCATGATCCGGTCGAGCCCGACACCGATCAGGCCGATCACCACCACGGCGACCATGATCCGGGCGAGCGAGGTCTGGTTGCCGTTCTGGAATTCATCCCAGACGAACTTGCCGAGGCCCGGGTTCTGGGCGAGCATCTCGGCCGCGATAAGCACCATCCAGCCCACACCCAGCGACAGGCGCATCCCGGTGAAGATATAGGGCA
>DASVMK010000062.1:0-11748 GCA_036384395.1 Novosphingobium sp.
TGCTTCACCTTGGAGGCGACGATGCCGACTTCATGTTCGAAGGGCAGGTAATTCAGCGTGGTGACGATCGACCAGCGGTCCATCTGCGCCTGGTTGATCTGCTGCGTGCCGTGATAGAGGCCGGTGGTGTCGCCGAGGCCGACCGTGTTGGCGGTGGCGAAGATGCGGAAGGCCGGATGCGGGCGGATGACGCGGCTCTGGTCGAGAAGCGTCAGGCGGCCCGATGATTCCAGCACGCGCTGGATAACGAACATCACGTCGGGGCGGCCGGCGTCGTATTCGTCGAACACCAGCGCCACCGGATGCTGCAGCGCCCACGGCAGCAGGCCTTCGCGGAACTCGGTCACCTGCAGCCCGTCGCGCAGCACGATCGCGTCGCGGCCGATCAGGTCGATGCGGCTGATGTGCGCATCGAGGTTGATGCGGATGCACGGCCAGTTCAGCCGGCTCGCAACTTGCTCGATGTGGGTCGACTTGCCGGTACCGTGGTAGCCCTGGACCATCACGCGGCGGTTGAAGGCAAAGCCCGCCAGGATCGCCAGCGTGGTGTCGGGATCGAACACGTAGCTGTCGTCGCGATCGGGCACGCGCTCGTCGGCCTCGGAGAAGGCCGGCACCGTCATGTCGATGTCGAGGCCGAACAGGTCGCGCACCGAAACCTCGCGGTCGGGCGCGGGCAGGCGGGTGGTGGAACGGGAGTCCGGATGGATGTTCGGGATATCGGTCATGGCGGGCAACCGCCTATACGCGGGCGCGCTTGGCCGCAAGGCTTGTCAGGCGCTTGGGCTCAAGCCGCGGCGCTGAAATCGGTGGCGCGGCAGGCTCGGTCGCGGCCGTCGCTCTTGGCGCGGTAGAGCGCGGCGTCGGCAACGCGGTAGAGGCGCTTCCAGTCGTCCTCGCTGGCGATGGTGCCGTCGGCATAGCCGATGCTGACGGTGACGCGGGCGCCTTGCGGCATCGCGTGGCCGCGCACAGCCTCCAGCACCTTGTCGGCCGGGCATTCGGAGAACGCCGAGCGCGGGATCAGCAGCGCGAACTCCTCGCCGCCCAGCCGCACCGCCAGGCTGCGTGCCGGACGGCAGCGCTGGATGGCATCGGCGACGGCGCGCAGCACGTCGTCGCCGGCATCGTGGCCGAAGCGGTCGTTAACCGCCTTGAAGTGGTCGATGTCGATCAGCATCAGCCGATGGCGCGACCGGCGGCCGATGGCGAGCTCGATAAAGGCGCGGCGGTTGAGCAGCCCGGTCAGCGGATCGGTGTTGGCCAGGCGGCGGGCGACCTGCTCGCCGGCGATGGCGTGGTCGCGTTCGAGGCTCAGTTCGCGCAGCCGCGCAGTCATCATCAGCGAGCTCAGCAGCGCTTCGACGGCCATCGCCACCAGATTGCCGTTGTCGAGCATGAAGCTGTAGCCGACGAAGTGAAACCCGTGCGCGATCCGCAAGAGCGAGACCGCGACGGGCGGGCTCCAGGCCATCACGAACAGCCAGACGTAACGGCTGCGATTGCGCCGGGCGCTCACCACGATCGGCACGATCATGCTGAGCACCGCCAGCATCGTGCACGAATAAGCGAGGTCGAGCTGCCATACCGGCCAGCGCCAGGCCCACGCATAGACCACACCGACGCCCAGGCAGGCCACGCAGACCACGTCGAGCGCGCGCGCCAGCTTCGGACCGAATACCTGAGGCTCGAAGAAATGGCGCACGAAGCTCAGCGCGGAGACGCAGAAGATCGCCAGCAGCAGGTAGTTGAGCCGCAGCCGCAGGTTGTTGTCCAGCGCCGGGAAGGCCATCTCGACCAAGCCCGAAGCCGTGAAGGTATAAGCGCAGAGCGCCACGACCATGCGGCAATAGTCGAGCTGGAAGCGGTGCCGCATCGCCGTCCAGAGCGAGAGATTGTAGACCACCAGCGCCAGCGCCAGGCCGGCGAAGCCGGCGTAGAGCGCGACCAGCCAGTGCTTGGTCCGTTCCGCGGCGCTGCGCGGCACGATCTCCGCTCCGTTGACCACGCCGCGGACGTTGTCGCTGTCCTGAACCTCTATCTGCACGGACTGCAGCGACGCAGCGCGCCAGGGCACCGGGACTTCCCAGATCGAGCCGATCGTGAGGAAGCGCGTGGCGGTCTGCGAATCGAACGTGGCCACGCTTTCCGTGCCGTCCGCGAAACGGAAGCGAACGCGCGTGTCGCGCTGCCACAGCGCGCTCATGCGCAGGACCAGCGGATCGTCCGCCTTGGGCTGGATCGGGGCGAAACGCAGTTCGGCCAGGTAGCTGCCTTCGCCCTGGCGGGTCTGGTGCTCGCCGCAGTCGATCTCGGCCGGCCCGGCGAGCGGGGTGACGCAGGTCCGGATCGGCGCGGCCAGCGCCCCTCCCGCCCCCACCGCGAGCAGCGCGAGCACGACGACGGCGATCAATCGCGCGAGGCTGCCCCGGGTTTCCACGACTCCGGCGTAACGGAAACAGCACCAAGAACCAGTTAATTCCGGCGCATTTCGGGGATTTCGCTAGATCGCCGATCGCCAGGCTGGGGCCGGCAGGTGAAACAGATCGACGAAGGCCGCGGCGGCCGCGGCGTCGCCGGTCATGCTCAGCCCCGCGCCCTCCAGCTCGGCGAAGGGCGCCTTGCCGTAAACCGCAGCGGCGATCGGCATCGGCGTGGGCGCGGCGAACGTGAAGTCGGGCGCGTCGATCTCGCCGCGCTCGGCGGTGAAACCCCCTTCGGCCACGGCGACGAAGAACCGCTCTTCGCCCACATGGATCGCGCCGCGCAAGGCGAGGCCCCCGGCCCGCGCGGGATCGAACATCGTGCGGAAGCTCAGCATCAGCGAGGCCGGCGACAGCGGCAGCGTCGGGTCGTGGTCGGGCGAGCAGGCGGCCCAGCGGCCCAACGCCTTGATCGCGTCCTCGGCCAGGTAGCCCCAGGGAGTCAGCTCATAGATCTGCACGGCGGCCGGCGGCGGCAATTGCCGGCGCTGGAGGATCTTGGCGTGCTCCAGCCCTTCGAGCCGCTCGGTCAGCACCTTGGCGCTGATTCCGGGCAGTCCGCCGCGCAAGTCGCTAAACCGCCTTCCTCCGAACATAAGCTCGCGCACGATAAGCAGCGACCAGCGTTCGCCCACCAGTTCGAGCGCGAAAGCGGTGCCGCAGGCATCGTCGTACCACTTGCCGTGGCGGCGCCCCTGTTGCGATTTGGTCGGTTGCGACGTAGTTTCTTTTTGTAACTTCATTGTTGCCTTTTGTAACCCAAGCGCGCACCAAGGTGCAAGAGCGATTCGCCGGGCCCGACATGGGCCGGTCGAACCACCAGGAGAGTGCCATGCCCCGTATGATCTTCGTGAACCTGCCCGTCACCGACCTGCCCCGTTCGATGGCGTTCTATGAAGCGCTCGGCTTCACCAACAACCCGCAGTTCACCGACGAGACCGCCGCCTGCATGGAGCTGTCCGACACGATCTTCGTGATGCTGCTGACCCACGCCAAATGGCAGAGCTTCACCACCCGCCCAATCCCGGCCAAGGACAGCAGCGAGGTCATGCTCGCGCTGAGTTGCGAGACGAGGGATGAGGTCAATGCCCTGACCGACGCCGCCCGCCGCCAGGGCGGCACCGCCGACGTCAATCCGCCGCAGGACCACGGCTTCATGTTCAGCCGCAGCTTCACCGACCTCGATGGCCATATCTGGGAAGTGATGTGGATGGACCCGGCAGTCGCCAGCGGCGAGGCCGAGATACCCGCCGTGGAGGCCTGAGCCGTGCCGCTCGATCCCACCGCCACCACGGTCGTCGCCGCGCTGCGCAACGTGCCCGCGTTCGCGCATGGCCTGGTCCGCGACTTGCGCGTCCGCTGGGCGCTCGAGGAGATCGGCCGTCCCTATCGCGCCGAGCTGTACGAGGCGATGACGCCGCGCGCGGACGATTACCGCGGCTGGCAGCCGTTCGGCCAGGTGCCGGCTTTCGATGACGGCGAAGTCCGCCTGTTCGAGAGCGGCGCGATCCTGCTCCATCTCGGCGAACAGGACGAGCGGCTGCTGCCGAAGGCACCGCAGGCCCGCGCCGACGCCTATTCGTGGCTGATCGCCGCGCTCAATACAGTCGAACCTGCAGTGATGGACATCCTGTGGGTCGACCTCTTCCGGGCCCGCGAGGCCTGGACCAAGGAGGCGCGGCCCGGCTTCGTCGCGTTCATGGAGAAGCGCCTGGGCGATACCGAGAAAGCGCTGGGAAATCGCGAATGGCTCGCCGGGCCGTTCAGCATCGCCGACATCGTGATGGTCACGGTCCTGCGCGAGCTGCGCCACACCGACATCCTCGCCGCCTATCCCGCCCTCACCGCCTACAAGGCGCGCGGCGAGGCGCGGCTCGCGTTCCAGCGGGCGCTCGCCGACCAGGCCGCGGATCTCGGCGCGCCGATCGAACTACCCCAACCCGCTTAGGGGGCACCGAAAGACGAGGAGTATTTTCCATGACTTACGTGCAAGGTTTCGTGCTCGCGGTGCCCACCGCGAACAAGCAGAAGTTCATCCACCACGCCGACAGCGCCGATGGCGCGTTCCTCGACCACGGCGCCACCCGCGTGCTCGAATGCTGGCAGGACAACGTCGAGAAAGGCCACACCACCGACTTCTTCGGCGCGGTCGATAGCCGTGAGGACGAATCGGTCGTGTTCTCGTGGATCGAATGGCCGGACAAGGCTTCGTGCAAGGCGATGGAAGCCCGCATGGAAGAGATCATGAAGACCGACGACCGCTTCAACCCCGAGAAGAATCCGATGCCGTTCGACGGTGCGCGGATGATCTACGGCGGCTTCGAGCCGCTGGTCGAGGAAGGCACGATCACCGCCAACCCTTATGTCCAGGGCTTCATCGTGCCGGTGCCCGAGGGCAACAAGGCCGAATACCGCAAGGCCGCGCTCGCCATGTGGGAGATCATGAAGGACTACGGCGCTGTGCGGCTGATCGAGGCCTGGCAGGACGAGGTGCCGACCGGCAAGCAGACCGACTTCTTCCGGTCGGTCAAGGCCGAGCCCGGCGAGATCGTCGTGTTCTCGTTCATCGAATGGGCCTCGCGCGAGGTCTGCGACGGCGCGCACGAGAAAATGATGGCCGACGAGCGCATGAAGCAGTTCGAAGGCCAGGAGCAGGCCATGCCCTTCGACGGCAAGCGCATGGTCTACGGCGGCTTCCGCCCGGTCGTCGAACTGTCGCGCGATGCAGCGGAGCCTGAGCCATGACCCGGAACGCCAAGGCGCCCGCGCCCTTCATCTGGTACGAGCTGATGACCACCGACGCCGCGGGCGCCAAGGCGTTCTACGAAAGCGTCGTGGGATGGCGGATCGTGCCGGGCCAACCGGACCCGAACGGCATTGAATACGGCCACATCCTGCGTGACGACGGCGGCAACAACGGCGGCGTGCTGACGCTCACCTCCGCCATGACTCAGGGCGGCGCCCGCCCCGGGTGGCTGGGCTATCTCCACGTCCCCGACATCGACGCCGCTCTCGCAGGCATCGCCGCCGATGGCGGCAAGGTGCTGATGCCCAAGACGACGATCGACGTCGGCAGCTTCGCGCTCGTCGCCGATCCGCAAGGCGTGCCCATCTACGTGATGACCCCGGTTCCGCCCGCCGACGATCCGCAAGCGCAAAGCGACGTGTACGACCGCTGGGCGCCGCAGCACGTCTCGTGGAACGAGCTCTACACGAGCGACATCGAGGCGACGAAGGCGTTCTATGCGCGGCACTTCGGCATGGCGTTCAACGACAAGATGCCGATGGGCGAGATGGGCGATTACTGGTTCATCACCGAAGGCACTATGGAGGACGCGATCGGCGCGATGATGACGAGGCCGCCGCACGTGCCGGCGAACGGCTGGCATTATTACATTCGCGTAGCCGACATCGACGCCGCCGCGGCGAAAGTACGGGAGTTAGGCGGTCAGGTCCTCAACGGCCCGATGGAAGTGCCGGGCGGCGACTGGATCATCAACGGCCTGGACCCGCAAGGCGCGGCGTTCTCACTGGTCGGCGCGAAAGGGAACTGAGCCTTGGCGGACTTCACCTTCTACACGAACCCGATGTCGCGCGGGCAGATCGTCCGCTGGGCGCTGCACGAGGCGGGCGCCGACTACGACCAGGTGATCGTCGATCTCCACGCGAAGTCGCCGGCATTCCTCGGCATCAACCCGATGGGCAAAGTTCCGACCCTCGTCCACCACGCCGTCTGGGGCGAGCGGACGGTGACCGAAGCTGCGGCCATCTGCGCCTACCTCGCGGAGATGCACCCCGAGGCGCACCTGCTGCCCAAGGACGAGGAGATGGCCGACTACTTGCGCTGGCTGCTGTTCGCCGCTGGGCCGCTCGAGCAGGCGATCACCTCACGCGCCTTGAAGTTCGAGCCGCTTCCCGAGCAGGAGGTGATGGCCGGCTGGGGCAGCTTCGACCGGACGATGGACACGATCGAGGCGCACCTCGCGGCCAACCCTTACGTCTGCGGCGCGCGCTTCACGATGGCCGACGTCTATGTCGGCAGCATGGTCGACTGGGGCATGACCTTCGGCACAATCCCGCCGCGCGAAGCCTTTGTCGCCTATGCCGAACGGATGCAGGCGCGCGACGCCTACAAGGCCGGCAAGGCCATCGACAACAAGCTGATTGCGGAGATGCGCAAATGAGCGAGCCCCAGAACACGGCCAAAAACCAGGTCTGCCTGTGGTACGACGGCACGGCCGAGGAGGCCGCCAGGTTCTATGCGGCGACATTTCCCGACACGCAGATCACCGGCGTCCAGACGGCGCCGGGCGATTACCCGGACGGCGAGCAAGGCGACACCCTGATGGTCACCGCGACGATCATGGGCATCCCCACCCTTCTGCTCAACGGCGGGCCCGCCTTCCCGCAAAGCGAGGCGTTCTCGTTCCAGGTCCGGACCGAGGATCAAGCGGAAACCGACCGCTACTGGAATGCCATCGTCGACAACGGCGGGCAGGAGAGCCAGTGCGGCTGGTGCAAGGACAAGTGGGGCGTCTCTTGGCAGATCACCCCCCGGCAGCTCATGGACATCTACAACGACCCCGATCCCGCCGCGGTCAAGCGCGCGTTCGAAGCGATGATGACGATGAAGAAGATCGACATCGCCGCCATCGAAGCCGCGCGGAAGGGGTGACGCCATGCTCGCACTCTACGGCCACCATTTCTCGTCCTACACCTGGAAGGCGCTGATCGCGCTCTATGCCAACGGCACGCCGTTCGCGTTCCGGCCGGTCGATCCCGACCATCCGGAAAACGGCGCGGCAATCGCCACCGTCAGTCCGCTCGGCAAGTTCCCGGTGCTGGCCGACGGCGAGAGGATGATCTTCGAGACCACGACGATCATCGAGCATCTCGACCGGCACCATCCAGGTCGTGAGCGGCTGCTGCCCGACGATCCCGACGCGGCGATCGCCATGCGGGCGATCGACCGGGTGTTCGACCACTACGTGATGAACGTCATGCAGATCGTTGTGAACGAGCACATCCGCGACGGCGCGAGCCCCGACCAGGCCCGCTGCGCCGAGGCGCGCGCGCAGCTCACCCGCGCCTATAGCTGGATCGACGACTGGCTGCGCACCTACTCCCCGCGCGAGCGGGTGACGCTGATCGAATGCGCGGCCGCGCCCTCGCTGTTCTATGCAGACTGGGTCCACCCGATCGCCGACGACTATCCCCGGCTCCAGGCCTGGCGCGCGCACTTGCTGGCGCTGCCGCCGGTCAAGCGCTGCGTCGACGATGCCCGGCCCTATCGGTCGTTCTTCCCGCTCGGCGCGCCGGATCGGGACTGAGGAGATCCGCCATGCCCGCACAACTCAACCACACGATCGTCTGGTGCACGGACAAGCGGCGCTCCTCGGCATTTCTCGCCGAAATGCTCGGGCTGCCCGCGCCGGTGCCCTTCTCGAACTTTCTGGTGGTGTCGCTGGAAAACGGCGTGTCGCTCGATTTCATGGACCACCCCGGCCCTATCGCGCGGCAGCATTATGCGTTCCTGGTCGACGATGCCGGCTTCGACGCCGGCCTGGCGATGATCCAGCGCGAGGGGCTGACGCATTGGGCCGATCCGGCGCGCAGCCGTCCGGGCGAGATCAATCGCCACTGGGGCGGCCGCGGCGTCTATTTCGAGGATCCCGACGGCCACCTGCTCGAACTCATCACCAAACCCTACGGATCGGAGGACGACCTGTGAGCATTTCTAAGGAAATGAGCGTAACCCGCTATATTGACGCGAAACCCGAGCATGTCTGGACGGTCATGGTCGACCGGCAGGAGGAATGGTGGTGTCCCAAGCCCTGGCGCGCCGAGATCGACGTGCAGGACCGCCGCCCGCTCGGCGCCTGCAACATGACCTTCTACGGCCCCGACGGCGAGGAGAGCCCGCAGAACGGCGTGTACCTCGCCTATGACGAGGGCAAGCGCTTCGTCACCACCGACGCGGTGACGGCCGACTTCGAGCCCGCCGGTCCGTTCATGATCGGCATCTGGGAAATCGCCCCCGAAGGCGACGGCACCCGCTACACCGCCACGGCGCGGCACTGGAGCGAGGAGACCGCCAGGCAGCACGAGGAGATGGGCTTCACCGAAGGCTGGGGCGCCTGCGCCGATCAATTGAAGGCGCTGTGCGAGGCGGATTGAGGGTGGCTTACGCGAACGCCGCCGCCCTGCGCAGCACCTGATACGCCTCGACCACCCCTTGCAGCCGCGTCTCGAAGGCGCGGTCGCCGCCGTTGCGGTCGGGGTGGTAGCGCCGCACCAGTTCCGAATAGCGGCTGCGCAGCGCCTTGCGGTCGGCGTCGAGCGGTAGGCCGAGCACGTCGAGCGCGCGGCGTTCGTCGGAGGTGACCAGGCGGCCGTCCCGCCGCTGCCCCGGCCGGTGCGCTTCGCGGCGCGCGCGAGCGCGGGCGTTGATCGCGTCGAGCGGGTCGGCGAAATCGGCCCAGCGCGGCGCGGCGTCCACCCCGGCGGTGGGGTTGAAGGCCCGGGTCTCGCGCTCCCAGCCGTGGACCGGCGATTGCGCGGCGATGATCTCCTCGGCGGTCATGCCGGCGAAATAGTCGTAGCCGGCGTTGAACGCGCGAACATGGTCGAGGCAGAACCAGCGGTAGTCGCCCGGCCCGTCGAACCCGCCGCGCTGGCCGCCGGGCGCGCGAAACTCGCCCGCCGCGTCGCAGCCGGGCGCTTCGCAGGTCTTGCCGCTCACCTGATGCCGTCCGTGGAACCTGTCGTGCCTCACGGGATGGCACATGGCGATTGATGCGCTAGAAGGGAAGGCATGAACGGACCCCTCGCCCAGGAAATCGGCCAAATCCTCACTCAGGCCTTCGCGCCCTCGCGGCTCGCGGTGATCAACGACAGCGACAAGCATCGCGGCCATTCCGGCCACGACGGCAGCGGCGAATCGCACTTCACCGTCGAGATCGAGAGCGCCGCCTTCGCCGGCGTCTCGCGGCTCGAACGCCAGCGCATGGTCAACCGCGCGCTCGGCGACATTCCGGGCGAGCGCGTCCACGCGCTGGCGATCAAGGCACGGGCACCCGGGGAATGACCGGCGTGATCCAGACCATCGCGCCGATCACGCACGATCTCGGCGCATTCCAGGTCCGCCGGGCGATCCCGTCGAAGGCGCGGACGATGGTGGGGCCGTTCATCTTCGTCGACCAGTTCGGCCCCTCGCGGCTCGCACCGGGCGAGGCGATGGACGTGCGGCCGCATCCGCACATCAACCTCGCCACCGTCACCTGGCTGTTCGAAGGCGCGATCGACCATCGCGACAGCCTGGGCAGCTTCGCCACGATCCGTCCCGGCCAGGTCAACCTGATGACCGCCGGGCGCGGCATCGTCCATTCCGAGCGCAGCCCCGCGACAGAGCGCGCGGACGGCCCGAGCCTCTACGGCATGCAGACCTGGCTCGCCCTGCCCGACGGCTGCGAGGAGATCGACCCGGCGTTCGAGAGCCTGGCCGACCTGCCGCTGATCGAGGACGGCTGCGCCAGCGCGCGGGTCATCATGGGCACGCTCTGGGGCCGCACCGCGCCGACCACGCAGCACGCCGCGACGATCTATGCCGAGATCATGCTAGCCCCCGGCGGCGCGCTGCCGATCGACGCCGATGCCGACGAGCGCGCGGTGATGCTGGTCGGCGGCGCGGCGAGCATCGGCGGCACGCCGCTGGCGCTTTACGAGCTGACCGTGCTCGCGCCGGGCCAAGCGATGACGCTGGCTTCGGAACAAGGCGGCCGGGTCATGCTGCTCGGCGGCGAGGCTTTCGCCACCCGGCGCCACGTCTGGTGGAACTTCGTCAGTTCCTCGCGCGAGCGGATCAACCAGGCCAAGGACGACTGGAAGAACGGCCGCTTCCCCACCGTGCCGGGCGACGACAAGGAATTCATCCCGATCCCCGAAGTGCCGAAAACCGTCAGCTACCCCTGACCGCTCACGCCAGCCACTCGATCCAGGCGCCGTGCGCATGCGAAGCCGAGAGCAGCGCCTGCTCCTCGCCATCCGGCCAGTAGCGCACGCGCAGACCGTGGTTCAGCAAAGTGCGGTCGGCTTCCAGCGCGATCCAGGCGAGCGGCCGCTCCGCCGTCGCCTTGGCCCCGTGCGCCTCCATCGCCTGGCGGATGCGGGCGCGCTGGTCCTCGGGGACGTATTGCATGACGATCGAATGCATCAGCACGCGCGTCGTCCCCTCCGCCTGCGGCCGCGCCAGTTCGCGCTCGACGAAATCGGCGGCGTTCATCGCGACGAGGTCCGGCGGCGCGGCGCGCGCCGCGGCCACGGCCGCCTCGATCCGCTCGAAACGGATGGCGTGCTCGGGCCAGACGTAGGACTTGAGCCGCAGCGCCTGCGCCGGATCGGCAAGGTCCAGCGGCGCGACGTCGCAGCCCCTGGTTCCGGCGATGGCGATCGCCCGGTCCGGCGGCGGCGGCCCGCGCCACTCGGGCTTGAACGCCATGACCGGCGCCTCGGGCCCGACGACTACACCGCCGAGATCATAGCGATAGCGATCGAGCATCAGGTTGATCCCCGCGCTCGCCCCCACCTCCACGCATTCGAAGCGCGGCGGCAAGCCCTTGTCGGCGAGCCACAGCATCGCGGCGACAAAGTTCGACGAGCGCCCCGCCTCGTTGGTCTGCGGCGGACCGTCGAGCCAGGGCAGCAGGAACGCCTCGTGCGCCCGGATCGCGGCGGCGAGGGTGGCGAGATCGTCGGCCGGCGCGCCCGCATAGAGCGGGGCCAGTGCGGGCTCCCGCCCGGTCAGGTGCAGCGCGTGCAGCGCGGCGGTGGGGCGCAGCGGCAGCGCGTCGGCCAGCGGCACGCCGGCCCAGTCGCGGATCCGCCCGAGGAACACGCCGTTCTCGCCCCGCGCCAACAGCCCGGCGATGCCCTCCACGATCCGCGCGGTGACCGGCGCGTCGTTGGCGCGGCAATAATCGACCTGGTTGGCGAAAGCCGCCAGGACCGCCGAGGCCCGATCGCCCTCCCGATAACTCTCATCACCACCGCCCATGTTGCCCTTTCCCGGCGCGCCGCCTAAGGCGCGCCTATGCAAAAGCCGCTGACATTCGCCGTGCCCAAGGGTCGCATCCTCGACGAGGCGCTGCCGCTGATGGCGCGTGCCGGTGTGGTGCCCGAAGCCGAGTTCCACGACAAGAACTCGCGCGCGCTGTCGTTCGCCTGCGAACAGGCCGACATGCGCCTGATCCGCGTGCGCGCCTTCGAC
>DASVMK010000063.1:0-9706 GCA_036384395.1 Novosphingobium sp.
TGGTGCACGAAGACGATGCGCGGCGCGCTCGTCGATCCGGGCGGCGACCTGCCGCGGTTGAAGCAGGCGCTCGCCAAGGCCGGCGTGACGCTGGAGAAGATCCTCGTCACTCACGGCCACATGGACCATTGCGGCCAGGCCGGCGTGCTGGCCAAGGAGATGGGCGTGCCGATCGAGGGACCGCACCGGGACGACCGCTTCTGGATCGAGATGCTCGACGATCCGGCCAAGCGCTATGGGCTCGACGGCGAGAGCTTCGAGCCTGACCGCTGGCTGGTCGACGGCGACCAGGTGACGGTGGGGGACCTGACACTCGACGTCGTGCATTGCCCGGGTCACACGCCCGGCCACGTCGTCTTCGTCCACGCGCCCTCGCGGCTCGCGCTGGTCGGCGACGTGCTGTTCGCCGGATCGATCGGCCGCACCGATTTTCCCAAGGGCAACCACCAGGACTTGCTCGATTCGATCACCGGCAAGCTCTGGCCGCTGGGCGACGATGTCACGTTTGTTCCCGGCCACGGACCGGCCAGCACCTTCGGGCAGGAGCGGCGAACCAACCCCTTCGTGGCGGATGCGCGCTTCGGTTAGAGCGTCGCGCGGAAAAGTGAGACCCGGTTTTAGCTGCGCTGGTCTTCGGCTCCGCAAATAGCGATGCGACAACAAAAACTTAGAGCAGGCTGCACTTTTCAGATATCGAGCAGCCTGCTCTAGGCGTCAGAGCCGCCCCACGCTCGCCAGTACCGCGACGACGATCAGCGCGAGCTGGAACAGGTAGGTGGTCAGCATCCCGATCGGCCGTCCGGCCTTGAAGGCGCCGTCCATGCCGATGGCATGGGCGATCCGCCCGAGCATGAACACCGCCCCCGCCGGAGCGAGCCAGGCGCCGCCCTCGCCGGCCAGCTCCACCGCCGCGACCAGGATCACGGTGAGCGGCGCGCTTTCGAGGAAGTTGGCTTGCGCCCGCATGCGTCGCAGCAGCGGCTCGTGGCCGCCGTCGCCGACCGACACCTTGAGCGCATGGCGCAGCTTGCCGATGCGCATGCCCAGCCAGAAATTGATCAGAACCGCGGCGGCGGTCAGGCATAGAGTCGTGGGCAGCAGCATTCCGGACTTCCTCAGCGATATTTGGGCCCGCACTATTGAGCCTGGGGTAGAGGCGATCGGCGCTAGCCCGCGAGTGCTTGCAACGCACGTTAAATCCGCTATAGGCCCGCCTTCGTCGCCGCCGGCCCCAAAGGGCTCGCGGCCCCGCGTCCAGAACACGATTTGCAGGAACAGGTGCCGAGATGGCTGTCCCCAAAAGAAAAACGAGCCCCTCCCGCCGGGGCATGCGCCGCAGCCACGACGCGCTGAAGGTCGAAGCCTTCCACGAGTGCGGCAATTGCGGCGAGCTGAAGCGTCCGCACAACCTGTGCAACGCCTGCGGCCACTACAACGGGCGCGAAATCATCGCCGTCGGTCTCTGAATATCGGCTCTAGAAGGCCGGCTCGGGAGGGGGGCGAATCATGAGTCTGCCGCGTATCGCTGTCGATGCGATGGGCGGGGATGAAGGCGTGCGCGTAATGGTCGAAGGGGCCGCGCTCGCACGTCGCGAGCATGACCGCTTCAAGTTCCTGCTGGTGGGCGACGAGACGCGGATCAAGGCCGCGCTCGAAAACCACCCCAACCTGCGCGCCGCCTCGGAAATCCTCCACTCCGACGACGTTATCACCGGCGAGGACCGGCCCAGCCAGGCCCTGCGCCGGGCCAAGACCACATCGATGGGCATGGCGATCAACGCGGTGAAGGCCGGTGATGCCGGCGCCGCGGTCAGCGGCGGCAACACCGGCGCGCTGATGGCGATTTCCAAGCTGGCGCTGCGTACGATGCCGGGCATCGACCGGCCCGCGCTCGCCGCGCTGCTGCCGACGCTGGGCGACAACGACGTCGTCATGCTCGATCTCGGCGCCAACACCGAGTGCGACGCGCGCAATCTCGTGCAGTTCGCGATCATGGGCGCCGCCTATGCGCGGGTCGTCACCGGGCGCGAGGCGCCGCGGCTGCGGCTGCTCAACATCGGTACCGAAGAGATCAAGGGCACGGATTCGGTCCGAGACGCGGCCAGCGTGCTCAAGGCCGCCGCCGCCGAACTCTCGATCCAGTTCGATGGCTTCACCGAGGCGGACAAGCTCTGCCGCGGCGATTTCGACGTGGTGGTGACCGACGGCTTCTCGGGCAACATCGCATTGAAGGCGGTGGAGGGCACGGCGCGCTTCGTCGGCGACCTGCTGCGCCGCAGCTTTTCAAGCTCGCTGCGCTCCAAGTTCGGTTTTCTCGTCTCGCGCCCCGCGACCGAGTTGCTGAAACACCATCTAGACCCCAATAATCATAATGGCGGCGTGTTCCTGGGCCTCAATGGCATCGTGGTGAAGAGCCACGGCAGCGCCAATGCCCTTGGCGTCGCCAACGCCGTGGCGGTCACCGCCCGGCTGCTGGAGGAAGACGTGACCGAGCGGATCACCGCCGACCTTGCCCGCGTGGGCGCCGACAGTCTGCGCAAGCCGCGCGCCGCCGCCGAGGGCCCCGTGGCGGGCGGAGGCGAATCCTGATGCGTCGCTCGGTGCTCCTGGGAACCGGCTCCGCGCTGCCGCGCCGCGCCGTCTCCAACGCCGAGATGGCGGAGATGGTCGATACGACCGACGAATGGATCGTCGCGCGCACGGGCATCCGTAACCGCTATGTCGCCGCCGACGACGAGACGACCGCGAGCCTCGCGGTCGAAGCCTCGCGCAACGCGCTCGACGCCGCCGGCATCGATGCCGCGACGATCGACCTGATCGTGCTGGCGACCGCGACGCCGAACCAGACCTTCCCCGCCACCGCCACGCTGGTGCAGCACGAGCTCGGCTGCAACGGCGGCGTCGCCTTCGACGTCGCGGCGGTCTGCTCGGGCTTCCTCTATGCGCTGGGCGTCGCCGATTCGATGCTGCGGGCCGGCATGGCCAAGCGCGCGCTGGTGATCGGCTCGGAAACCTTCAGCCGCATTCTCGACTGGGAAGACCGCACGACGTGCGTGCTGTTCGGCGATGGCGCCGGCGCGGTCGTGCTCGAAGCCCAGGAAAGCGATGCCGAGCAGCCGCGCGGCGTTTTGGCGACCAAGCTCCACGCCGACGGGGCGCACAACGAGCTCCTCTACGTCGATGGCGGCCCTTCGACCACCGGGACGGTGGGCAAGCTGCGGATGAAGGGCAAGGAAGTCTTCAAGCACGCCGTCACCAACCTGGTCGACGTGCTGAAGGAAGTGCTCGATGCGACCGGCGTGCAGCCGGGCGAGATCGACTGGGTGGTGCCGCACCAGGCCAACGCCCGCATCCTCGACGCCACCGCGCGCAAGCTCGGCCTGCCGAACGAGAAGGTCATCGTCACCATCGATCGCCACGCCAACACCTCGGCCGCCTCGGTGCCGCTCGCGCTCGACGCGGCGGTGCGCGATGGGCGGATCAGGCAGGGCGACCTCGTCATGCTCGAGGCGATGGGCGGCGGCTTCACCTGGGGCGCCAGCCTGATCCGCATGTGATCCCCAAGGGCGGGGGCTTTGGCACTGTCCCGGTAGTGGACGACACGCTCTGGAATCGCCGTATTTCATTGCCTTCGCTGGCCTTTTTTCGTATGGTGAGCGTCACGACAGGTCGCGTCGACGATAAAAAAGGGTCAGGAGGCGCTGCATGGATACGCTTACCCGCGCAGAGATTGCCGATGCGATCAATCGCCGGCTGGGCCTTTCGCGCACGGAATCGCTCGCGATGGTCGAGGCCATCCTTCGCCTGATGAGCGACGCGCTCGCGAAGGGCGAGAACGTCAAGGTCTCGGGCTTCGGTACGTTCCTGCTTCGCGACAAGAGCGAGCGCATCGGCCGCAACCCGAAAACCGGGGTCGAAGTCCCGATCACCCCGCGCCGCGTCTTGACCTTCCGCGCCAGCCAGATGCTGCGCGATCGGATCGGCGGCCAATGAGCGACGAACTTCCCTTCACCTTCGACGACCACAAAGCGCCCGACGCGCTGCGCACGATCGGTGAGGTCGCCACGGCGCTGAACATCCGCCAGCACGTGCTGCGCTATTGGGAAGAGCAGTTCCCGATGCTGCGCCCGGTCAAGCGCAGCGGCGGCCGGCGCTATTACCGGCCCGAGGACGTGGCGCTGCTGGCGACGATCGACCGCCTCGTCCACCGCGAAGGTTACACGCTGCGCGGCGCGCGCCTGGCGATCGAGGCCAAGGGCAAGGCGGCGAAAGTCGCGCCGGCGCCCGTGGTCGCGGCTCCGGTTGCCGTGCAGGCATCGCTGCCCGACGGTGTCCTCGTCGAACTGCGCCAGATCCGCCTCATGCTGGAAGCTGCGCTAGCGGCTTGACCCGTTCCGATCCTCCCCCTTCCGCCGCGCCGGGCGGGGAGGATCTTCGTTCTACGTGAACGCTTCCGGGCCCAGATCTGGGTCGAGGTCGCGCGGGCGGGTGAGATGCACCAGGCGCGCGGTGCCATCCTCCAGGTCCGCCCAGGAATCGATGTCGATCTCGAGCACCGCGTAGGCCGCGGTCGGGAACTTGACCTCGACCACGTCGCGCAGCGGACTGCCGCCGTCGTCGGGGACCAGGTCGAAGATCACGTCTTCCAGGCTGGGGTTATGCCCGACAATCAGGATGCTCGCCGGATCGCCCTCCTGCTCACGCAGCAGATCGAGCAGCGAGGCCGAGCTGGCGAGGTAGATGCGGCGGTCCCAGATCACCGGCGCCGTCGTGGTCCCCGCGGCACGCGCGGACAGTTCGAGGGTCTCCGCCACCCGCACCGCCGGCGAGGCGAGGATGCGCTGCCAGCGCGGGCCGTGGTCGGCGATGTGTTTGCCCATCACCGCCGCGCCGAGGCGGCCGCGCGCGTTCAGCGGCCGATCGAAATCGCGCGCGCGCGCATCGTGCCAGTCCGACTTGGCGTGGCGGAAGAGGCCCAGGGTTTTCAACGGTCGTCCTCTTGGCTGGCGGCGTGTGCGGGAACCTGGCCTGAAACACCGGCCGCCACGCGTTGTAAAGCCTCCTCCAGCGTCAGGCGCGTGATCGGGGTGCCGGCGGGGAAGGCGCTCAGCAGGCGCGAGGGGAAGGCGGCGGACAGGACGACGAAGTGGCCGCGATCCTCCTTGCTGCGGATCAGCCGCCCGAACGCCTGCGCCAGCCGCGCGCGGATGATGCCGTCGTCGTAGGACGAGCCGCCCCCCGCGAGCCGCCGCGCCCGGTGCAGGATCGAGGGCTTGGGCCAGGGCGCCTGCTCCATGACGACGACCCGCAGTGAATGGCCGGGCACGTCGACCCCATCGCGCAAGGCGTCGGTTCCGAGCAGCGAGGCGCGCGGATCGTCGCGGAAGATGTCGACCAGCGTGCCGGTGTCGATGGGATCGACGTGCTGGGCGTAGAGCGGCAGGCCGGCGCGGGCAAGCCGGTCGGCGATGCGGCCGTGGACCGCGCGCAGCCGGCGGATCGCGGTGAACAGGCCGAGCGCGCCGCCGCCCGAGGCCTCGATCAGCCGGCCATAGGCGCCGGCCAGCGCGGCAAGATCGCCCTTGGGCACGTCGGTGACGATCAGCACTTCGGCCTGGCTGGCATAATCGAACGGGCTGTCGAACGCGGCGATCCGGGGCGCGACGTCGATATGCGGCGCGCCGCTGCGCGCCACCGCCGCGTCCCACTCCGGCCCGTCCTTCAGCGTCGCCGAGGTCAGCGTGACGCCGTGCGCCGGTTCCAGCACGACGCGGGCGAAAGGCTTCATCGGATCGAGCCAGTGGCGGTGAATGCCGATGTCGAACTCGCGCGCGTCGGAACGATCGACCGCCAGCCAGTCGACGAACTGCGGATCGGCCGCGCCGCCCAATCGGTCGAGCAGCGCTTCCCAGGCGGAGAGCGTGTCGATCCGCCAGGCCAGCGAGTGCCGCGTGCCCTCGATCCGCGCGCGCCCGGCGCCGTCGAGCCAGTCGGGCGGCTCCTCGAGCAGCGCTTCCAGCCGCACGCCCAGCCGGATCAGCGGCTGGCGCAAGGCGGCGAGCGCGACGCGCGCCGCCTGCGCGCGCTCGATCAGCGCGCCGTCGAGCTGCGCCGCTTCGGTTTCCAGCCCATAGCCGGCTTCCTGGCCGCCGCTCTCGTCGCGCGCGTACGTCGTCGCGCGCACCGCGGCGAGCAGCTCTTCGAGGGGACCGGAAGGCTCGCCCTCGACCAGGCGTTGCAGCCAGCCGTCGCCGGGCAGCGCCTCGGCCGCTTCGCGCGCGGCGGCGATCGCCTTGCCGCCTGCCTCGTCGTAGCTGGCGAGGTCGGCGAGCCGCGCCGCCAGTCCCCGGCGGCGACCGCGCGAGCCTTTCTCCGGACCGATCACCCAGCGGCGCAGCTCGATCGTCTCGGCGCCGGTGAGCGCGACCGCGAACGTCGAATCCGCCGCCTCGAACACATGGTGCCCTTCGTCGAACACCAGCCGCGTCGGGCGCTGCGCTGCGTCGCGCCCCCCTCCGAATCCGGCGCGCGCGGCGTTGACCATGACCAGCGCGTGGTTGGCGATGACGAGATCCGCCTGCGCCGAAGCGCGCGCGGCGCGCTCGATGAAGCATTTGCGGTAGTGCGGACAGCCGGCATAGACGCATTCGCCGCGCCGGTCGGTCAGCGCTGCGATCCCGCGCTGGCGGAACAGCGTGCCCAGCCAGCCCGGCAGATCGCCGCCGATCATGTCGCCGTCCTGCGAATAGCCGGCCCAGCGCGCGACGAGCTGCGCCATCACCGCTGCGCGGTTGGCGAACCCGCCTTGCAGCGCGTCCTCCAGGTTCAGCAGGCACAAGTAGTTCTCGCGCCCTTTGCGGACGACGACCGGCCGCGATCCGTCCGCTCGCCGCGCCGACCAGGCCCGCCCGCTCTCGCGCCGAAGCTGGCGTTGCAGCGCCTTGGTGTAGGTCGAGACCCAGACGGTGCCGCCCGACCGCTCGGCCCAGAGTGAGGCGGGGGCGAGGTAGCCCAGCGTCTTGCCGATGCCGGTGCCGGCTTGCGCCAGCAGCAGGTGCGGCAGCGCCTCGCGGCGGCGCGGCGCGAAGGTGGCCGACACCGCCGCGGCATAAGCGCGCTGGCCGTCGCGCTGCTCGGCGCCGTTGCCGGTCAGCGCTGCCAGGCGTTCGAGCACGGCTTCGTCCTCGAGCGTGATTTGCGCCGGCTGCGGCCGTTCGGGTGCCTCCTCCCACTCGGGCAATCGCGCGAAGAGCCAGCGCTCGGCGCGTTCGGGCTGGGCCACGCGCGGGCCGAGCAGCGGCGCCCACGGCCAGCGCAAGCGGGCGAGCGATTGCAGCGCGCTCCAGGCGCCCTCGCGCTCGGCCCAGTCGGCGCTCTCGCAGCGGGCGAGCAGCGCGGCGGCGGCGGCCTGGAGCAGCGCCGGCACCGCGTCGTCGCCCGCCGGTTCGGGCAAGTCGAGCGCATGTGCCAGCCCCTTGGGCGTCGGCACCACGAAGCGCGCGGGATGGATGAAGGCGAACAGCTCGAGCAGGTCGAGCCCCGAAAGGTCCGGATAGCCGAGCCGCATCGCCACCAGCGGCGCGTTGAGGATCAGCAGCGGCGTATCCGCCGCCGCCATGATCGCCTCGCCCTTCGATATGCCCCGGGTCGCACGGTCCGCTTCACGCAGCCAGCACCCGCCGTGGCTGGCATGGAGCGCGGGGAGGGCGAGCGGACTCATGTCCGCTGCTTAGAACGGAGGTGGAACGCCGCGCAAGCGCCGGGCCGAACGGACTTGTGGTGAACCGCCTTCCGGCGGCAATGCGTCAGCCAGTTGCAGGCGGTCGTCGAGGTGGGCAGGTCGGTGTCGACGGTAAACGCCACCGCGCCGCAGTGGCGCTTCCCGAATGAGGCATGGTTTCGGGCGATGCTAGGACGAAGGGCGCCGGCTGGCACGCGGGTTTTCGCTGTCCTACAGGTGGGGAAAGCGGGCAGGATGCCGCCATGCCGCACCCCCCGCTCCCCCAAGTCGTCCGTGCCCTCCAGGGCGTTGCCTCCGCTCTCCGGCGGGGCTTCGGACTTTCGCTTCAGGACACTGTCAACTGTGTCAACTTCGCGCGCGCCGCCCTTGCAAGATGCGCGCTTTCCCGCGAAAGGCTGCGGCCATGACCGAAGCCCTGTTCTCCGATAGCCTCGTCGCCGCCGCCCAGACCTCGAAGGCCTGGCCTTTCGAGGAAGCGCGCAAGCTCGTGAAGCGCTTCCCGCAAGGCAAGCAGGGCGCGCCGGTCCTGTTCGAGACGGGTTACGGCCCCTCGGGCCTGCCGCATATCGGCACCTTCCAGGAAGTGCTGCGCACCACGCTCGTCCGCCGCGCCTATGAGGTGCTTACCGGCGGCGCGCCGACGCGGCTGGTCGCCTTCTCCGACGACATGGACGGGCTGCGCAAGGTGCCCGACAACGTGCCCAACCAGGGCCTGCTGACCGCGCACCTCGGCCGCCCGCTCAGCCGCATTCCCGATCCCTTCGACAAGTACGAGAGCTTCGCGCACCACAACAACGCGATGCTGCGCGAATTCCTTGATCGCTTCGGCTTCGACTACGAGTTCGTCTCGGCCAGCGACCGCTACAATTCGGGCGCGTTCGACGATGCGCTGCGCAACGTCCTGCGGCATTTCGACGCGATCCAGGCGATCATGCTGCCGACGCTGCGCGAGGAGCGGCGCAAGACGTATTCGCCGGTGCTGCCGGTATCGCCCAAGACCGGCCACGTCCTCCAGGTGCCGATCGCGGTGGTCGATGCCGAGAACGGGATCGTCCGCTTCGAGGACATGGACGGCGCGGTGATCGAGCAGTCGATCCTCGGCGGGCGGGCCAAGCTGCAGTGGAAGGTCGACTGGGCGATGCGCTGGGTCGACCTCGGCGTCGATTACGAGATGTGCGGCAAGGACCTGACCGACAGCCTCACCCAGTCGGGCAAGATCGCCCAGGTGTTGGGCGGACGGCGGCCCGAAGGCCTGATCTATGAGCTGTTCCTCGACGAGAACGGCGAGAAGATCTCGAAGTCCAAGGGCAACGGCCTGACCATCGAGCAATGGCTGACCTACGGCAGCGAGGAGAGCCTCGGGTTCTACCTGTTCCGCGAGCCCAAGAGCGCCAAGCAGCTCCATATCGGCGTGATCCCGCGCGCGGTCGATGAATACTGGCAGTTCCGCGAGAAGCTGGCGATCCAGCCGGTCGAGCAGCAGCTCGGCAATCCGGCCTGGCACTTGCTGCGCGCCAACGGCGAAAGTGAAGGAGCGGGCGAGGGGCTACCGGTGACCTATGGCTTGCTGCTCAACCTCGTCGGCGTGCTCGGCGCCAACGCCACCCGCGATCAGGTCTGGTCGTACCTCGGCAACTACGTCGCCGACGCCCGGCCCGAGGCGCATCCGGGGCTCGACGCGCTGGTGACGCGCGCGCTTGCCTACAACCGCGATTTCGTCGCGCCGACGCTCCAGCGCCGCAAGCCCGAGGCGAACGAGGCGGCGGCGCTCGCCTCGCTCGACGAGGAGCTGGCGAGCGCTTCGGACGACGCCACCGCGGAAGAACTGCAGAACCTCGTTTACGAGATCGGCAAGGACCCGCACTACGGCTTCGAGGCCTTACGCGACTGGTTCAAGGCGCTTTACGAGACGTTGCTGGGATCGAGCCAGGGTCCGCGCATGGGCAGCTTCATCGCGCTCTACGG
>DASVMK010000064.1:0-7240 GCA_036384395.1 Novosphingobium sp.
GTCGAAGGCCGCGTCAGCGAGCCGCTGTTCCGGCGGACGATCGTGTGGATCTCGTTCAGCCGCTTGGCGGGAACGGTGCTGGCGCAGGCGCTGTTCGTGCCATCGGCCGGAGCGATCGCATGGATCGCGAACCACGTCTGATTTTAGTTCGCGCAAAGGCGCGAAGGCGAAGGCGTAACGAGGTTGCGCAGGAGGCGAAGCCTCGAAAAAATCAGAGCTTCGCAGATGCCGGCCGGTTTCGAGAATTAACAGCGCCTGCGGCGCAGAACGACATCTTTGCGCCTTCGCGCCTTTGCGCGAGCAAAATACGGCATTTGCCCCCAACCAGCGATCAATAGAGCAGGAACGCCCGGCTCTCCTCCGCCCAGCGCGCTTCGTCGGCGGCGGCGATCCGGTCGAGGTCGCCCGGCTGAGCGCGCGCATCGTCGACCCATTCGCGCAAGACCGGGCCGCCGTTGATCACGTCGATCGCCAGCCGCTCGAACTCGTACTCGTAAGGGAAGTCGCGCCACAGCGGATAGTCGGGATGGAGCTGGCGGATCGCCTTGAACGCCAGCGCCTGCAGCCGCCAGGGACGGAAGGCGTGGTGATCGTAGAACGCACCCTCGGCGTGGATCATCAGCCCGGCGCACAGCGCCTTGGCGTGCTTGTGGAAGGTCGGCTCGAACCAGCAGGGGCGCAGCGCGCAGCCGCGCAGCCAGTCGGGCGCCAGGCGCTCCATCTCGGCCAGCACGGCGCCGGCATCCACGTCGGGCGCGCCGAACAGCACTTCGAGCGGGCGGGTGGTGCCGCGCCCCTCGCTCAGCGTCGCGCCTTCGAGCATCACCGTGCCGGCATAGGCGCGCGCCATGTTGAGGTTGGCGGCGTTGGGGCTCGGGTTGATCCAGATGCGGCTTTCCGGCCAGCCGAAGCCGGGCGCGGCCTCGGGCCGCCAGCCTTCCATCGCGATCACCCGGTAATCCACGTCGAGCCTGAAGTGATCGACGAACCAGCGCCCCATTTCGCCCAGCGTCAGCCCGTGGCGCATCGGCATCGGCCCGGCGCCGACGAAGCTTTCCTGTCCGGGCAGCAGCAGCGTGCCCTCGATCGGCCGGCCGGCGGGGTTGGGCCGGTCGAGCACCCACACCGCCTTGCCCTGTTCCGCAGCCGCTTCGAGCATGTAGAGCAGCGTGGTGACGAAAGTGTAGATTCGGCAGCCGAGGTCCTGGAGGTCGAACAGAAAAATGTCCGCGGTGTCCATCATCGCGCGCGTCGGCCGGCGCACCTCGCCGTAGAGGCTGAACACCGGGATGCCGTAAGTCGGGTCACGCTCGTCGGCGGTCTCGACCATGTTGTCCTGCTTGTCGCCCTTGAGCCCGTGCTGCGGGCCGAAGGCGGCGGTCACCGTGAGGTCCGGGCAGGCGCAGAGCGCATCGAGCGAATGCGTGAGGTCCGCCAGGACCGAGGCGGGATGGGCGACGAGCGCGAGACGCTTGCCGATGAGCGGCCTGCGCAGCGCCGGATCGGCGAGCAGACGGTCGATGCCAAAGTTCATGCCGCACCCGCTGGCGCAAGCGGAATCCGGAAGCAAGCCGGATCGTGGAAATCGGGCTTCAGACCACCGTGCGCCAGCGCCCAGTACGACAACCGCCCGTCGTCCTCCTCGATCACCGCCGAAAGCGCCGCGCTCTCCGCGCCGAGCAGCTCGCGCCGATCGATGAACACGGTCATGGCGAAGATCGTGTGGCCGCGGTCGGCGGCGATCTCGGGAGGCTGCAGCGGCTCGTGATCGCCGGCGCAGGCGCGGTAGCCTGCGAAGGCATAAGCGGCCCACTGCTGCGAGGGCGAGAAATTGAACTCGCGGTAGCTGCCGGCGCCGTCGTTGAGGAACAGCTCGAAGCAGGTCGTCCGCCATAGCTCGTCGCCTCGTCCCTTGCCGCGAAACTCGGGCGCGACCAGCGCGCCGCAGCCATCGACGCGGTAGCGCAGCATCATCCGCCCGTCGTTCAGCGGGCTCCAGCGGCAGGTGACGGCAGAGACGTGTTTCGGCGCGAAAGTCGGATGCGGCAACAGCTCGTACGTTTGCAAGGACAGTCCCTCGTGCTAGGCGGCGCCCCTCGAAAGAAGGGCACCATGAGCGAATTCCGATCCGACCTGCTGCGCCTGCTCGACGAGCGAGGCTACATCCACCAACTCACCGATGCCGCGGCGCTCGACGCGTTGGCGGAAAAGCAGATCGTGCCCGGCTATATCGGCTTCGATCCCACCGCGCCATCGCTGCATGTCGGCAGCCTGGTGCAGATCATGCTTCTGCGCCGACTCCAGCAGGCGGGGCACAAGCCCATCGTGCTGATGGGCGGCGGCACCGGCAAGATCGGCGATCCCAGCTTCAAGGACGAGGCGCGCAAGCTGATGACCACCGATGTCATCGCCGCCAACGTCGCCTCGATCCGCACCGTCTTCGCCCGCCTGCTCACGTTCGGCGACGGGCCGACCGACGCGGTGATGATGGACAACGCCGAGTGGCTCGACACGCTGGAGTACATCCCGTTCCTGCGCGAGGTCGGCCAGCACTTCTCGGTCAACCGGATGCTCAGCTTCGATTCGGTGAAGCAGCGGCTCGACCGCGAGCAGTCTCTGTCGTTCCTCGAATTCAACTACATGATCCTGCAGGCCTACGATTTCCGAGAGCTGGCGCGGCGCAGCGGCTGCCGGCTGCAGATGGGCGGCTCGGACCAGTGGGGCAACATCGTCAACGGCATCGAGCTGACGCGCCGGATGGACGGTGTCGAAGTCTACGGCGTCACCACGCCGCTCTTGACCACGGCTGACGGCGGCAAGATGGGCAAGACCGCCGCCGGCGCCGTCTGGCTGAACGAGGACGCGCTGCCGGCGTGGGACTTCTGGCAGTACTGGCGCAATTGCGACGACCGCGACGTCGGCCGCTTCCTCAAGCTGTTCACGGACTTGCCGCTCGATGAGATCGCACGGCTCGAAGCGCTCCAGGGCAGCGAGATCAACGCCGCCAAGATCGTCCTCGCCAACGAGGTCACCAGGCTGTGCCGCGGCGAGGACGCCGCGCGCACCGCCGAGGCCACCGCGTCGGCCACTTTCGCGGGCGGCGGCGTGGGCGAGGATCTGCCGGTCTTCGCAATTCCCGCCGAGGGCGTCAGCATCGTCGATGCGCTGGTCGGTATCGGGTTTGCGGCAAGCCGTGGCGAAGCCAAGCGCCTCGTTGCCGGTGGCGGCGCCCGGATCGACGGCGCGGCGATCGCCGACGAAGCCCATCACATCGCCGCAAGTGACGGAGAACGGCGGATTTCCTCGGGCAAGAAGAAGCACGGCGTACTCCGTCCGGCTTAGTCTCCAGGCGGCAAGAACTTGCCGCTCGGCTTTGCCGGTTTACCTATTTTTTGCCTTTCCCGTGCGATGACGATCCCCACGCGATTTTTCGATTAGGCGGGGATGGACGATGAGTGCAGGAGCTCAGCTTTCCGTGCCGGAAATGCGCCGCGCGGCGCGGCATCCGGTGGATCACACGGTGATCGGCGAGCACCGCTCGGCAGGCGACGTGCGCCTGCGCATCGTCAATTTGTCGGACCACGGTTTCATGGCCCAGGGCGAAATCCCCGCGCTGAGCCGTGGCGAGCGCGTCTCGATCCGCCTGCCGGTGATCGGCCGCATCGAGGCGCATCTGATCTGGGCCACCGACGACCGCGCCGGCTTCCAGTTCGAACGCATCCTGCGCCCGCGCGACTTCGCCCAGATGATCGACATGATGCAGCCAAACCCGCGTCTGCGCGCGGTGCGGTAGGGTAGCGCTCCGCTCCCACCGTCATCCCGGCGAGCTCAAATTCTCCACCACATCGCGCGCGCGCGCGCCGAATTTCCCGTAAGCCCGCCCCAGCACGGGTTTTTCTCCTAGCCGCCCAAGCTGCAATCGCTTGGCAAGGCGGGGGTCGGATGTCATGCAGCCGGCGTGACCATTCCCACATCCCCCCTGCAGATCAGGGATTTCCGCCTCTACTGGCTGGCCCGCTTCTGCTCGGTGCTGGCGACCAGCGGCATGGTCGTGATCCTGGGCTACCAGCTCTACGACGTCGCCCGCTCCGCTTATGGCATGAGCATCGGTGAGGCAGCGTTCCAGCTTGGCATTCTGGGCTTTGTCCAGTTCGTGCCGTTCTTCCTGCTGACTCCGGTGGCCGGGCTCGCCGCCGACCGCTTCGACCGGCGCCTGGTCGGCAGCCTGGCGGTGTGCATCGACCTGCTGATCGCGGTCAGCCTGGCGGCCGCGGCGCTAACCGGCTGGCTCACCCTGCCCCTGCTCTATGTGATGGCGGCGCTGCATGGCACTGCGCGCGTGTTCGTCGGCCCGTCGATCAGTTCGATCGTGCCCAACGTCGTGCCCGCCGAGCTGATGCCGCGCGCCATCGCGATGAGCTCGATCGCCTGGCAGGTCGCCTCGGTGGCCGGACCGGCGCTGGCCGGCCTGCTCTATGCCTGGCGCCCCGACGGGCCTTACTGGACCGCGGCGGCGCTGCTGCTGGTGTCGCTCGCCAGCGTCGCTTCGATCCGCAAGCTTCCCTTGCATGTCGCCGACCGCGAAGCGCATCCGGTGCGCCAGATCACCGAGGGCTTCCGCTTCGTGTGGAACGACCGCTTCCTCCTGGGCTGCGTGACGCTCGATCTCTTCGCCGTGCTGATGGGCGGCGCGACCGCGCTGCTGCCGGTCTTCGCGCGCGACATCCTGCACGTCGGCCCCGAGGGCCTCGGCATCATGCGCGGCGCCCCGGCGATCGGCGCGGCAACGGTCGCCCTGGTGCTGTCTTGGCGGCCGATGGCGCAGAACGTCGGTGTGAAGATGCTCCTGGCCGTGGGAATCTATGGCGTGGCCACGGTCAGCTTCGGGTTGTCGCGCGAGTTTCCGCTGTCGCTGGCGATGCTGATCCTGCTCGGCGCGGCCGACATGGTCTCGGTCTATGTTCGCTCCAGCCTGGTCCAGCTCAACACCCCCGACGAAGTGCGCGGCCGCGTCTCGGCGATCTCGGGCCTCGCCATCTCCGCCTCGAACGAACTGGGCGAGATGCAGTCGGGCGTCGCCGCCGCTCTGCTCGGCGCCACCGGAGCGGTTGTCTTCGGCGGTGTCGGTGCCATAGTCGTCACCGTCGTGTGGTTCGTGATCTTCCCCGAGCTCAAGAACGCCCGCACGTTTGCACCGCAATACCGCCAGAAGGAGCCCGCATCATGAAGGCCGACAGCATCCTCGCGACCATCGGCGACACGCCCCACATCCGGCTGTCGCGCCTGTTTCCCGACCACGAGGTCTGGGTGAAGTGCGAGCGGGCCAACCCTGGCGGGTCGATCAAGGACCGCATCGGCCTCGCCATGATCGAGGCGGCCGAGAAGGATGGCAACCTCAAGCCCGGCGGCACGATCGTCGAGCCGACTTCGGGCAACACCGGCATCGGCCTGGCGATGGTCGCCGCGGTCAAGGGCTATAAGCTGGTGCTGGTCATGCCCGATTCGATGTCGATCGAAAGGCGCCGGCTGATGCTGGCCTATGGCGCCACTTTCGACCTGACCCCGCGCGAGAAGGGGATGAAGGGCGCGATCGAACGCGCGCGGGAGCTCGTCGAGCAGACCCCCGGCGCCTGGATACCGCAGCAGTTCGACAACCCCGCCAACGTCGAGGTCCACGTCCGCACCACCGCGCAGGAGATCTTGCGCGACTTCGCCCAGAGCCCGATCGACCTCCTGATCACCGGCGTCGGCACCGGCGGCCACCTGACGGGCTGCGCCGAAGTGCTCAAGGGCCAGTGGCCGCAGCTCAAGGCCTATGCGGTGGAGCCGACGCTCTCGCCGGTGATCTCGGGCGGCCAGCCCGGCCCGCACCCGATCCAGGGCATCGGCGCCGGCTTCATCCCGGCCAACCTCCACACCAAAGCGATCGACGGCGCGATCCAGGTGGATCCGGCCGACGCCAAGGAATGGGCCCGCCGCTCGGCGCGCGAGGAAGGCCTGCTCGTCGGCATCAGCTCGGGCGCGACCCTGGCGGCGATCAGCCAGAAGCTGAGCGAAGTGCCCGCCGGCGGCCGCGTGCTCGGCTTCAACTACGACACCGGCGAGCGCTATCTCTCGGTGCCCGACTTCCTGCCGGAATGAGCGCGCTCGAGCCGATCGCCTACCGCGACGGCGACACCGCGCTGGCCGGGCTGCTCGCCCGGCCAGCCGGCAGCGCGCGCGCCGGAATCGTGCTGTTCCCGACGATCGCCAACGCCAACCCGCCGATAGAGCGCCGGGCATGGATGCTGGCGGAAGCGGGTTACCTGACATTGATCGCCGACTTCTACGGCGAGCCGGTGCGCGATTTCGCGCATGCCGGCGCGTTGGCCTCGGCCCTGCGGAGCGACGTCGACCGCTATCGGGCGCGGATATCGGCGGCGGTCGCGGCCTTGCGCGCACACGCCGCGGCGGCAGACCTGCGTCTCGGCGCGGTCGGCTATTGCATGGGCGGCCAGGCGGCGCTCGAAGCGGCGCGCCACGGCGAGGACCTGGCCGCGGTCGCGACCTTCCACGGCATCCTCGCCACCGACCGCCCGGCCGAGCCCGGCGCGATCCGCCCGCGCCTGCTGATCTGCCACGGCGACGCCGACCCGCTCGTCCCCCGCGCGCAAGTGCTGGACTTCTGGGAGGAGATGGACGCGGCCGGCACCGACTGGCACTTCCATGCCTACAGCGGCGTCAAGCACGGCTTCACCGATCCTGGCAGCGACGCGCGCGGCCTGCCGGCGATCGGCTACGACACCAGCGCCGACTGCCAGAGCTGGGCGGCGCTCATGGCGTTCTTCGACGAGGTGTTCAGGTAGCTCACGCGAAGATGAACTGGTCGGCGTCGAGCGCCATCACCGTCTCGGCCCCAGCCTCGATCTTGCGGCGCAGCGCGCCGGCGTCGGGCAGAAAGCGCTCGGCGAAGAAGCGCGCGGTGGTGAGCTTGGCCTCGTAGAAGCGCGCCTCGCCGCTGCCGGCGGCGAGCCCCTCGGCGGCGGCGGCGGCCATGCGCAGCCACATCAGCCCGACCGCGACGAGGCCGGCGATCTGCATATAGGCATAGGCTCCCGCCCCGGCGTTGTCGGGATCGGCCAGCGCGTTCTGCATGAACCACAGCGTCGCCGCCTTGAGCTCGCCGTTGGCCTTTTCGAGCCGCCCCGCCAGATCGGCAAGCGGCGCGTTATCCTTAGCAGCCGCGCACTCGCCGTCGACC
>DASVMK010000065.1:0-1787 GCA_036384395.1 Novosphingobium sp.
TTCCACCGCGAGCGCACCGGCGGCCGAGGGAAAGGAGAGGGCCAGGAGGTCGAGGTGACGATGTTCGAGGCGATGGCGAGCTTCATGCTCGTCGAGCACGCCAACGGCGCGATGTTTTCGCCCCCGCTCACGCCGGCGCACTACCATCGCGCGGTCGAGGCCAATCGCCGGCCCTACAAGACTAGCGACGGCTACATCGCCGCGCTGGTCTATAACGACAAGCACTGGAACGCCTTCGTCGAATCGGTGCGGCCCGCCTGGGCCTCTCCCGAGTTCGACACGCTGGAGAAGCGGGCCAAGCAGATCGGCCGCGTCTATGGCCTGCTTGGCGAGATATTCCTCACCCGCACCACGCAGGAATGGCTCGACCTGCTGCGCGAGTTGCACATCCCCGCCTCGGTGCTGCGCACCACCGACGAATTGTTCGACAACGAGCACCTGAACGCGATCGACTTCTTCGAGGAAATCCAAACCGCGCAAGGCCCCGTGCGCTTCCCCGGCGTGCCGACGTGGTTCTCCAGAACCCCCGGCCACGTCGCCGGCCCGGCATCGCTCCTCGGCGAGGATACCGAGGGGGTGCTGGCGGAAGTGGGGATGGGGTGAAGGGGCTTCAGGCCGAATACCCCTCGCGCAGCAGAGCCAGGAACGCGCTGTCTTCGCGCCGGCGACCGCCCGCGTGGAGCAGTCCGATCTCGCGGCGCAAGTCGAAGTCGGCCACCGGCACGAAGCGCAGGCCGGCATCGGCGAAGCCTTCGGGCATCATGCCGATGCCCGCGCCGGCGCGCACCACGGCGAGCGCGCGGGCGTCGCTGGTGGTCTTGAGCACCAGCCGGGGGCGCACCCCGCGCGAGGTGAAGAACCGGTTGATCTCGGGCAGCGCCTCGCAGTGGCGGCGCAGCACCATCGCGTCGCCGGCAAGGTCCTCTGCCATGACGCGCGCGCGCCCGGCCAGCCGGTGACCTTCGGGCAGGACCATCAGGTAGCGTTCGGAACGCAAGGGCTCGGGCGCGAAGCGCTGGTGGTGCGGCCGCAGCACCGCGAGCGCGGCGTCGAGCCGGCCACGGTCGAGCCGCTCGACGAGGTCGCGCTCCGCTCCCTCGACCATGTCCACCACTTCGCCCGATCGCGCCGCCGCGTGGCGCGCGAGCACCGTTTCGAGCAGGTCCGCCGGGATGGTCGGCAGCACGCCGATGCGCAGCACTTGCGGCGCGGGCACGGCCTGGAGGTCGTGGAACGCCTGCTCGTATTCGACGGCGATGCGCCGCGCGCGCGGCAGGAAGCGGTTGCCCGCCGGGGTCAGCGAGACGCGGTGGCGGTCGCGCTCGAACAATCGCGCGCCGATCTGTCGTTCGAGCTTGGCGATGCCCGCCGACAGCGTCGGCTGGGTGACGCTGACCGCCTTGGCCGCGCGGCTGAAGTTGCCCGCCTCGGCCACGGCCAGGAAATAGCGCAGGAGATAGCCGTCCAGCATAGATGCTATCTATAACGAGCCGTCGCAACTTTCAATTTCCGCCGCAGCGCCGCTGGCGCTAAATGCGCGGACATTCTTTTCGGCACCAGGATGGCCTCTATGCGCGCATATATCGGACGGAGCGGAGCATGAGCGCCCCCGTCATCGCCTCCGCGATTGATCTCGACAGCCCAGAGGCGCAAGCCCGCGCCGCGCACAACCGCGCGCTGGTGCGGCAATTGTCCGAACGGGTGGCCGCGGCGGCGCTCGGCGGCAACGAAAAGGCCCGCGCCAAGCACACCGCGCGCGGCAAGCTGCTGCCGCGCCAGCGGGTCGA
>DASVMK010000066.1:0-11919 GCA_036384395.1 Novosphingobium sp.
GATCAAAGCTTGCCGGTCAGCTCCGGCACCACGTTGAACAGGTCACCGACCAGGCCGATGTCGGCGACCTGGAAGATCGGCGCGTCCTCGTCCTTGTTGATGGCGACGATGGTCTTGGAATCCTTCATGCCCGCAAGGTGCTGGATCGCGCCCGAGATGCCGACCGCGATATAGACTTCGGGGGCGACGATCTTGCCGGTCTGGCCGACCTGGAAGTCGTTGGGCACGTAGCCCGCGTCGACCGCCGCGCGGCTGGCGCCGACCGCGGCCTTGAGCTTGTCGGCGAGCGGGAAGATCACCTGCTGGAACGTGTCGGCGTCCTTCAGCGCGCGGCCGCCGGAGACGATGACCTTGGCGCTGGTCAGCTCCGGGCGCTCGTTCTTGGCGATCTCGGCGCCCACGAAGCTCGACAGGCCGGCGTCACCGGCGCCCGAGACGGCCTCGACCGCTGCCGAACCGCCTTCGGCGGCCGCCTTGGCGAAAGCGGTGCCGCGCACGGTGACCACCAGCTTGGCGTCCGAGCTCTCGACCGTGGCGATGGCGTTGCCGGCATAAGTCGGGCGGGTGAAGGTCTTGGGGCCTTCGACCGAGAGGATATCCGAAACTTGCGCGACGTCGAGCAGCGCGGCGACGCGTGGCGCGACGTTCTTGCCGTTGCTGGTGGCGGGCGCGACGAAGGCGTCGTGGCTGTCCATCAGGCCGACGATCAGCGGCGCGACGTTCTCGGCCAGCGCGTGTTCGTAGGCGGCGTTGTCGGCGAGGTGGACCTTGCCCACGCCGGCGATCTTCGCGGCCTCATCGGCCACCGCGGCGCAGCCCGAACCGGCGACGAGCAGGTGGACTTCACCGAGCTGCGAAGCGGCGGTGACGGCGGCGAGGGTGGCGTCCTTGACCGAGGCGTTGTCGTGTTCGACCCAAACGAGCGTCTTGGACATCAGGCTACTCCCAGTTCCTTGAGCTTGACGACGAGCGCGTCGACGTCGGCGACCTTGATGCCGGCGCTGCGCACCGGCGGCTCGGAGACCTTGAGCGTCTTGAGGCGCGGCGCGGTGTCGACGCCGTAGTCGGCCGGCGCCTTGGTGGCGAGCGGCTTCGACTTGGCCTTCATGATGTTCGGCAGCGAGGCGTAGCGCGGCTCGTTGAGGCGCAAGTCGGTGGTGACGATGGCGGGAAGGGCCAGCTTCACGGTCTCGAGCCCGCCATCGACTTCGCGCGTCACCGTGACCGATTCGCCTTCGACCGTGACGGCCGAAGCGAACGTGCCCTGCGGCCGCCCGAGCAGCGCGGCGAGCATCTGGCCGGTCTGATTGCTGTCGTCGTCGATCGCCTGCTTGCCGAGGATGACGAGGCCGGGGGCCTCTTCCTCGGTAATGGCCTTTAGGATCTTGGCGACCGCCAGGGGCTCGACCTCGTCATCGGTCTGCACCAGGATGGCGCGGTCGGCGCCCATCGCCAGCGCGGTGCGCAGCGTTTCCTGGGCCTTCTGCGGCCCGACCGAGACCGCGATGATCTCGGCGGCAACGCCCTTTTCCTTGAGGCGGATGGCTTCCTCGACGGCGATTTCGTCGAAGGGATTCATGCTCATCTTGACGTTGGCGAGATCGACGCCGGTGCCGTCGGCCTTGACCCGCGGCTTCACGTTGTAGTCGATCACCCGCTTCACGGGCACCAGGATCTTCATGCGGGAGGTCCCTTCCTCTCAGGCGTGCGTGGCAGATTTAGTCGCGCGATTAAACGGAAAATCGGGCACCCCATTGCCGGACATGAGGGGAAGGTCAAGCCCCGATGCTGCGAGGCGGCCCGTCCTGTTGACTTTACGCGAGCGACTTCACATTAGTTTACCTCTGTCCCGGCAGCCTGGGCGACCTCGACGGAGCGGGCATCTTGCAAGTGAGCGATTGCGAACTGCCCGGCGTCAAGCTCATCGCGCCGATCCGGCACGGCGACGCCCGTGGCTGGTTCAGCGAGACCTTTCGCGACAACTGGTTCCGCACCCATGTCGCCGACATGGCTCTCGTGCAGGACAATCACGCCGCGAGTCCGCAGGTCGGCACGCTGCGCGGGTTGCACCTACAATTGCCGCCTTTCGCCCAGGCCAAGCTGGTGCGCTGCGTCGCGGGCGCGATCTGGGATGTCGCGGTGGACGTCCGGCCGGGCTCGCCGACGCTCGGGCGCTGGACCGCGCGGGAGCTAAGCGCCCGGGACGGTCGCCAGCTCTTCGTGCCCGAAGGCTTCGCCCACGGCTATGTCACCTTGGAGCCCGACACCCAGGTGATCTATCGCTGCAATGCCTATTACGCGCCCGCGCACGACCGCGGAATCGCCTGGGACGATTCCGATCTTGCGATCGACTGGCCCTTGCCGCCAGGCGGCCCGGTGCTGTCCGACAAGGACCGCAGCCAACCATCGCTCGCCACCTTCCTGGCCAGCCTGTGAGCAAGCGGATCCTCGTCACCGGCGGAAGCGGGCAGCTCGGCCAGGCGCTGCGCGCAGCGGAATGGGAGGAGAGCATCGAACTGCGCACGCCCAGCCATGCCGAACTGGACCTGACCGATGCCCAGGTGGTCGCCGCCTGGCTCGATGCCGAGCGTCCCGACCTGATTGTCAACGCGGCCGCCTATGTCGCGGTCGATAGGGCGGAAAATGAGACGGACGCAGCCCACGCATTGAACGCCGTCGCCCCCGCCACGCTGGCGCGCTGGTGCGGCGCCCATGATGTGCCGTTGATCCAGATCAGCACCGACTACGTCTTTTCGGGGGCGGGCGAGGGCTTCCTGGGGGAGGACGATACGACCGGCCCGCTCAACGTTTACGGGCGCACCAAGCTGGCCGGAGAAGAGGCCGTGCTAGCCCATGCACCGCGCGGCGTTGTGCTGCGGACGGCCTGGTTGGTCAGCCCTTACGCCGGCAACTTCCTCAAGACGATGCTGCGGCTCGCCGCCGAACGCGACGAGATCGCGGTGGTGGCTGATCAGCACGGCTGCCCGACATCGGCGCAGGATCTCGCGGCCGCCATCGTCAGCATGGCGGGGCGGATGCTCATCGATCCGGCCCATCCCGCCGGCCGATTCCACTTCGTCAATGCCGGCGAGGCGAGCTGGTTCGAACTCGCGGGTTTCCTGTTCGAGCGCGCGTCGGCGCTTGGCCGGCCGGTGCCGGTGGTCCGCCCGATTTCCACCGCCGACTATCCGACTCCCGCCAGACGCCCGGCGGACACCCGGCTTGCGACCGCGCGTATCGCCCGCGATTTCGGCATCGCGCCGCGTCCTTGGCGTGAAGCGGTGGGCGAAGTCGTCGACCGCCTGCTCGAGGTGCCGGCATGAAGGGCATCGTTCTGGCCGGTGGCTCGGGTACGCGGCTCCACCCGGCGACGTTGGCGATCAACAAGCAGTTGCTGCCGATCTATGACAAGCCGATGATCTACTACCCGCTCTCGGTGCTGATGCTCGCCGGCATCCACGAGATCCTGATCATCTCCTCGCCCGAATACCTGGCCAACTATCAGCGGCTGCTCGGCTCCGGCGACCAGTTCGGCGTCCGTTTTGACTACGCCGTCCAGCCGCGCCCCGAAGGCCTCGCCCAGGCGTTCCACATCGGCGAGGACTGGCTGGCTGGCGGCCCCGTCTCGCTGATCCTGGGCGACAACGTCTTTTACGGTGCGGGCCTCCAGGCCCTGCTCGCGGCAGCGCGCGAACGGACCCGGGGCGCGACGATCTTCGGCTATCAGATGGAGGATCCGCGCGCCTACGGCGTGGTCGAGCTCGACGATTTCGGCAAGGCGGTCTCGATCGAGGAAAAGCCGGCGGCGCCGCGCTCCAACCTCGCGGTCACCGGGCTCTATTTCTACGACGAGGCGGTCTGCGATCTTGCGCGGACTTTGCGGCCGTCGGGTCGCGGCGAACTCGAGATCACCGATCTCAACCGCCTCTACCTCGAACGGGGCGATCTCTCCGTCGAGCAGATGGGGCGCGGCTTCGCCTGGCTCGACACCGGCACGCACGACTTGCTGCTCGAAGCCGCGGAATTCGTCCGCACGATTCAGCATCGCACCGGCCAGCAGATCGCCTGTCTGGAGGAGATCGCCTTCGATCGCGGCTGGATCGACGCGGCTCGGCTCGAGGAACTGGCGCTGCAATTCGCGAAGACGCGCTACGGCCAGTATCTGCTGCGGCGGCTCGGCAAGGTTTGAGAGTCGGGACTTGAGAGAAGGACCGCTTAACGTGACTGCGAAAGTCTGCGTCGTCGGATCGGGCTACATCGGCTCGGTGATTGCGGCGGTTCTCGCCTCGCGCGGATGCGATGTGACCGCGATCGACATCAATGCGCCGCTGATCGCGGCTTTCGCCAAGGGCGAAGCGCCGATCGCCGAGCCCGGCCTGCAGGATCTCGTCGGCGAGGGGCTCGCTGCGGCCCGCCTGCGCTTCACCACCGATTTTGCCGCCTGCGCCGAGGCCGACGTGATCCTGGTCACCGTCGGCACGCCGTTGGCCGAGGACTATACCGCCGATCTTGGCCATGTTCGCGCTACGGTTCAGATGTTGCGACCGCATGTGCGCGACGGCCAGCTCATCATGCTCAAATCCACGGTGCCGCCGGGCACCACGCGCGAGATTTTCGCCGAGCCGCTGCGGCAGGTGGCCGCGCTCGACTTCGCCTTCAGCCCCGAGCGGCTGGCCGAAGGCGCGGCGATCCGCGAGCTGACCTCGCTCCCGATCATCGTCGGAGGCATCGACGCGGCCAGCACTGAGCGTGCGGCGGTGTTCTGGCGCACGGTTCTGGGCGTGAAGGTGATAGAGGTCAGCAGCCCGGAATCGGCGGAGATGGTCAAGCTCGCCGACAACCTGTGGATCGACCTCAACATCGCGCTGGCGCACGACCTCGCCAAGCTCTGCGATGCGCTGCCTTATCCGCTCGACGTGCTCGAAGTGATCAAAGGCGCGAACAGTCTCAAGAAGGGGCAGCACCACGTCAACATCCTGACGCCGTCCAACGGTGTGGGCGGCTATTGCCTGACCAAGGATCCCTGGTTCGTCCATGCGCTCGGCAAGCGCTGCGGCATCGATCTGCTGACCCCCCGCACCTCGCGCGCGGTCAACGACAGCATGCCCGCCTATTGCGCCCGGACGATCCTCGATCATCTCGCCGCCGCCGGCATCGCGCCAAGCGCGGCCAAGGTCGCCGTGCTCGGCCTCGCCTTCAAGACCAATTCGGGCGACGTTCGCCTTACGCCGGTGTCGCAATTCCTCGCGGCGCTGCGCGAAGCGGGCGTCGGCACGGTCGCGGTGCACGATCCGATGGTCCTGGCGCACGAGGCCGAGGAACTGGGCGAGACCTTGGTCGGCACCGCCGATGCGGTGCTCGACGGTGCCCACTGTGTCGCCTTCCTCGTCGGCCACGATCAGTTCCATGCGATCGATCCCGATCGCATCGCCGCCCGCACCGCGCCGGGTGCGCTGGTGTTCGACGGGCGGATGTATTTCGCGGCCGATGCGGTCGCGGCCCTGCAAGCGCGGGGCCTGGTGTTCAAGGGAGTAGGGCGATGAGTTCGGTAGTCATGGTGACGGGCGCGGCGGGCATGGTGGGCAGCCATCTCGTCGAGGAATTGCTGCGCCGCGGGCACGAAGTCCACGCGCTCGATATCGTGCCGCTCGCCGCGGCCAACAATTTGCGGGAGTGCCGCGACCACCCTAACTTGCGCTACACCCAGGGCGATATCCGCGACCTTTCGGTGATCGAGGCCTTCTTCCGGCCGGACGCGACGGTGCTCTATCACCTCGCCTCGGTGGTTGGCGTGCGGCTCTACATGGAGGACCCGCTCAGCCTGATCGACATCGCGATCATCGGCACGCGCAAGTTCATCGAGCTTTGCGACCGCCACCAGGTGCGCATCCTCTTCACCTCGACCAGCGAGGTCTACGGCCGCAACCCGGCGGTGCCGTGGAAGGAGACCGACGACCGCGTCCTCGGCGCGACCAGCGTCGACCGTTGGAGCTATTCGACGAGCAAGGCGGTGGTCGAGCACATGCTGTTCGGCATCCACCGCAAGACCGGCCTGCCGATGTCGATCGTCCGCTTCTTCAACGTCTATGGTCCCCGCCAGAACCCGATCTACGTGGTCTCGCAATCGGTTCACCGCGTGCTGCGCGGTGAGAAGCCGGACCTCTACGACGGCGGCGCCCAGACGCGCTGCTTCACTTACGTTGATGACGTGATCGACGGCGTCATCAAGGCCGCGACGATGCCGGAAGCTGTGGGCGAGGTGTTCAACCTCGGCAATCCGACTGAGGTGACGATCGGCGAGGTCGTGCAGCACTGCGTCGAGCTGTCGGGAAGCACCGCCGGCGTCACCGAGGTGGACACGCGCGAGAAGTACGGCGCGGTCTACGAGGACATCATCCGACGCGTGCCCGACGTGACCAAGGCCAGGGTGCGTCTTGGCTGGCAGGCCGCCACCGACGTGCGGACCGGCATTGGCAAGACCATCGAATGGGCCAAGGCAAACGACTGGTATCTGGCCTGAGACATGCGGCAGCGCAAAAGAGCCCGGAACAGCGATGTTCCGGGCTCTTGCTTTGTCGATTGCAGACCAGGCCGCCGATCAGGCCGCCTGCTTGACCTCGGCGACAATCTTCTTCGCCGCGTCGCCCAGGTCGGCGGCCGAGACGATCTTGAGGCCCGAGTTGTCGAGGATGGCCTTGCCCTGCTCGACGTTGGTGCCCTCAAGGCGGACGACCAGCGGGACCTGCAGGTTCACTTCCTTGGCCGCGGTGACGATGCCCTCGGCGATCGTGTCGCACTTCATGATGCCGCCGAAGATGTTGACAAGGATGCCCTTCACGGCGGGATCGGCGAGGATGATCTTGAACGCCGCGGTCACCTTCTCGGTCGTGGCGCCGCCGCCGACGTCGAGGAAGTTGGCGGGGAACATGCCGTTCAGCTTGATGATGTCCATCGTCGCCATCGCCAGGCCGGCGCCGTTGACCATGCAGCCGATGTCGCCATCGAGCTTGATGTAGGCGAGGTCGTACTTGCTCGCTTCGACCTCGGCCGGGTCTTCCTCGGTCTCGTCGCGCAGCGCGGCGACCTCAGGATGACGGAACAGCGCGTTCGAATCGAAGCTGACCTTGGCGTCGAGCACCTGGATCTTGCCGTCGGTGGTCTCGATCAGCGGGTTGATTTCGAGCATCGACATATCGGTGGCGACGAACGCTTCATAAAGCTGGGCGGCGACCGTCTGCGCCTGCTTGTTGAGGTCGCCCTTGAGCTTGAGCGCGAAGGCCACGGCGCGGCCGTGGTGCGGCTGGAAGCCTTCGGCCGGATCGATGACGATGGTCCGGATCTTCTCGGGGGTGTCGTGCGCCACGGTCTCGATGTCCATGCCGCCTTCGGTCGAGACGATCATCGCGATGCGCCCCGTGGCGCGATCGACCAGCATCGACAGGTAGTATTCCTTGGCGATGTCGGCGCCATCGGTCACGTAGAGGCGGTTGACCTGCTTGCCGGCTTCGCCCGTCTGGATCGTCACCAGCGTGTTGCCCAGCATCTCGGTCGCATTGGCGCGGACTTCGTCGAGGGTCTTCGACAGGCGGACACCGCCCTTGGCGTCGGGGCCCAGTTCCTTGAACTTGCCCTTTCCGCGGCCGCCGGCGTGGATCTGCGCCTTCACGACGTAGAGCGGCCCGGGCAGCTTCTTGGCGGCTTCGACGGCTTCCTCGACGGTCAGCGCGGCATGGCCGGCGGGCACGGCGACGCCGAACTTCGCGAGGAGTTCCTTGGCCTGGTATTCGTGGATGTTCATGGGTCCGACGCCTTCCGCTGCTGCGGCCCGAGACCTGGGGAGAGGCGGGCCTGGATGTTGCGCCGCCGCATAAGCACAATGCAGGAGGCTTGAAAAGTCCTGCGGCTCCGCCAAAACCGCCTCTCGATGATTGATCGCGCCCAACTCGAAGCCATCGTCCGCGAAGCCGGCCGCATGGCGATGGCCTGCTGGCCCGGCGCGGGCCATGCGCTGGAGGTCTGGGAAAAGGCGCCGGGCAATCCGGTCTGCGCCTCGGACGTGGAGATCGACGCCTTCCTCAAGCGGGAGCTGACCGGGCTGCTCCCGGCCGCCGGCTGGCTCTCGGAAGAGACCGCCGACGCACCCCAGCGGCTCGGCAACGACTTGATCTGGCTGGTCGATCCGATCGACGGCACCCGCGACTACATTCGCGGCCGGCGCGGCTGGGCGGTCTCGGTCGCGCTGGTCAGTGCCGGGCGGCCGCTGCTCGGCATGCTCTGCGCGCCGGCGCGCGGAGATCGTGAAGGGGGGGAATTCTGGCATGGCGAAGCGGGGCAGGGGAGCTGGCGCGATGGCGAGCGGCTTTGCGCCAGCGACCGCACGCTTTTGCCCGGCGCGCGCGTGCCGACGCATTCGTTGCCGCGCGAGGACGCCGATCTCGTCGCGATCGACCAGCCCAACAGCATCGCGCTGCGAATCGCCCTGGTCGCGGCGGGCGAGGCGGATCTCGTCGCGACGCTGCGCTGGGGCTACGAATGGGACATCGGCGCCGCCGCGCTGATCGCACGCGAGAGCGGAGCGGCGGTCACCGACGCCTTCGGCCAGGCGCTGCACTATAACAAGCGCGATCCCCGCGCCTTCGGCGTGCTCGCCACCGCGCCCGGCATCCACGCCGCCGCGGTCGCGCGCCTGGCGGAACGGGCGCGCGACCTGGCGGGATGAAGCTCTCTCCCGGAAGGGGAGAGAGCGGACCTTATTGCCCGGCGCGCGCCGCGCGGGCGTCTTCCTCGGTCACCGGCACGATCTTGATCTCGACCCGGCGGTTGCGCTGGCGGCCGGCGTCGGTGGCGTTGTCGGCGACCGGCATCGTCTCCCCGAAGCCCTGGCTGCGGATGCGCGCCGACGAGACGCCCTGCGAGCCGAGGTAATTGGCGACGGTGCGGGCGCGGTTCTCGGACAATGTCTGGTTGTAGGCGTCCGAGCCGGTCGAATCGGTGTGGCCGTACACGTCGATCAGGCTGTTCGGGTATTGCTTGAGGCTGCCGGCGATCTGGTCGAGCGTCACGCGGAACTGCGGGCGCAGCGTATAGCTGCCGACGTCGAAGGTGACCCCGTCGGGCAGGTTGACCAGGATCGCCGCGCCGCCGTCGGTCTCGGTCACGTCGATGCCGCTGCCGGCGGTCTGCTCCTTGAGCTCCTTGATCTGCTTGTCCATCTGGTAACCGACCACGCCGCCCGCGACGCCGCCGAGGCCGGCGCCGACGATGCGGCCGGTCTTGCCGCCGATGAGGCCGCCCAGCAGCAGCCCGGCGAGCGCGCCGCCGCCGGTGCCGAGCGCGGTGCGCGAGACCTTCTGCTCGCCGGTGTTGGGATCGGTGACGCAGCCCGAGAGCGAGACGAGCGACAGCGCGGCGATGCCGGAGACGGCGGCGCGAGACATTTTCATCGGCGGAACTCCCCTTGGTTTGAATAGGACGACAGGAATGAGGCCCTGAATATGAACCGGAAATGAGGAGGATAGTCCGGGCCGGACCCACGGCAACGATTTTGCACACGCGGCGCTCTTCGCGTTCGCCGCCATTTCTGCTAGCCGCTTGCCCTGTGACCTCCTTTCCCTGGACCGACGTCCTCGTCATCGCGGGGCTTATCCTGCTCAACGGCCTGTTCGCCATGTCCGAGCTGGCGATCGTGTCCGCCCGTCCGGCGCGCCTTAAGCTGGCTGCCGACCGCGGCAGTTCCGGTGCGCAGGTGGCGCAGGCGCTTGCCGCCGATCCCGGCAAGTTCCTGTCGACCGTGCAGATCGGCATCACGCTCGTCGGCATCATCGCCGGCGCCTATTCGGGGGCGAGCCTCGGCGGCCCGACCGGCCAGCGGCTCGAGGCGCTGGGCGTGCCGGCGCGCTTCGCCGACGACGCCGGCTTCGCGGTGGTCATCGCGCTGACGACCTACGCCAGCCTGATCGCCGGCGAGCTGGTGCCCAAGCAGATCGCCTTGCGCTCGCCCGAAGGAATCGCGATCGTCGCCGCGCGGCCGATGGCGCTGCTCGCGAAAGTGGCGGCGCCGGTGGTCTGGCTGCTCGACACCTCCTCGGCGCTGGTGCTGCGGCTGTTCGGCGGCGGCAAGGCCGACGCCGACGCGGTGACCGCCGAGGAACTGCACATGATCTTCGCCGAGGCGACGCGCTCGGGCCTGCTCGAGGAGGAAGAGCGCCAGATCATGACCGGCATCATGCGCCTCGCCGACCGCCCGGTGCGCGAGCTGATGACTCCGCGCACCGAACTCGACACGATCGACCGCAAGGCGACCGAGCTGGAGATCCGCGCCGCGATCAAGGAATCGCCGCATTCGCTGCTGCCCGTCGCGGCGGGATCGCCGGACAACATCGTCGGCGTGGTCAAGGTCAAGGACGTGCTGGCGGTGCTGCTTGCGGGCCGCAAGGTCCAGCTCGGGCGGCTGATGAAAAAGGCCGAGGTGATCCCCGACCAGCTCGACGCGATGGACGCGCTGCGGCTGCTGCAACAGTCCGATGTGGCGATGGCGCTGGTCCACGACGAATACGGCCACCTCGAAGGCGTCGTCACCCCGGCCGATCTGCTGACCGCGATCGTCGGTAATTTCGCCAGCCACCAGGACGAGGGCGATGAGCCGATGATCGTGATGCGCGATGACGGCTCGCTGCTGATCGCCGGCGCGCTGCCGGCCGACGTGCTGGCCGAGCGGCTGGCGCTCGACCTGCCCGAAAGCCGCGAATACGCGACGGCGGCGGGCTATGTGCTGTCGGTGCTGAAACGCCTGCCCAAGGAAGGCGAGCATTTCAGCGAGCAGGGATGGCGCTTCGAGGTCATCGACATGGATGGCCTCAAGATCGACAAGCTGCTGGTCAGCGAGATTTCGCCGCGGGGGGTGGTCGAGGCGGATTGAGGTCGGCTGTTTCGCGCGAACCAAAAAAAGGCCCGCCTTTCGGCGAGCCCTATTTTTTCGACACCCCGGCCTTCGCCGGAATGACGATTGCGCAATCAGCTTCCGGCCGAGGCCTGCGCTTCGCGGCCGTCGCCCTGGGGGGCGGCGAGGATGTCGCGGGTGACGCTGCCCTTGGCGACGGTGTTCGTCTCGGGATCGCCGACCGATGAGCGGATGCCGGGCGCCGAGGTGCCGGCGCGGCTGATGGTGTTGCGCTCCACGTCGCTACGCTGCGCCGGGCCGCCGAACAGCGCTTCCAGCGTCTGCTGCTGGGTGTTGCTCTCGGTCGGGCGCGGGGCGCCGGCGGCGGGCGGGGTCAGCGCGAAGTCGGGCGGCACGACCAGCGGCGCCTGCCGCTGCACGGCCATCTCGTCGGGCCGGGCGCGGTTGAGCAGCCCGCCGCCGGTGCCGCAGCCGGCCAGCAGCGCGGTCATCGCGGTCAGAAGCAGGGCGGTTTGGGTCTTGCGCATGAATCAGCTCTCCGAGGCGTCGGCCGCAGCCGCCGAGATCTTGTTGGCGTCCTGAGGATCGCGCTTTTCGCGCGAAAGGAACGATCGGGCAAGGACTATCAGGATGCCCAGGGTGATCGCCGCGTCGGCCAGGTTGAACACCAGGAACGGACGGAATTCGCCGAAGTGGAGGTCGGCATAGTCGACCACGTAGCCATAGCGCATCCGGTCGCGGATATTGCCCGCCGCGCCGCCCAGCACCATCGCCAGCCCGACGATCTCGGGCCAGGTCTTCTCCCATAGCAGCCAGGCCAGTACGCCGAGCGCGATTGCGCTGGTGATCGCGATCAGCAGCGCCCGCATCTCGATCGAATCGGCGGTGAGCATGCCCAGCGAGACGCCGTAGTTCTGCGTCCAGTGCAGGTTGAAGAACGGCAGGATCTCGATCGTCCCGACCTCGGGAAGGTTGAGCGCCCAGCGCACCTGGTTCTTGATCCACTGGTCGAGCCAATA
>DASVMK010000067.1:0-2352 GCA_036384395.1 Novosphingobium sp.
GTTGGCGGCGGCGCGCTCGGCCTTCTTGGTAGCCTCATCGGGCTTGGCTTCGGGCACTTCGACCGAACCGCCGGCCTTCTCGACCGCCTCGCGCGCGCCCTTCGACACGCCGTCGACCAGGAACTTCGCCTTGGCCGAGAACTCGCCCTTGCCAAGCAGGCGCACGCCATCCTTGCCGCCACGGGCCAGGCCGGCGGCCTTGAGCGCGGCGTGATCGATCGTCGCCTTGATGTCGAGCTTGCCGGCGTCGATGAACTTCTGGATCAGACCCAGGTTCACTTCGGCGAAGTCCTTGGCGAAGATGTTGTTGAAGCCGCGCTTCGGGATGCGCATGTGAAGCGGCATCTGGCCGCCCTCGAAGCCGTTGACCGAAACGCCCGAACGCGCCTTGGCGCCCTTCTGGCCGCGGCCGGCGGTCTTGCCCTTGCCCGAGCCGATGCCACGGCCGACGCGCATGCGGCCCTTGCGGGCGCCGGCGTTGTCACGGATGTCGTTAAGCTTGATAGTCATGATGCACTCGCTTTCGCTTTGGTCGCGCTGGACGGAAAGGCGGCCCCTTAGGGGATGCACAGCGAAGTGTCACCCCCTTTTCGTCCTGCCCTTACCCGCCGTTAACCACGCTGGGGCATATGCGGACAATGACGCGCGCCGCGCACGATAGCCATCATGGGACACGCCGAGGTGTGACCACCACGTTCGCGTTGTTGCTGCTCGGGGCGCTGCTGCTGCGCGTCAGCACGTTCGGCGATCCGAACCTGCATTCCGACGAAGCCTTCTACCATACCGTCGGCGCTACGATGCATCACGGAGTACTGCCTTACGTCGATGTCTGGGACAGGAAGCCGCTGGGCCTGTTCATACTATATTTCCTGGTCGCTGGAATCTCGACCGCGCCGATCGCGTATCAACTTGCGGCGACCGCTTTCGCGGCAGCAACCGCCTGCGTAATCGCCATGATCGCCCGGCGCTGGACCACCCCGGTGGGAGGATTGCTCGCCGGGGTTTGCTACCTGTTTATGCTTGGGCCACTGCAAGGCTTCGGCGGTCAGGCACCGGTGTTCTACAATCTCTTCATCGCCCTCGCCGCGCTGCTGGTGCTGCGTGGGCGACCGGCATTGCGCAAAGGCACGGCGCCACCAGCGGTAGCCACCGCGATGCTGCTCGCCGGCCTCGCCGTCACGATGAAAACGACCGCCCTGTTCGAAGGCTGCTATCTCGGCCTCGCCGCTACGCACACCCTCTGGCGATCAGGCGCAAGGCCGGCGCACGTGTGGGCCACGGCCGCGCTTTGGATGCTGATCGGCGCTGGCCCAAGCCTGGCGATTGCGGCCGCCTATGCGATCAGCGGGCACTGGCCGGAATACTGGCAGGCCGTGGTCCTTTCGAACTTCGCAAAGACAGCTGCCTGGTCGGTCGCGTGGATGCGCTTGAAAGTCCTCGTAGTGCTGCTCGTTCCGCTCGGTGGACTTGCGTGGCTCGGACTCCGGCGGCAGACGACCGATCGCGGGTTTGTCATGGGGTGGCTTGCTGCGGGCACGGTCGGCCTGTGTTCCCTTCCCAACTTCCACCTCCACTACGCGCTACCGCTGAGCGTGCCGCTTTTCGTCGCAGCCAGCAGCGCCCTCTCTCGCGTGTCCTTCGGCGCCGCCGCTACCGCGGCACTGGCGATCGTTTCAGTCGCGATGTCATCGCCTTTCGACTTCGGCCACACGGCTCGCTCGCGTGCCGCGCTCGAACGCCTGGCCGCGTCGGCGAGAACACATCTCAACGGCGGGCCGCTGCTGCTCTACGACGCCCCACCGCAACTCTACGCGTGGACCGGCGAACCGTTTGCTACCCCTCTCGTCTTCCCCACTCACCTCTCACACCTTGCCGAAAGGGACGTGAGCCACCTGTCCACCACCAGCGAGATCCGCCGCGTGCTCGCGCGACGGCCCGGCGCGGTCATTATGGCTCAGCTGACGCCCAGCCCCCTCATCAACGAGGAGACCCACCAACTCGTCCTCGCCTATGTCGGCCGAAACTGCCGGTTGATCGACGTCGCCCCAGCTTACGAACGCCTCGGAACGGACACGTTCGCGGTATGGGGAGATTGTCGTCGCTGATCGGCGCGCAACAACAAAAAAGCCCCGGGTTTCCCCGAGGCCTCTTCGTGTTCAGCAAAGCCCGAAAGGCTCAGTCGACCACCGCCACCATGTGCGGCAGCTTGGCAATCGCGCCGCGGACTTCCGCGGTGTCCTCGAGCTCGACGACCTTGTGCATCTTTCCGAGGCCGAGACCGATGAGGATCTTCTTCTGGCTTTCCGGCCGGCGGATCGGCGAGCCGATCTGCTTCAGTTTGATCTTCGCCAT
>DASVMK010000068.1:0-23968 GCA_036384395.1 Novosphingobium sp.
CGTTCTCCGCCCCGCTCGCCCGCGCGCTGATGGGCGCGGAAATCGGCGAGTTTCTGCCGTTCGGCGGCCAGGACGATGCGATCGAGGTGCTGGCGATCAGCCCCCTTGCGCCGCCCGCTCCATCATCTCCATGAAGTCGCGCGCGGCGTCGCGGTCGGCCGCGTCCTTGAACGCGACGTCGAGATCGGGCGCGGCGCCGAACATGTGCAGCAGGCTCCACAGCGCGAAGCGGCGGGCGCGGTCCTTCTCGATGCCGAAGTCCACCCGCATCTTCTCGATCCCCGCCTCCAGCGCGCCGGGCGACAGCGCGGCGGGATCGTCGGTGGCGAAATAGCGGCGGAGCTGGTCGTCGAAGTCCATGAAAAACAACCTCAATCGGGCGTGGCGAACCAGATCGTGTGCATCGGGCCCTTGCCCTTGGTGCCCGGGCCGGTGTCGCGCGCCCGCACGCCGATCTCGTCGACGGCGAAGCGGGCCTTGCGCAAGCGGTTGGCGAAGGCCGGGTCCTTGGTCGCCGACCAAATCGCCAGCACCCCGCCGGGCGCGAGCGCGGACTTGGCGGCGCGCAGGCCGCTCTTGGAATAGAGCCGGTTGTTGTCCTCGCGCACCAGTCCGTCGGGGCCGTTGTCGACGTCGAGCAGGATCGCGTCGAACTGCGTCGGCGCGGCGGCGATGACGTCGCCGACATCGCCCATGACCAGCCGCACCCGCGGATCGTCGAGGCAGCCGGCGGCGACTTCGGCCATCGGCCCGCGCGCCCACTGGACGATCTCGGGCACCAGTTCGGCCACGGTGATCCGCGCGTCCGGCCCCAGCGCGGCAAGCGCGGCGCGCAGCGTGAAGCCCATGCCGTAGCCGCCGATCAGCAGGTGCGCCCGTTTGGCATCGGCCAGGCGGGCGATGCTCTGCGTCGCCAGCGCGACTTCGGAGCCGCTGCGGCGCGTGCTCATCAGCTCGTTGTGGCCGAGCACGATCATGAAATCGCGGTCGTGCCGGTAGAGCCGCAGCTCCTCGCCGCCCGGCACCTGTGCGGTGCCGAGCAGCTCGCGGGCGATCACGTCAGACGATCTCGCCGATCTCGGTGCCGACGTCGTAGGTCTCGCCGGCCTCGGCCTTGCGAACGAGCTTGCCCGAAGTGGGCGCTTCGATGTCGCGCGAGGTCTTGTTGGTCTCGAGGATGTAGATCACGTCGCCTTCCTTCACGTCGGCGCCGTCATCCACCTTCCATTCGGCCAGCGTCCCTTCGCTCATCGACATTTCGAGCTTGGGAATGGTCAGAGTGGTCGACATGGCTTCACTTTCTCTCGTTAAGTCAGGATTTCACCAGCGCGCGGACGCGCGCGGCGATCGAATTGGCGTTGGGCACCTGGCTGGTTTCGATCGCGTTCGAATAGGCGATCGGGGCGTAGTCGGCGCCAAGCCGGGTGGCCGGGGCCTTGAGCTTGCCCCACAGCTCCTCGTTGATCGTGCTGGCGATCTCGGCGCCCAATCCGCAGAACTCGACGGCGGCATGGACGACGAGCGCGCGGCCGGTCTTCTTTACCGAGTCGAGGATGCGGTGGTAGTCGATCGGCACGAGCGAGCGCAGGTCGATGACTTCAGCGCTGATCCCTTCCTTGGCCAGTTCCTCGGCTGCGGCGAGGCAGTTGTTGAGCTCCCAGCCATAGCTGATCAGCGTCACGTCGGTGCCTTCGCGCTTTACCTTGGCGACGCCGAGCGGGATGCGATAGTCGCCGGTCGGGACCTGGTCCTTCAGCGTGTAGAGCAGCATCATCGATTCGATCATCACGACCGGATCGGGATCGTCGATCGCCGAAAGCAGCAGGCCCTTGGCGTCCACCGGGTTCGACGGATAGACCACCTTGATGCCCGGCGTGTGCAGCAGCCAGGCTTCCGTCGATTGCGAATGCTGCGCGCCGAACCCGCCCATGCCGCCGCCCGCCTGGATGCGGATGGTCATCGGCGCATGCGTGGCCGAGCCCGACATGTAGCGCTGCTTGGCCGCATGATTGGCGATCTGGTCGAGGCAGACGCCGAGGAAGTCGGCGAACATGATCTCGGCGATCGGGCGCATGCCGGCGATCGACGAGCCGATCGCCGCCCCGATGATCGCCTGTTCGGCGATCGGGGTGGGGCGCACGCGGTTCTTGCCGAACTCGGTCTGCAGGCCCTTGTTGGTGCCGAACACGCCGCCCTGCGGATCGCCCACGTCCTCGCCGAGGATGAAGACTTCCTTGTTGGCGGTCATCGCGATGTGCTGCGCGTCGATGATCGCCTGGACCATCGACATCGTCTCGACCGTGGCCGGCAGCGCGCCTTCGGCCTCGCGGACCGGGTAATGGCCGCGCTTCGGTACGCAATCGACGTCGGCGAACACGTCGGTCAGCGTCTCGGTGGCGGGAGTCACCGGGCTCTGCAGCGCGCGGGCGATGGCGTCCTCGACTTCGGCCTTGGCGGCGGCTTCGAGCGCGGAGAGCTCGTCCTCGGTCGAAATGCCGGCCTCGATCAGCAACGCGCGGGTCTTCTCCAGCGGCGCACGGGTCTTGGCGGCGGCGAGCACGTCCTTGTCGGCGTTGTAGTTCTCGCCCACGCCGGCGTGCGGACCCATGCGGTAGGTCAGCGCCTCGACGAAGACCGGGCCGTTGCCCTTGCGGACGCCCTCGATCACCTCGCTCATGCCCTTGTAGAAGGCGGCGGGATCGTTGCCGTCGAGCTGCACGCCCTTGAAGCCCAGGGCTTCGGCGCGGCTGAAGAAGTTGGGGCTGGCGGTATACTCGGGGATCGGCGTGTATTCGCCCCACTGGTTGTTCTGGCACATGAAGATCACCGGCAGCTTCCACGCGCCGGCGAGGTTCATCGCCTCGTGCACCGCGCCGATCGAGGTGGCGCCGTCGCCGAAGTTGACGATCGTCACGCGGTCCTCGCCGCGCTCCTTGGCGGAGATCGCGAGGCCGTTGGCGATCGGCGCGCCGGCGCCGACGATGGCGGTGGTGACCATCGAGCCCGAGCGGGGATCGGAGATGTGCGGGCTGCCGCCCTTGCCCTTGTTGACGCCGTCCTCGCGGCCGAGCGCCTCGGCGAACATGCCGTAGAGATCGACGCCCTTGGCGACCTGGTCATGGATGCCGCGGTAGGTGGTGACCATGTAGTCGCGCTCGGTCACGAGCTGCGAGATCGTGGCCGGGATGCACTCCTGGCCGGTCATCGGCCAGTAGGTGAACATGAACTTGCCGGCGGAAAGACCGGCCTGGATGGCCTTGTCCACCGCGCGGATGCGAGCCATCTGGCCGTAGATCGCCTTCAGCACCTCAGGCTCGATGCCCAGATTTCCCTGTCCCATGACGACTCCCATCGATTGCAAACGTGGATCGCCCCTTATGCGGCATCGCCGCCGCCAGCAAGGCCGCGAGGCCGGCGGCATCGCCCGCGCGATCATGCCGTGCGCGTCTGCCGAATTGCGTTCCGCAGACGGCTCGCCTAAGGCGCGCCCGGTCGCCGGGTGGCGGTGCCGCGAGGGGATTATCGGGCATGGTGCGTTCGGTTTACGACGATTTGCTGGCGATCGGTCGGGAAAGCTGGCTGCTCGCGGGCGATGCCGTCGCGGTGATCGCGCTGCGGAGCGCCGCGCTGGCCGAGGGCGGTCCGGACGCTTGGACGGAAGCGAAGCGCATGGTCGCGGAAAAGCCCGCGGCGCACCTGGCGCTGGGGCTGGCGCTGATCCGCGGCCGAATGGGCTGGAGCCCCGCGAAGATGCTCCACGGGTCGCTCAGCCACTACCGCGAGCGGGTCCGCGCCAACCGCACGCGCCTGGCGCGGCGCGGACGCTAAAGGATCGCGGCGGTCAGACGGCTCGGCCGCGGACGAAGTGGACGACAACCGCGATCAGCGCGAGGATCAGCAGCAGGTGGATGATACCGCCCGCGACCTTGAACGCGAAGGCGCCCAGCAGCCACAGGATGACGAGAATGATCGCAATGGTTCCCCACATGCGCCGGTCCTTTCCTTGAGGTCGTGAATTCAGCATCCAGAACGCCCGTCGTCGCGAGGTGTTCCGCTTTGCATCCGGTCTGGCTATGACTGCCGGCGGAACCGGGCGCGGGTTCGCGCGTATTCGGCCAGGGCTGAGAGCCCGGGGAGCGGGGGCAGCGTGCTTTCGCGGGAGCGAGCGGGAGGCTCAGGGAGCAATGCTGAACATCATCGGCGCCGTCATCAGCGGCCTTGTCATCGGCGTGCTGGCGCGGTTTTTCTATCCGGGCGCGGTCGAGATGGGTTGGATCGCCACGATCCTGCTCGGCATCGGCGGCTCGCTGGCGGCGGGGTTCGTCGTCAGTCGCGGCCAGGCGGGCTTCAACCGCGCGGGCTGCCTCGCCTCGGTGGTCGGGGCCATCGTGCTGATCTTCGTCGGCCGGTTGATCGGCTGGGGTTAAAGCATCGCGCGGAAAAGTGGGAACCGGTTTTCCGCATATCGCGACGCGACCACAAAAACCCTACCAGCGTGCCGGTTCGAGGTTGAGCGGGCCGCCGTCAAGCGCTTGCCAGCCCAGTCTGGCGATCACCGCGTTGCTTTCCTTGGCCGTGCGGCCCTCGGCGAGCGACCAGGTGACGTGCCAGATGCCGTCGTCCGGGCGCCGCGTCGATCCGTCGATCGCCACCACCATCGCCTCGACCCCGGCGCCGTCATCGGCATGGCCGACGATGCACGCGGCGCCCACCGGCTCCGGCGGATCGGCCGTCATGCCGCCGGCGTGGTTGGCCAGAAGCGTGACGTGGTCGGCGACGGCTTGCGCATAGCGCGGCGGATGGCGCGCGAGCAGCGCCGAGCGCTGGTCGTGGTCGAGCTTCCAGCCGGTCGTCACTGGATCGTGGTCAATCGGTGGCGATGGCGGGCAGGGCGACCTCGGCCTCTTCCTCGCCGTCCCAGTAATGCACCCGCCGCGCGGCGACGCGGATCAGAACCAGGCCTGGGGTCTCGGGGCCCAGGGGAAACCAGCGGTCGAGCGTCTTGTCCCAGTGTTCGGCGAAGCGCGCCGGGTCGCGGATCAGCGAGGCCTTGCCTTCGACGTGGATGAATAGGCCGGGCTTGCCCACTACCGCCATCAGCCCGGCGCTGCCCAGGTACGAAAGGCCGACGTTGGCGTCGCGCTCGATGTCGCGCACCATCAGCCGGTTGTCGTACGTGAAGAACCAGGATTCGCCCGAGTAGTCGACCTTGCGGTTGTTGCTCATCGGCCGCCCGCCGATCGAGCCGTCGCCGCTGTGCGTGGTCAGCGTGCAGAAATCGATGTCGCGCATCGCCTCGGAAATCTCCGCGAGTGTCTTGGCCATCGTTCCTCTCCTTTCGCCCTCGGCCAAAAGCGCGCCGCGCGGGCGCAAGTTCCCGATGGCGAAGGGGCGGGACGGAGGGTATCACTCCGTGCGACGGGAGGCTATCGCATGATACTGAAGCGTTGGGGAATTGCCGGTCTGGCGGCGCTGGCCAGTGCCGCCGCGCCGGCCGCGGCGCGCACGCCCGAGCAGGTCGCCGATGCCGCGCTGCGCGCCGCGCCGGTGTGGGACGGCCACAACGACGTGCCGGGCGCGCTGCGCGAGGGCAACGCCAATGTGATCGCCGGCTTCGACTTCCACGACACCACCCGCGCCGAGGGCAAGCGCGCGGCGATGCACACCGACCTTACCCGGCTGCGCAAGGGGCGCGTGGGCGCGCAGTTCTGGTCGGTGTGGATCTCGGCGACCAAGCTGAACGAGCAACAGGCGGTGCAGGCGACGCTCGAACAGATCGACGTCACTCGGCGACTGATCGCTCGCTATCCGCGCGAGCTGCGGTTCGCCGCCAGCGCCGCCGATGTCGAGCGGGCGATGCGCGCCGGACGGATCGCCTCGCTGATCGGCATGGAGGGCGGCCATTCGATCGGCAACTCTCTCGCGGTGCTGCGGCAGATGTACGCGCTGGGCGCGCGTTACATGACGCTGACGCACACGCGGAACACCGCCTGGGCCGACAGCGCCACCGACGTCCCCCGGCACGACGGGCTGACGCCGTTCGGGCAGGACGTGGTGCGCGAGATGCAACGGATCGGCATGCTGGTCGATCTGAGCCACGTCAGCGAGGCGACGATGCTCGACGCGCTCGACGTGGCGCGCGCGCCGGTGATCTTCAGCCACTCGGGCGCCCGGGCGATCGCCTCGCACCCGCGCAACGTGCCCGACGGCGTGCTCGACCGGATGAAGGCGAACGGCGGCATCGTCATGGTGGTGACGCTGCCCGACTATGTCAGCGACGCGGTGCGCGACTGGTCGGCGCGGCGTGCGGGCGAGAAGGCGCGGCTGGAAGCGCTGGGCGCCGGCGGCGATCCCAAGCTGGCCGAAGCGGCGCTCGGCGAATGGGAGAAGGCCAACCCCGCGCCGCGCGCGACGGTGGCGCAGCTAGCCGATCACATCGATCATATCGTCCGGCGCGCCGGCATCGATCACGTCGGCCTGGGGGCGGACTTCGACGGCATGTCGACGGTGACGCAAGGGCTGGAGGACGTCTCGGCCTACCCCGCGCTGTTCGCCGAACTGGCGCGGCGCGGCTATTCGCAGACGGCGCTCGAGAAGATCGCCAGCCGCAACATGCTGCGGGTGATGCGCGAAGCCGAAGCCTATGCGGCGGCGCACAAGGCCGATCCGCCGATCGAGAATGCAGTGGCTTTTTGAAGTTCCTTCCCGTTGGGGGAGGAACTGGGCCTCGTTACCCCATCAACCCGCGCACGAAGCCTATCAGCCCGGTCTGCCGCGCCCGGCGCATGCGTTCGGCGGCGAGAATCTGGGCGACCTTGTCGAAGCAGGAGTCGATGTCGTCGTTGACCACGACATAGTCGTAGCCGTCCCAGTGGCTGATCTCGGCGCGGGCGCGCTCCATGCGGGCGTCGATCACCGCGGCGCTGTCGGTGCCGCGGCCGGTGAGGCGGCGGCGCAGCTCGTCGATGCTGGGCGGCAGCAGGAACACGCGGACCACGTCGGTCTCGGCCTTCTGGTAGAGCTGCTGGGTGCCCTGCCAGTCGATGTCGAACAGGAAGTCCTGCCCCTGCTTGAGCCCGGCGCGGACTTGCGCCTTGGGCGTGCCATAGGAGTAGCCGAAGACATGCGCCCATTCGAGGAAGTGCTCCTCCTCGACCAGCCGATCGAACTCGTCCTGGGTGGCGAAGTGGTAGTCCTTGCCCTCGACCTCGCCAGGACGCATCGGCCGCGTGGTGGCGGAGACCGACATGCGGATCTCGGGGTCGTGCGCCAGCAGCCGCCGCGCGATCGTCGTTTTGCCCGCACCCGAGGGCGAGGAGAGGATGAACATCAGCCCGCGCCGATGCAGCGCGTCGCCGTCAGGAGTGTCGGTAGGATGCTGGGCCATGCCCGCTGATGGCGGGGGCGGGCCGGCAAATCAAGGCTGGGCGGGAATCGCCCCCTACAGTTTGTGCTTCCGACCGCCGCGATCGACCTGCTTTTCCACCGCGGCCTCGCCCTTCTCGCGCGCTTCGCCGCCGTGACGACGGTCGTAAAGCGCTTTGGCGAGCAGGCCGCCGCCGACCAGCAGCGCGCCGGGGACCGAGCGCGTCGCCACGCGGGCGATGGCGGTGCCCAGCAGCGTCTGCGCCATGCCGCGCCCGCTCACCAGCGCCTTGGCCTGTTCGGGCGGGTACTTCACGCCGAGCATGTTCTTCTCCAGCAGGTTGCGGATCAGCCGGCCCGAGCCGCGCAAGGCGATATCGGTGATGATCAGGTTGGTCATCGGATTGGGGCTGGGGCCTTCGGCGTCCTTGATCGCGCTGCCGGCCTTTCCGGCCGCCTGGCGCGCGCCGTCCTTGGCCTTGCCCAGTGTCGCGCCGATGCCCCTGCCGATACCCATCGCCGCCGTCTCCCAGAACCCTCGCGAACCCTGGCCGGGCCGCCCTATTTCTTGCGCCCGAAATCGACCGTCACGACGTTCGATCCATCGTCGTTCTTGGCAACGTCCGGGGCCTCGTCGTGTTCCGGCGAATCGTTTTCCGCCGCCTCGTGCGGCTCGGGCTCGTGATCGCCGTGCGCGGCCTGGAACTGGAGGCCGAAATCGACCGCCGGATCGACGAAGGCGGTGATCGCGGCGAAAGGAATGACCAGCTTGGTGGGCACCTGGTTGAAGCTGAGGCCGACCGTGAAGCTGTCTGCTTCCACCGCCAGGCCCCAGAACTTGTTCTGGAGGACGATGGTCATCTCTTCGGGGAAGCGCTCCTTCAGGTGAGTGGGGATCGAGACCCCGGGCGCCGCCGTTCGAAAGGTGATGTAGAAGTGATGGTTGCCCGGCAGATTGCCGCCGCCGGCCTGCACCTCGCCGAGCACGCGGCCCACTACGGCGCGCAGTGCCTCCTGCACGATCTCGTCGTAGGGGATAAGGCTGTCTGGCGTCGCGTCGGTCATCGCTTCCCAAGTGGCGTCACCCGTCCGGGCGGTCAAGGGCCTAACAACGATTGATTCCCCAGATTCCGGGTCTATAGGCCAGCCTCATGGCCACACCGCGCACCGCCCGGATCACCCGCAAGACCGCCGAGACCGCGATCGAGGTCGAGGTCAACCTCGACGGCACGGGCGTTTATGACGTCAAGACCGGGATCGGCTTCCTCGATCACATGATCGAGCAGTTCTCGCGCCATTCGCTGATCGACCTCAAGTGCCACATCGACGGCGATCTCCACGTCGATCAGCACCACACGACCGAGGACAGCGCTATCGCCATCGGCCAGGCGATCAGCCAGGCGCTGGGCGACAAGGCCGGCATCGGCCGCTACGGCACCGTCTATTCGCCGATGGACGAGGCGCTGGCGCGCGTCGCGCTCGACATCTCGGGCCGGCCCTGGCTGGTGTGGAACGCCAGCTTCAGCCAGCCGCGCCTTGGCGAGATGGACACCGAACTGTTCGAGCACTGGTTTCAGTCGATCGCCCAGGCGGTGGGCATCACGCTGCACATCGAGCTGCTCTATGGGCAAAACAACCACCACATCGTCGAGGGCATCTACAAGGGCTTCGCCCGCGCGATGCGCCAGGCGGTGGAGCTCGACGCGCGCAAGGGCGGGGCGATTCCCTCGACCAAGGGCCAATTGGGTGGGTAAGCCGGTCGCCTCCGCGACTGGCTTGCGGCACCGGCCCCGCGTGAGCGGGAGAAGTAGAGATGGCTGAAGTCGTCGCTCTCGTCGACTACGGCGCGGGCAATCTGCATTCGGTGGCGAACGCCTTGAGGGCGGCCGGGGCGCAAGGCGTGTCGGTGACCTCGGACCCCGACGTCGTGCGCGCCGCCGACCGCATCGTGCTGCCCGGCGTCGGCTCCTTCCGCGCCTGCGCCGAAGGGCTGCGGGCGATCCCCGGCCTGGTCGAGGCGATGGCCGAGCGCGTCCATGTCGGCGGCGCGCCGTTCCTGGGCATCTGCGTCGGCATGCAGCTTCTCGCCAGTCGCGGGGTCGAGCACGGGATCACCGCCGGGCTCGACTGGATCCCCGGCGAAGTGCGCGAGATCAAGGTCACCGATCCGGCGATCAAGGTGCCGCACATGGGCTGGAACGATGTCGCGATCACCCCGCATGCCCCGGCCGGCGCGCTGATCGAGCCGGGCGAGGCCTATTTCCTCCATTCGTACCACCTGGTGCCCGACGACGGCACCGCGATCGCCGCGATGACCGACCACGGCACCGGCGTCGTCGCGGCGGTGGCGCGCGGCAACGTGGTCGGCGTGCAGTTCCATCCCGAGAAGAGCCAGGCCTTCGGGCTGGGCCTGCTCGGCCGGTTTTTGGAGTGGAAGCCTTGAGCCCCGCTTTTCCAATCCTCCCCCTCCGGGGGAGGGGGACCGCCGCGAAGCGGTGGTGGAGGGGATGCGGATATGGGCACCCTCTGCGGCCGCTAACGCCCCCTCCGACGGCCTGCGGCCGCCACCTCCCCCAGCGGGGGAGGATCGAAGTGAGTTTGCTATCATGATCGTCTTCCCCGCCATCGACCTCAAGCAGGGCCAGGTCGTGCGCCTGGCCGAAGGCGACATGGCGCGCGCCACCGTCTATGGCGACGATCCCGCCGCGCAGGCCATGCTCTTCGCCGAGGCCGGCTCGCAGTATCTGCACGTCGTCGATCTCGACGGCTCGTTCGCCGGCCGCGCGGAAAACCGCGAGGCGGTCGAGGGCATCCTCCAGGTGTTCCCCGGCCACGTCCAGCTCGGCGGCGGCATCCGCACGCGCGAGGCGGTCGAGGGCTGGTTCGACCTCGGTGTGTCGCGGGTCGTGATGGGCACCGCCGCACTCAAGGACCCCGAATTCGTCAAGGACATGGCCCGCGCGTTCCCGGGCGGCATCGTCGTCGCGGTCGACGCGCGCGACGGCATGGTCGCGACGGAGGGCTGGGCCGAGGTGTCCGACGTGAGCATCGTCGACATGGCCCGCCGCTTCGAGGACGCCGGCGTCGCCAGCCTGCTGTTCACCGACATCGGCCGCGACGGGCTGCTCAAGGGCTGCAACATCGAAGCCACGGTCGACCTCGCGCGCCGCACCGACCTGCCGGTGATCGCCAGCGGCGGCGTCAAGGGCCTCGACGACATCCGCATGCTGGTGCTGCACGCGGCGGATGGCATCGAGGGCGTGATTACCGGGCGGGCGCTGTTCGAGGGCAAGCTGGACCTGGCGACGGCAATCGCGATGGCGGAGCGGGGCTGATGGCGCGCTGCCGGAGCCTCCGATGACCGTCCGCGTCCGCGTCATCCCGTGCCTCGACGTGCGCGACGGGCGCGTGGTCAAGGGCGTGAACTTCGTCGATCTCAAGGATGCCGGCGATCCGGTCGAGCAGGCGCGCGCCTATGACACGGCCGGGGCGGACGAGCTCTGCTTCCTCGATATCTCGGCCAGCCACGAAGGGCGCGGGACGCTGCTCGACGTCGTGCGGCGGACGGCGGAAGTCTGCTTCATGCCGCTGACCGTCGGCGGCGGGGTGCGGTCGGTCGAGGACGCGCGCGCGCTGCTTCTGGCCGGGGCGGACAAGGTCGCGGTCAACTCCGCCGCCGTGTCGCGGCCCGAGGTGGTGGCCGATATCGCCGCGAAGTTCGGCAGCCAGTGCATCGTCGCCTCGGTCGATGCCCGCAAGACCGGGGCCGGATGGGAAATCTTCACCCACGGCGGCCGCCGCGCGACCGGCATCGACGCGGTCGTCCACGCGGTGAAGCTCGCCGAACTCGGCGCGGGCGAACTGCTCGTCACCTCGATGGACGGCGACGGCACCCAGGCCGGCTACGATCTCGCGCTGACGCGCGCCATCGCCGATGCCGTTTCGGTGCCGGTCGTCGCCTCGGGCGGGGTGGGCACGCTCGATCATCTGGTCGAAGGCGTTATCCAGGGCCACGCCAGCGCGGTTCTGGCCGCCTCGATCTTCCATTTCGGCAAGCATTCGATCGCCGAGGCGCATGCCGCGCTCCGCGCCGCCGGCATTTCCTCCCGCGGCTGACGAGGCGCGGTGGCGAAATTGTCCTGATCGGGGACGGATTCGGATCCCCGACAAGGTTAATTTGATATTCAGGCTATGTCGTCCCGGCGCGAGACAGGGTACTATTCCTCCCGACTCGTTGCCAGGCCTTCAGAGCCCACCGGGGTTGCGCAAATCGTTGGATTTTTAGGAGTAGCGAAATGCGCTTCGCTCGATATTTGGTGCTGCCCGTCTTTCTCGCGCTGGCCGCGAGCAACCCCGTTTCCGCCCAGCCGGAACGCAAGCCGGAACCGGCCGTCGTGCCCGAGCCGAACGACCTGCTGCTGTTCGGCCTCGGCCTTGTCGGGCTGATCGTCGGTCGCCGCGTGGCGCGCAAGAAGTCCGACGACTGAGCGCCGCCGATGCGCTATGCCGGTCTCGTCAGGAGACCCGTTGACCCTCGCCTTCGTTCCCCCGCCGCTGCACCGCATCGGCCTGCGCATCGCGCATGCCGTGCGCAAGCGCTGGTGGCGGCTGGCGCGGCCGCGGCTCGAGGGCTGTCGTGTCCTTGCGATCGATGAACACGGACGGGTGCTGCTGATCCGCCATTCCTATGGATCGGGGCTGTGGCTGCCGCCCGGGGGCGGGGTCAAGCGCGGCGAGGATGCACTCGTCACCGGCCGGCGCGAGCTGCGCGAGGAGACCGGCTGCGACCTCCTCGAAGCCCGCGAGGTGGGCCTGCTCGAAGAACCGCTGCACGGCGCCGCCAACCGCGTCCACATCATTGCCGGCCGCGCCGTGGGCACGCCGCGCGCGGACGAGCGCGAGGTGATCGCCGCGGCGTTCTTCGCGCCCGACGCGCTGCCGCCCGACATGCCCGCCGCGTTGCGGCGTGGCTTGCCGGGCTGGATCACAGCAGCGACAGCTGCGGATCGTCCTCGCGCGGCGGCGGCTCCCGCTCCCCCTCCAGCGCCGACAGCGTGAGGCCCATCAGCCGGATCGGCTGGGGCAAGGGCAGCGCCTCGGCGAGCAAGGCATGGCCGAGCCGCGCGAACTCGGCCTTGTCGGCCACCGCGCGTGGCAGCGACTTCGCGCGGGTGTGCTGGGTGAAGTCGATGTGCTTGAGCTTCAGCGTCACCGTGCGGCCCTTCACCTCGGCGCGCGCGATCCGTTCCCATACGGTATCGACGATATCGTCGAGCGCCGCGCGCAGCGCCGCGCCGGATGAAAGGTCGCGCATGAAGGTGCGCTCCGCGCCCAGCGACTTGCGCGCCCGGCTGGCGCTCACCCGCCGCAAGTCGATGCCGCGCGCGGCGCGGTAGAGGTAATCGGCGAAGCTGCCGAAGTGCTGGCGCAGGAAGGCGATGTCCTTCGCCGCGAGATCGGCGCCGGTGGCGATGCCGAGCCGCGCCATCTTCTCCGCGCCCTTGGGCCCCACCCCGTGGAAGCGGCCGATCGGAATTCCGGCGACGAAGGCCGCGCCGTCGCCCGGCCGCACCACGCACAGGCCGTCGGGCTTGTTCTGGTCGCTGGCCAGCTTGGCGAGGAACTTGTTGTACGACACGCCCGCGCTGGCGGTGAGGCCGGTCTCGGCGCGGATGCGCGCGCGGATCAGCTGGGCGATGCGGGTGGCCGAGCCGATGCCGCGAATGTCGTCGGTGACGTCGAGATAGGCCTCGTCGAGCGACAGCGGTTCGACGTGCGGGGTATAGTCGAGGAACACCGCCCGGATCTGCTGCGAGACCGCCTTATAGACCTCGAAGCGCGGCTTGACGAATATCAGGTCCGGGCACAGCCGCCGCGCCTTGGCCGAGGCCATCGCCGAACGCACGCCGAAGCGCCGCGCCTCATAGCTGGCCGCCGCCACCACGCCGCGCTCCGAGCCGCCGCCGACCGCCACCGGCTGCCCGCGCAGCGCCGGATCGTCGCGCTGCTCGACGCTGGCGTAGAAAGCATCCATGTCGACATGGATGATCTTGCGCAGCCCCGGGGCTTCGTCGTCATCGTCGGGGGGCGGGGCGTTCATCGCGCCAGCATAGCCCAGCCGCATCCCGCCCGCATATCGCTACCGTGGGAACTATCCCTAGCCATCGGGCTTTGCATCGGTCATGGACGCCCGATGACCGCCGCCGCCGCTGCTCCATCCCGACCGTTCCCGATGGGCGAGCGCGAGTTCATCGCGCTGATGGCATCGCTGCAGGCGCTGCAGGCGTTGGCGATCGACGCGATGCTGCCCGCGCTCGGCGTCATGTCGCGCGATCTCGCGGTCACCGATCCCAACGATCGCCAGTTCGTCGTCGGCGTGTTCCTGATCTGCGCCGGGCTGGGCTCGCTGTTTCCCGGAGCGCTGGCCGATCGTTTCGGCCGGCGGCGAGTGCTGCTCGCCTGCCTTGGTGGCTATATGGTCTTCACCCTCGCCGCCGCCGTGGTGGGCGAATTCAACATCATGCTGGTGATGCGCGGACTGGCCGGGCTGTCGGCATCGGGCCTCATCGTGGCCAGCGCGGCGACCATCCGCGATCGCTTTTCGGGCGACAAGATGGCCCGCACGCAGTCGCTGGTCGGGGTGGTCTTCATGGTCGTGCCGATGATCGCGCCCAGCATCGGCCAGGCGGTGCTGCTGGTCGCCGGCTGGCGCTGGATCTTCGGTGTGATGGCGCTGCTGGGCGGGGCTGTCGCGGTCTGGGTGTTCCTGCGCCTGCCCGAGACGCTGCATTCCGAATTCCGCCAGCCGGTGAACCTGAAGGCCATCGCCGGCAACATGAAAGTCGCGCTGCTGAACCGCACCGCGCTCGGCTACATCTTCGGCCTCGCGCTCGTGCAGGGGGCGCTGTTCGGCTATATCAACAGCTCGCAGCAGCTCGTCGCCGAACACTTCGGCCTGGGCGAGGCGTTTCCCCTGTTCTTCGGCGCGATGGCGGTGGCGATGGCGCTGGCCAACCTCACCAATTCGCGCATCGTCGAGCGTTTCGGCGCCCGCCGGGTCTCGCATAGCGCGCTGTGCGCCTATATCGCGCTTGCCAGCCTGCAGCTCTGGTTCGCCTGGCGCGGCACCGAGACGGTCTGGGAGTTTGGCCCGCTGATGACGCTGAACCTGTGCCTGATGGGATTCATTGGCGCGAACTTCGGCGCGATCGCGCTGCAGCCTTTCGCCCGCATCGCCGGCGCGGCCGCCTCGGTGCAGGTCTTCGTGCGGATGGTCCTGGGCTCGGTGCTGGGCGCGGTGATCGGTCACGCCTACGACGGCACCGCGCGGCCGCTGGCGATGGCCTTGCTCGGCGCGGGCACGCTGGCGCTGCTGCTGGTGCTCTACAGCGAGCGGGGCCGCCTGTTCCGGCGGCTGCACGGTCAGGTCCAGCAGGTCTAGGCCGCGGACGTGGGAGCGCCATTCGACATCGCCGTGATCGGCGGCGGCATCAACGGCGCGGGCATCGCCCGCGACGCGGCCGGGCGCGGCGCCAAAGTGCTGCTGCTCGAGGCTGGCGACCTCGCGCGCGGCACCTCATCGGCCTCGACCAAGCTGATCCACGGCGGCCTGCGCTATCTCGAGCACTACGAGTTCGGCCTGGTCCGCGAATCGCTGGTCGAGCGCGAGGTGCTGTGGGCCATCGCCCCGCATATCGCCCGGCCGCTGCGCTTCGTCCTGCCGCACGCGCGCGGCCTGCGTCCCGCCTGGTTGCTGCGGCTGGGATTGCTGCTCTACGACCACATCGGCGGACGCAAGCGCCTGCCGGCAGCCGACACCGTGCGGCTCAACCGTCATCCGGCCGGCAAACCGCTGGTTCCGGGATCGCGGATCGGCTTTGAGTATTCGGACCTCGCGGTCGACGACGCGCGGCTCGTGGTGCTGAACGCGATGGACGCGCGCGATCACGGCGCCGAGATCCGCACCCGCACGCCGGTCATGGCGGCGCGGCGCGATGGCGATCTCTGGCGCGTCGAGACCGCCGCCAGCGTGTTCCAGGCGCGCGCGCTGGTCAACGCCGGCGGCCCCGCCGTGCTCGACGTGCTGCGGCTGGCGGGCGAGACGTCCGACCAGGCGATGCGGCTGGTGCGCGGCTCGCACATCGTCGTGCCCCGGCTGTTCGATCACGCCTACGCCTATTTCTTCCAGCTCCCCGACGGCCGCATCTTCTTCGCCATTCCCTATGAGCGCGACTTCACGCTGATCGGCACCACCGACGCCGACCACACCGGCGCGCTGACCGGCATCACCGCCAGCGCGGAGGAGATCGCCTACCTGTGCGAGGGCGCCAACCGCTACTTCGCGCGCAAGATCGCCCCCGCCGACGTCGTCTGGAGCTATGCCGGCGTGCGGCCGCTGGTCGACGACGGCTCGGGCCGGCCCGAGGCGGCGACGCGCGGCTACCGGCTCGACCTGTCCGAGGAAGGCGAGGGCGCGCCGCTGCTCAGCGTCTATGGCGGCAAGCTCACCACCTATCGCCATCTCGGCGAGGAGGCGGTCGATCGCCTGGCGCCCCGACTCGGGCTCCGCGCCGGGGCCTGGACTGCGACCAGGCCGCTGCCGGGCGGCGATTTTCCGATCGAAGGGAAGGCGGCGCTCGCGGCACGGTTCCTGGCGGATCACCCGTTCCTGTCTCCGGCCGACGCGCAGCGCCTCGCCACCGCCTACGGCACCCGCGCCGCCGCGTGGCTGGGCCAGGCCCGCACCTGGGCCGAGCTCGGCCGCGCGTTCGGCGCCGGGCTCAGCCAGGCCGAAGTCGATTACCTCGTGCGCGAGGAATGGGCCGGCACCGCCGAGGACGTGCTCTGGCGCCGCAGCAAGCTCGGCCTGCGGCTGAGCGCGGCCGAGCAGGCGGGCCTGGCGGATTATCTGGGCGGCTGAGCGAAGTCCCGCCGCGACAGCGCAGGCCGTGCGGTCTTCGCGCCGCCTGGAGCCAACGCCTGCCCCAGCCCGCGAACGACGAAGCCCAGCTTCGCCGGCGTCGAGGTGGCGACGCGGTGGTCCCAGGCGTGGATGCCGCCGGCGCGCACCTTGCAGGCGATCGCGCCATAGATGCCCGCCGCGGCGAGCACCGCCCACCGCGCGCGGAACGGCAGGCGCCGCGCTCCGATCCGCGCCGATCCCTCATAGACCCGCGCGAGGTCGCACAGCCGTTCAACCAGCGGCAGCAGCGCGGCGCGATAAGGCGGCTTCATCTGCTCGCCGGGCGGAATGTCCGCCTCCGCCAGCCAGTCGGCCGGCAAGTAGCAGCGCTCGGCCGCGTCGTCCTCGGACAAGTCGCGGGCGATGTTGGCGAGCTGGAAGGCGATCCCGAGGTCGCAGGCGCGGTCGAGCGTCTCGGCGTCGTCCGGCGAAACCCCCATCACCACCGCCATCATCACCCCGACCGCGCCGGCGACGTGGTAGCAATAGCGCAGCAGGTCGGCCTCGCCGCGCGGGGACCAGTCCGCCGCATCGAGCGCGAAGCCGGCGATCACGTCGTCGGCCATGTCGCGGGTGAGGCCGCATTCGCGCGCGACCACGCCGAGCGCATCGAACGCGGGCATGCCGGTGGGCTCGCCGGCCAGCGCCAGCTCGGTCAGCGTGCGGATCGTCGCCAGCCGCGCCTCGGGCGCGTCGGCGGGGCCGCGGTTGCCCCGGTGTTCTTGGCGGCCGTGGTCCTGCGCGTCGGCGAGGTCGTCGCAGGCGCGGCACCAGGCATAGAGCAGCCACACCCGTTCGCGCGTCGTACGGTCGAACAGCCGCGAGGCGAGCGCGAAGCTCTTCGAGCCGCGCGCGATCGACTGGCGGGCGAAGGCGACGAGGGCGGGGCGGTCGGACGTCATCGCGTGGCTTGCCGCCTCACAACTCCTCCGCGCGCATCCCGAAGATGGGCGTCGGCGGCTTGTGCGCCGCCATGCGCGTCAGCAGGAGGTCGAGTTCGTGCTCGGCGATGATGATGTCGCGGTGCGCGGGGCGGATGAAGCCGGTGTCGATCATGTGGCGGTTGAAGGCGAGCAGCCCGTCGAAGAAGCCGAAGGCGTTGAGCAGCCCCACCGGCTTGGCATGATAGCCGAGCTGCGCCCAGCTCACCGCCTCCCACAGCTCGTCCATAGTGCCGACCCCGCCGGGCAGCGTCAGGAAGCCGTCGGAGAGCCGCGTGAAGGCGAGCTTGCGTTCGTGCATGCCCTTGACGACCTTGAGCTCGGTGCAGTCCCAGTTGGCCACTTCCTCGGACACCAGGCCTTCGGGGATCACGCCGATGACCTCGCCGCCCGCCAGCAGCGCCGCACCGGCCAGCGCGCCCATCAGCCCGAGCCGCCCGCCGCCATAGACGATGCCGATCCCCCGCCGCGCAAGGCTCTCGCCGACGGCGCGCGCCAGATCGATGTAGCGCGGATCGGCGGGGGTGGCCGAACCGCAATAGACCGCGAGGCGGTTCATAAAGACGGCTCCTCCCCCATCGGGGGAGGGGGACCGCCCGCGCAGCGGGTGGCGGAGGGGGCGCCCCAAACGAAGCGCCTCGTGTGGGGCGCCCCCTCCGTCAGCGCTTCGCGCTGCCACCTCCACCGACGGGGGAGGATCCTGGCCGCAGCGCCCCTCAACGCAAGTCCTCGATCATCAGCCCGGCGGTCGCCTTGGCGCTGCCGACGACGCCCGGGATGCCCGCGCCCGGATGGGTGCCGGCGCCGACGAAATAGACATTTTTCAGTTTGTCGTCGCGGTTGTGGACGCGGAACCAGGCGCTCTGCGTCAGCAACGGCTCCAGGCTGAAGGCGCTGCCGAGGTGCGCGTTCAGGTCCAGCGCGAAATCGCGCGGGGCATAGTGGAACTTGGTGACGATGCGGTCGTGGATGTCGGGGATCAGCCGCCGGCCGACCTCGTCGAGCACGCGCTTCTCCAGCAGCGGGCCGATCACCTCCCAGTCTATCGGCAGCTTGCCCTGGTTGGCGACCGGGATCAGCGCGTAGAACGTCGACTGGCCCGGCGGAGCGACCGAGGGATCGGTGACCGTCGGGTGGTGCAGGTAGATCGAGAAGTCCTGCGGCAGCACGCCGTGCTCGAAGATGTCGTCGAGCAGGCCCTTGTAGCGCGGGCCGAACAGGATCGTGTGGTGCGGGATGCCCGGCCAGGTTCCCTCGAGCCCGAAGTGGACGAGGAACAGGCTGGGGGAGAAGCGCTTGCGCGCGAGCTTGGCGGCCATCTGAGGGCCGCGCGGGCTGCCGGAGAGCAAGTCGCGGTACGAATGGACGACGTCGGCGTTGCTCGCCACCGCGTCGAACCGTTCACGCCAGCCGCTCGCCGTCTCGACCTCGTGCGCGCGGTCGCCCAGCGTGTGGATGTGCAGCACCGGGTCGCCCAGCCGCAGCGTTCCGCCCAGCCGCTCGAAATGCGTGACCAGGCCCGCCACCAGCCGGTTGGTGCCGCCCTTGGCCCACCACACGCCGCCGTCGCGCTCCAGCTTGTGGATCAGTGCGTAAATCGCGCTGGTGGTCATCGGATTGCCGCCGACCAGCAGCGTATGGAACGAGAACGCCTCGCGCAGCCGCTCGTTCTTCACGAAGCTGGAGACCATCGAATGGACCGAGCGCCACGCCTGGTAGCGCGCCAGCGCGGGGGCCGCCTTGATCATGCTGGCGAAATCGAGGAACGGCACTTTGCCGAGCTTGACGTAGCCTTCGTGCCAGACCGCGGCGGCATAGCGCAGGAACTCGTCGTAGCCGATCAGGTCGTCGGGCGAGAGCCGGGCGATCTCCCGGCGCAGCGCGACCTCGTCGCTCGCATGGTCGAAGGTCGTGCCGTCGGGCCAGTTGAGCCGATAGAACGGGCTGACGGGCATCAGCGTGACGTCGTCGGCCATGTCGCGGCCCGACAGCGCCCACAGCTCGGCCAGGCAGGCGGGATCGGTGATGACGGTCGGCCCGGCGTCGAAGGTGAAGCCGCCGCGCTCCCAGACGTAGGCGCGGCCGCCGGGCTTGTCGCGCGCCTCGATCACCGTCGTGGCGATGCCCGCGGACTGCAGCCGGATGGCGAGCGCGAGTCCGCCCAGGCCCGCGCCGATGACGCAGGCGCGCTTCACGCCGCCGCCTCGAGCAGCAGCGGTTCGACCGGCGGCAGCGTGAGCGGCGCCAGCGGCCGCAGCCCGGCCATGCCGGCGAGCGCGGCGATGAGCGGCACCGGCGGCCGGCCGATCAGGATGCGGCGCGCGTCCTGGCGCGTGGTCTCGCCGGCATAGAACCGCTCGACCAGCGGCTCGGGCAGGCGATAGAAGCGCTCGAGCACGCGGTAGCGCCGTTCGGGCGGGGCGGCGAACAGCATGCGCGCCAGCATCCGGTAGAACCGCCCGCGCCGCCAGTGATCGCGCGCGTAGCCTTCGCTCTCCAGCGCCAGCGCGCCCGCCGAAAGATCGCGCAGCCGGGCGATGCGCAGCGCGAAACGCACCGCGTCGGGCAACGAATAGCTGGTCAGCGGGTGGACCAGCGCCGCGCGCATCCCCGCGCGCGCCCCGTTGCCGCCTTCGCGCCAGAAGGCGTCGAAATCGCCCTTGCCGATCACCGGCAGCACGCCCGTCTCCTCGCGCTTGACGAGCACGATCTGCCAGCGCTGCGCCGCGGCATATTCGCCGATCCGCGCCCACATCGCCGGCGGATCGAGGTCCGGGCTGTCCGAATAATAGGTATCCTCGATGAAGACCTCGGTCTCGGAGAACGGCAGGCAATAGACGAAGCGGAAGCCGTCGGTCTGTTCGACCCGGGCGTCCATCACCACCGGCCGGTCGAGCCCGTGCGGCGCGGCAAGCCGCACGAGCTGGCCGCCGAACTTCTGCCAGCCGCCCGCCATGTGCGGCAGGCCGGCGCTGCCGCGCGCGTCGATCACCGCCTCGGCCAGGATCCGCCGGCCGTCGGCCAGCGTGACGCTGCGGGCGCGGGCGCGGGTGACTTCGGTATTGGTCAACAGCATCTGCGGCGGCAGCGCGGCGCGCAGCGCGGCGTCGAGCTTCTCGCCCGTCAGGCTGGCATAGGCGCCGCCGAGCTGCCGCGAATGGCCGGGGAAATGCACGTCGTAGCCGAGCCAGCGCCCGGCTTCGAGCTGGCCGGTCAGCCAGCGGTCGCGCTTGGGCAGGTCGCTGTCGAAGCACGACCAGACGTGGTTGCCGCCGAAACGCCGGCCTTGTTCGACCACCACGACCGTCAGCTCCGGCCGCAGCCGGGCCAGCGCCAAGGCGATCAGCCCGCCCGCGAGCCCGCCACCCAGGATGGCGATGTCGATCTTGCCCGCTTGCATCGCGCTCTGACTTAGCGCGGCTGGCGGGGAGGGCAATGGCCTGGATTAATTTAGGTCGGCATTTGCCTCCCGTCGCCCCATCCGCCATCACCCGCACCATGCCCGCCTTCCACATCGCCCCCGCCACCCTGGCCGACGCGCCCGCGATCGCCGAGCTCTATGCGCACCATGTGCTCCACGGCACCGCCAGCTTCGAGATCACGCCGCCCGGTGCGGAGGAGATCGCCGCGCGGATCGGCAAAGTGCTGGAGAAGGGCTGGCCCTGGCTGGTCGCCCGCGACGAAGACGGGACGGTGCTCGGCTATGCCTATGTCGGCCAGCTCGGCCCGCGCGAGGCTTATGCCCATGCCTGCGAGGACAGCATCTATCTGCGCCACGACCGGCTCGGCCAGGGGATCGGCGGCGCGCTGCTGGCGGCGCTGATCGACGCCGCGGCCGCCGCCGGTTTTCGCCAGATGGTGGCGCTGATCACCGGTTCGGAATCCCCCTCGGTGGCGCTGCACGCGCGTCACGGCTTCGTCCACGGCGGCGTTCAGCGCAGCGTCGGCTGGAAGCATGGGCGCTGGCTCGACGTGATCCAGATGCAGCGCGCGCTGGGCGATGGCGACGTGAGCGCGCCGGCTTGAACCGAGCAAGCCCTTGATCCACAAGGCGCGGCGCAACCGAGGCGGGGGCTTCTGCGTTGGTTGCGAAAGAAAACAGGGAGTTCGTCCGATGCGTTCCATCGCCGCCGTTTCCATTCTCGCCCTGGCGCTCGCCGCACCGCACGCGGCGCAGGCCCAGGGCGGCGCCCCGGCGCCGGTGATTGCACCGGAAAACGTGCTCGACGGCGATCGCCTGACGATCGGCGCGGGCGCCGTCTATGGGCCGAGCTACGAAGGCTCGGACGACAATGTGTTCTCGCCGTTCCCGCTCATCCAGGGCTCGGTGCGCGGCGTCGGTATCAATCCGCGCCCGGGTGGCGCCGCGCTCGATCTCGTGCCCGATGGGCGGGACGCCAAGGTCGGCCTGCAGATCGGCCCGCTGGCGACGTATTCGGGCAATCGCCGCCGCCAGATCGAGGATCCGGTGGTGCGTAACGCCGGGCGGCTCAAGGCGGCGATCGACCTGGGGGTCAACGCCGGCTTCTCGATCAAGCGGCTGCTCAACGCCTACGACGCGCTGACGGTGTCCGCCGACGCCAAGTGGAACGTCAACGAGGCCCATCGCGGCGCGGTGATCACGCCGCAGATCAGCTACGCGACCCCGATCAGCCGCGGCGCGCTGGTCGTGGTGGGCGCGAGCGCCAAGCACGTCGATAACGCCTATGCCGATTATTACTACAGCGTCTCGCCGGCGCAGAACCAGGGCAGCGGGCTGCCGCTGTTCCAGGCGCGCGGCGGGTGGGTGAGCTACGGCGGCAACGCGCTGGTCGCGGTCGATCTCGACGGCGACCTCACCAACGGCGGGTTCGCCGTCTTCGCGCTCGGCAGCTACAGCCGGCTGCGCGGCGACGCCAAACGCACCCCCTACACCGCGCTGCGTGGCGATGCCGACCAGTGGAACGGCGCGCTGGGGGTGGCCTACACGTTCTGAGCGGCGGCTGGACTAACCCGCCGTCCGCGGCTATCGTCCCACCCATCCCCGGGGGGCCGTCGATCTGCGGCTGAGAGGAAGGCGTGCGGCCTTCGACCCGTCGAACCTGAACCCGTTAGCACGGGCGGAGGGAAGGGTTTGCCCCATGGATCCAAGGGCACGCTCCCGCCTCTCCGTCCCCTGAGGAGCGTACGCATGGCCGACATCAACTCGAAGCTGGAAATCGGCGTGACCACCGGGCCGATTCGTGGCTCGCGGAAGGTCCATGTCGGCCCGTTGGGCGTCTCGATGCGCGAGATCCACCTCGAGCCGGGCAGCGGCGAGGCGCCGGTGCGGGTCTATGACGCCTCGGGCCCTTACACCGATCCCGCCGTGGCGATCGATATCCAGGCCGGCCTCGCCCCGCGCCGTCGCGACTGGATTCTCGGCCGCGGCGACGTCGAGGCTTACGACGGCCGCGCGATCAGGCCCGAGGACAACGGCCTCAAGGGCCCGGACCGTTCGGGCGGCGTCGCGCCGTTCCCCAACGTGGTGAAGCGCCCCTTGCGCGCCAAGCCCGGCCAGAACGTCAGCCAGATGCACTACGCGCGGCGCGGGATCATCACGCCCGAGATGGAATACGTCGCGGTGCGCGAGAACCTGGGCCGCGAAATGCTCGCCGAATACAAGCGTGACGGGCAGGACTGGGGCGCGAGCATTCCCGACTACGTGACGCCGGAATTCGTGCGTGAGGAAGTCGCGCGCGGCCGCGCCATCATCCCCAGCAACATCAACCACCCCGAGTCCGAGCCGATGGCGATCGGCCGGAACTTCCTCGTCAAGATCAACGCCAACATCGGCAACTCGGCGGTCGCCTCCGACGTCGCGTCCGAAGTCGACAAGATGGTCTGGTCGATCCGCTGGGGCGCCGACACCGTCATGGACCTGTCGACCGGGCGCAACATCCACGACACCCGTGAATGGATCCTGCGCAACAGCCCGGTGCCGATCGGCACCGTGCCGATCTACCAGGCGCTGGAGAAGGTCGGCGGCGTGGCCGAGGACCTGACCTGGGAGATCTTCCGCGACACGCTGATCGAACAGGCCGAGCAAGGCGTCGACTACTTCACGATCCACGCCGGCGTGCGCCTGCCCTACATCCCGCTTACCGCCAAGCGCGTGACCGGCATCGTCAGCCGCGGCGGCTCGATCATGGCCAAGTGGTGCCTGGCGCACCACAAGGAGAGCTTCCTCTACGAGCGCTTCGACGAGATCACCGAGATCATGAAGGCCTACGACGTCGCCTATTCGCTCGGCGACGGGTTGCGCCCCGGCTCGATCGCCGACGCCAACGACGAGGCCCAGTTCGCCGAGCTTTACACGCTGGGCGAACTGACCAAGCGCGCCTGGAAGCAGGACGTCCAGGTAATGATCGAGGGCCCGGGCCATGTGCCGATGCACAAGGTCAAGGAGAACATGGACAAGCAGCTCGAGGCCTGCGGCGAGGCGCCGTTCTACACGCTCGGGCCGCTCGTCACCGACATCGCGCCGGGCTATGACCATATCACCAGCGGCATCGGCGCGGCGATGATCGGCTGGTACGGTACGGCGATGCTCTGCTACGTCACGCCCAAGGAGCACCTCGGCCTGCCCGACCGCGACGACGTCAAGGTCGGCGTCGTCACCTACAAGCTGGCCGCCCACGCCGCCGACCTCGCCAAGGGGCACCCGGCGGCCAAGGTCCGC
>DASVMK010000069.1:0-7862 GCA_036384395.1 Novosphingobium sp.
CGCCCGGAAACATGCTGGTTGATCAGCGCCAGCAGCGCCAGGCTGCCGCCCTCGCCCTTGTTGTCGGCGCGCATGATGATGGTGACGTATTTCACCGTCACGATGATCATCATCGACCAGAACATCAGGCTGACGATGCCCAGGACGTGCAGCGCATCGAGCGGCAGCTTGTGGTGCCCAGCAAACGTGTCGCGCATCGCGTAGAGCGGACTGGTGCCGATGTCGCCGAAGACGACGCCCAGCGCGCCGATCGCAAGCTTCAGCCCGCTGCCGCCGCCACGGTGCCCGTGGCCATGCCCCTGAGCCCCTTGGGCTACCGGAGTGGAAGGCTCCACACCGTCGCCCGCGCCTTCGCGTATCGCTTCGTTCATCGCCGCGCCCCGTTTCAGACCGGTCTCATGCCGCCCCGCCGAGATGCCGGCAGGCGGCGGCGCTTAGCAGCAACCCGATAGCCGGGCAATCGGTCAACGCGCCCCGCGCATGCGGATGAGCTGGTCGAGCCGGCCCAGCCGCGCGGTGAGTTCGGCGCGCCACGGCGCATCGGGCGGGCTGGCGCGCAGCAGCGAGGCCCAGACGTCGCGCGCCTGATCGAGCTCGCCCGACTGAGCGAGCGCCAGGCCATAGAAGAACGGCGGCGCGGGGTGTGCGGGCGCCGCCTCCCCGGCCTTGCGGAAGGCGAGCACCGCCGCCGGTGTCAGCATGCCGTCGGCATGGGCGACGAGCGCGTTGGCCATCGCCAGCCACGCCTCGCCGTCGCGCGAGTTCTTTTCGACCGCGCCGAGATAGACCGTCGCCGCATCGGCGAACTGGCCGTGCCGCGCCAGCGCGTCGCCGATCACCATCCAGCGGTTAACCGGTCCGAGCGGACGGCCGGCGAGCTCCTGCCGCGCCTCGACCATCGCCGCGGTTTCGTTGGCGGGGTCCTGCGCCGGGGCCTTGGGCGCGCCGGCCAGACCGGGGCGCGCCTGCAAGGCATAACCCGCCAGACCGAGCAGCAGCACCGCGCCCACCGCCAGTCGGGTGGCCGCCGGCGCCTTGAACAGGAACGCGATGGCGAGGAAGGCGACCAGCGCCAGCGCGAGGGCGACAATCCAGCTCATTGCGGCTTCCCCCCACCAAAACGCTTGCGCAGCAGCACGAAGGCCAGCGCCAGCAGAAACAGCGGCACCGCGAACAGCGGCCAGGTCAGCGTCGTCACGCGCGGGGCGTAGCTCACGTAGTCGCCATAGCGTTCGACCAGCCAGGCCCGGATCGCCTCGGGCTCTTCGCCGGCGGCGATCCGCTGGCGGACCTGGCTGCGCATGTCGCCCGCCATAGGCGCATCCGAATCGGCGATCGACTGGCTCTGGCACTTGAGGCAGCGCAGCGTCAGCATCAGCGCCTGCGCGCGCGCCTCCTTCACCGGATCGTCGAGCTGGCGATTGGCCCAGGGCGCGGGCGGCATCGTGTCCTGCGCCGCGGCCGGAGAGCCGAGCACGGCAAGCATCGCCAGCACCGCGAACAGAAGCCGGGTCATTGCTCCGCCTCCTTGAGCTTGGCCTCGATCACCGCGAGATGCTCCGGGCGGATCTCGCCGATGTGCTGATAGCGGATCACGCCCTTGCCATCGATCACGAAAGTCTCAGGCACGCCCGACGAGCCAATCGCCATCTGCACCGCGCTGACGTCATCGGCGCCGATGCGGGCGAAGGGATTGCCGTTGCGCGCGAGGAAGGCGGCAAGGTCCTCGCGCCGGTCGCGGATGGCGATGCCGTCGATCTCGACGCCGCTGGCGGCGAGCCTGGCGAGCTGCGGCGCTTCGACCGCGCAAGGGATGCACCAGCTGGCGAAGATGTTGAGCAGCCTCGGCTTGCCGGTCGCCATGTCCTTGTGGGCGAGGCCCGGCCGGCCTTCCGCCGCGGGTCGAAGATCGAACTGCGGCAGCGGCTTGCCGATCATCGCGCTGGCGACCTCGCGGTCGGCCGGGCGCAACAGGCCGACGAGAACGAGCGTAACGAAGCCGGCGAAGATCGCCAGCGGCAGCCACAGCGCCCAGCGCGCGGTCTTCGTGGTTGCGGTGCGGGTTTGCTCGGTCATCGGCCCTGCCTTTCGCGGCGATAGGCGATCTTGTCGCGCGCGATGATGCGGCGCAGGTCGCTGGCCACCCGGCCCAGCAACGCGAGCAGACCGCCCAGGCCGACCAGCACCCCGCCCAGCCAGATCAGCGGCACGAACGGTTTCCACCACAAGCGAAGCTGCCAGCGGCCGTCATCGGCCTCTTCCCCGAGCACGACGTAGAGCTGGCCGTTCCAACGGGTCAGCAGCGCCGATTCGCTGGTCTGCTGCGGCGGTTGCCAGAAGCTGCGCGCCTGCGGGGCGATGGCGATCGGCGCGGCCTCCTGGTAGCTGGCGGCCATCCGGGCCTCGAGCGCGGTCCAGTTCGGCCCGGCGACCGGATTGACCGCGTTCAGCCGCACATTCCACGGCCCCACCTCGGTCGTCTCGCCGATCTTGGCGGCCACCAGCTTCTCGACCGAGAACGCGCTTTCGCTGGCCATGCCGAACAGCGCGACGGCGATGCCGAAGTGCGCCAGGACCATGCCCCAGGTGGCAAGCGGGGTGCGCAAGAGCTTACGCCCGCGCAGCGGCAGCAGGCTGGCGACGGCGAGGCCGGCGGCGAGGATCAACCCCAGGAACGGCAGCAGCCCCGGACGCGCCCAAAGCGCCAGGCCGAGCGCGCTCAGCAGCAGCACCACGCCCGGCACGATCAGGCTGCGCCCCTGGCGAGCCAGACTGTCGCGGCGCCAGCGCAGCAGCGGGCCCACCGCCATGACCACCAGCATCGGCAGGGCGAACAGCGCGCCGACCGGGTTGAAATACGGCGGGCCGACCGAGACCTTGGCGCCCATCGCCTCGGCGAGCAGCGGATAAAGCGTGCCGAACAGCACGATACCCAGAATCGCCGAGAGCATCACGTTGTTGAAGACCAGCGCGCCCTCGCGGCTGACGAGGGCGAAGCGCTTGCCCTCGGTCACCGTGCCGGCGCGCACCGCGAACAGGGTCAGCGCGCCGCCGATATAGATCGCCAGCAGCGCCAGGATGAAGGTGCCGCGCTCGGGATCGACCGCGAAGGCGTGGACGCTGGTTAGCACGCCCGACCGCACGAGGAAGGTGCCGACCATCGACATCGAGAAGGCGACGACGCCGAGCATGATCGTCCAGGCGCGCAGCGCGTCGCGCGCGGCCAGCACGCTGACCGAATGCAGCAGCGCAGTTGCCGCGAGCCAGGGCATCAGCGAGGCGTTCTCGACCGGATCCCAGAACCACCAGCCGCCCCAGCCGAGCTCGTAATAGGCCCAGTAGGATCCGGCGGTGATGCCGAGCGTCAGAAAGATCCATGCGCCCAGCACCCAGGGCCGCATCGCGCGGGCGAAAGCCGGACCGACCTCGCGCGTGACGAGCGCGCCGACCGCGAAGCTGAACGCCACCGAAAGCCCGACATAGCCGAGGTAAAGCGTCGGCGGATGAAATGCGAGGCCGATGTCCTGCAGCAGCGGGTTGAGGCCATTGCCTTCCGCCGGCGGCTGCGCCAGCCGCTCGAACGGGTTCGAGGAGACGAGCAGGAACGCATAGAACCCCAGGCTGACGAAGGCCTGGCCCGCGAGCGTGGCCAGCATCGTCGGCTCGGGCAAGCGCCGCTCGACCAGCGCGACGAAGCCGCCCGACAACCCCATGACGGTGACCCACAGCAGCATCGAACCTTCGTGGTTCCCCCAGGTGCCGGCCAGCTTGTAAATGAACGGCTTGGCCGAGTGCGAGTTGAGCGCCACCAGCTTCACTGACAGGTCGGTCTGGCAGAACAGCACGATCAGCGCGACGAACGACAGCGCGCAGAGCACGCCCTGCACCACCGCTGCCGGCCGGACCACGCCCGCCAGTCCGTTGTTGGCCAGCGCATCCCCGCGCCCCGACAGCGCGAGCGCACCGGCGACGAGTTGCAGCACCGCGAGCGCCGCCGCCAGCCACAGCGCGGCGAGACCGAATTCTGCGATCATTTGGTTTCCGCCACCACCTGCTTGGCCTGATGCTCGCTCATTTCCTTGAGCTCGCGCGGCACGTAGTTCTCGTCATGCTTGGCCAGCAGATTGTCGGCAACGAAGGTGCCATCGGCGGCCAGGTGCCCTTCGGCAACGACGCCCGATCCCTCGACGAAGAGCGACGGGACGATGCCCCTGAACGTCACCGGCACGCGCGCCTTGCCGTCCCCGACGACGAAGGCGATCGTCACGCCATCGGCCCGCGTCTTGAGCGAGCCCTTCTCGACCATGCCGCCCAGGCGCACCGCGCGGCCGACTTCGGGGGGCGCGGCGGCCAGATCGCTCGGCACGTAGAAATAGGATGCCTGGTTGCGCAGCGCCCAAGCCGCGAGCAGCCCGGCGGCGAGCAGGACGACGAGCGCGAGGGCGAGCAGCACCAGCCGCTGATGCTTGGCCTTGAGCGGGCGCGGGGCGTCGCTCACCGGCCACGGCTCCGGTCGCGCCGCGCCTCGGCCCGGCGCATCGCCAGCCAGCTCCAGCCGACCATGATGAGGGTCGCGCCGACGCCGATCGCGTAGGAGGCGTGGACGAAGATCCAGGGATCGAAGCTCTCGCGCATGGTCGGTCCTAAGCTTGCGCCTTGCGGCGCAACCGCGCCTCGGTCTGCACGTCGGCGAGGATCGTCCGCATCCGCGCCAGGACCACCCCGCCGAAGATCAGCGAGAACCCCAGCGTCGCGACGAGCAGCGGCCAGAGGAAATCGGGCGCCATCGCCGACTTGCCCCCAACCAGCATGTTGGCGGTGATGCTCGGCGGTTGGTGCAGGCTGTTCCACCACAGCACCGAATAGTGGATGATCGGCACGTTGACCGCGCCGACCAGGCCGAAGATCGCCGCGACACGGGCGTTGCCAGAGGATGCGTCCGCCGCCTGCGCCAGCGCCATATAGGCGAAATAGAGGAACAGCAGCACCAGCATGCTGGTCAGTCGGCCGTCCCACACCCACCAGGTGCCCCAGGCCGGGCGTCCCCACAGCGAGCCGGTGACCAGGCAGAGAGCGGTATAGACCGCGCCCGGCAGTGCCGCGGCGCGCGCGGCGATCCCGGCCAGTGGGTGACGCCAGACGAGCTCGGTGAAGCTCGCCGCCGCGACCGCCATCCAGCCGGCCATGCCGAGCCAGGCCGATGGCACATGGATGTAGAGAATGCGCACCGTCTCGCCCTGCAGCCCCTCGGCGGGCGCGACGAACAGCCCCCACGCGAGCGCGCCGCCGGCCACAATGAGGCCGGACACCAGCAAAAGCGGCGTCAGCCAGCGCGCGATGCGCAGGAAACGGGCGGGGTTGGCTAAGCCGTGCATTCTGGGAGGCCGTGCATTATCGGCCCTGCTTTGGCAGGCGGCGACGATGCGGGCAAGTATCAGACTGTATCTCTGCCGCGCGCCGCGCCTGGCAGCGCCTATCTCGCCTGAGCGAAGAGAAGCGAGACTGGGGCGACCGAGGGGGCTCGAACCCCCGACCTCCGGTACCACAAACCGGCGCTCTAACCAACTGAGCTACGGTCGCCATAGTCACGCGTGCATGTCGAAAGCGATGCCTGCACCACTAGGCAGCTCGAAAGCCGCCCGCAAGCGTCGAACGACGCGGGAGGCGCCCCTTTGCACAGGGGCGCGCGGTTGAAAAGCGAAAACTGCGTCGAGGGCGCAACACGGCCGGCGGCGCTCCGCCACCCTCACTGCTGCAGCGGCTGGCGAAGCTGGGATGAGGGCAGCGAGCCCCCCGGCCCCACCATGCAAAAACGTGCTTTCCGGCGCGTTTACCGCAAGACCTCATCCGCGGTTTACGCGCGGCGCATAATTTGGTCGCATCGGTCTTGGGGGCAAGACCGCAACAAAGGGCGCAACACAATGACAGCGATGGCTCGGCTGCGCGGGGGCGACAGCCAGGAGTTCGGCCGCCGGGAGTTCGGCCAGAAGGACCTTGGCCAACAGGACTTTGGACAGAATCCGGGCAGGCGCGAAGCGAGAACCAGGCGGGTCGCGCGCAGCCCACGCCACCATTGGGTCTCGATCGGCACGAGCGGCTCGGCGATGGGCCAGGCGATGATCCGCGACCTCTCCAGCCACGGCTGCCGGATCGACACCGACGCCACCTGGCTGCGGATCGGCGCGTTCATCACCATCCGGCTGGACGAACAATCGGCGGTGATGGGCATCGTCCGCTGGCTGCGCGGCGGCGCCGGGGGCATCGAGTTCCTTCAGCCGATCCGCCCAGGCGATGACGCCTGGCAGGTGCTATTCGACGACCATTGATCGTTGGAGCATCGATAGAAACAAAAAGGGCGGCCAGTGGCCGCCCTTTTCCGTTAGCGATCGCCGATCGATCAGCCCTTCTTGAGCGTGAGCCCGCCGAAGCGCTTGTTGAACTGCGCCACGCGGCCGCCCTGATCGAGCTGGCGGGTGCCGCCGGTCCAGGCCGGATGCGAGGTGGGATCGATTTCGAGCGCCAGCGTGTCGCCTTCCTTGCCCCAGGTGGAGCGGGTCTCGAACACGGTGCCGTCGGTCATCTGCACCTTGATCATGTGATAATCGGGATGGATATCGGCCTTCATCGTCTCGGTCTTTCGCTACGGCCGGTTCCGACCGGCCTGGAAATGGAAGCGGCGCGCATAGCGGGCCACCGGGGAAAACGCAACTCCCTCCCCTGCGGGAGATTCGCCTCGTTCAGTCCGAGGGGGGATCGGCCACCATCGCGGTGAACTCGACCTCGCAGGTCGACTTGCCCTCGACCGAGGCCTTGCCCCAGAACTTGCAGACCCGCGCGCGCTTCTGGACGAAGCCGACCTCGAGATCGAGCAGCACGCCCGGCTCCACGGGATTGCGGAACTTGGCCCCGTCGATCGCCATGAAGTACACCAGCTTGCCCGAGCCGGCGAGTTCGAGCGTCTCGATCGCCAGGATCGCCGCCGCCTGGGCCAGCGCCTCGATCTGCAGCACGCCGGGCATGATCGGCCGTCCGGGGAAATGGCCCTGGAAGAACTGCTCGTTGAAGCTGACCGCCTTCACCGCCCGGATGCGCTCGCCGATCTCCAGCGAGGCGACCCGGTCGACCAGCAGCAACGGATAGCGATGCGGCAGTGCCTCCAGGATCTTGCGGATGTCGTAGCTGATCGGCGCTGCCTGCTCGCTCATGCCCCTATGCCCCCTTTGCTTGTCGCGCGCTCAGCGGCCCTGCGGCTGCGGACCGGCGGGCTGCGCCGGCGCGGCGGCTCCGCCCTGCTGGCGCGCGGCCGCGGCCGCCTTCTGCTCGCGCACCTCGCGCGGTTCCCAGCCGGCCGGCGGGACGAGCTGCGCGCTCGGCAGCAGGACGTTGAGCTCGTCGAGGATCGGCTGGTTCATGTTGTAGGCGTTATCGGCGTCGATGATCGAATCCGGCGTGATCAGCAGCGAGATCTTGCGCTTGGCGATCGCCTGCTTGATCGCTTGGCCGAGCTTGTCGTTGATCTGCTCGACGACATAGGCCTCGGACAGCGCGACCGGCTGCATGATGCGGTTGATCTCGTCCTGGCCGCTCTGCTGGAGCTGCTGGATCTGGCCGTACTGCTGCTGCAGCGCGGCCTGGTTGGGGTTTGCGGCCCGGCGATCGGCGTCGAACTTGTCGGCCAGCGGCTTGAGCTGAGCCTGGAGCTGCGTGGCGCGGCTGTTGGCCTGGTCGATCTGCGCCTTGTAGGTCGTCGGCCGCTGCTGCTGCGCGGTCTTGAAGGCGTTGGAGTTGGCGCGGACCGCGTCGAGGTTGGCGACGCCGAGACCCGGCACGATCGGCCCGGCCGCCGCGGTGCGCTGCTGCGC
>DASVMK010000070.1:0-6939 GCA_036384395.1 Novosphingobium sp.
TGGGCGAGCCCGAAGCGTTCGGCCTGCTCGATCACCATCAGCGTCGCGTTGGGCACGTCGACGCCGACCTCGATCACCGTGGTCGCGACCAGCAGCTTCGCCGCGCCGGAGGCGAAGCGCTCCATCGCCGCGTCCTTGGCCTCGGGCCGGAGTTGGCCGTGGACCAGCATGACCTCGTCGCCGAAACGCTCGCGCAATTCGGCATGGCGCGCCTCGGCCGCCGCCAGATCGTCGGTCTCGCTCTCGCGCACCATCGGGCAGACCCAATAGGCCTGGCCGCCGCCTTCGACATGCCGCGCCAGCGCGCCGACCACGTCGTCCATCCGCTCGACCGCGACCACGCGGGTGTCGATCGCCTGGCGGCCCGGCGGCATCTCGTCGAGCCGCGAGACGTCCATCTCGCCGTATTGCGCCAGCGTCAGCGTGCGCGGGATCGGAGTCGCGGTCATCGCCAGGCAGTGCGGCGTCCGCCGACCTTTCTGCGCCAGCATCAGCCGCTGGCCGACCCCGAAGCGATGCTGCTCGTCGATCACCACCAGCGCCAGGTTCTTGTAGGCGACGGCATCCTGGAAGATCGCATGGGTGCCGACGATCAGGTCGATGCTGCCGTCGAGCAGCCCCATCAGGATCGATTCGCGCACCCTTCCCTTATCGCGCCCGGTCAGCAGCGCGATCTCGACGCCGGTGCCGGCCAGCATCCGGCTCAGCGTCGCGTGGTGCTGGCGCGCGAGGATCTCGGTGGGCGCGAGCAGTGCCGCCTGCGCGCCGGCCTCGACTGCGATCAGCATCGATTCGAGCGCCACCACCGTCTTGCCCGAGCCGACGTCGCCCTGCAGCAGCCGCAGCATCGGCGCGCCTTGCGCGAGGTCGCCCTCTATCTCGGCGATCGCACGCTTCTGCGCGCCGGTCAGCCCGAACGGCAGCGAAAGCTTGGCCCGCAGCGCGCCGTCGCCCGCGAGCGGCGTGCCGACCCGCGCCCGGTTGGCGTTACGCACCAGCATCAGCGCCAGGCTGTTGGCCAGCAGCTCGTCGTAAGCCAGCCGGTCGCGCGCCGGCGCGTGCTCGGCCTTGTGCGCGAGGCCGAGCGCTTCGCGCCAGGCGGGCCAACCCATCTTTGCCAACAGGTGCGGCTCGATCCATTCGGGCAATTCGGGCGCCGTCGCCAGCGCCTGCTCGACCAGCGCCGCCACCCGGCCCTGCGTCAGGCCTTCGGACAGCGGATAGACCGCCTCGCACAGCTGGCCAAGCAGGCCTTCTTCCGAGACGTGGTCCGGGTGGACGATCTGCAGCATCTGCCCGTACTGATCGAGACGCCCGGCCACCCAGCGCTTCTCGCCCACCGGCAGCAGCTTCTTGGCGCTGTAGGAGGCGCGGCCGAAATAGGTCAGTGCGCAGACGTTGCCGATCGCGTCCTCGGCCAGCACCCGATACGGCCCGCGCCCCGCCGACGAGCGATGCTCGCGCACGGTCAGCGCGACGACCACCTGCTCACCGACCCCGGCCTCGTCGAGGTTCGCCACCGCGCGGCGTTGCACAAAGCGGTCCGGCAGATGATAGGCGAAGTCCTTGACCCGCGTCAGCCCGAGCTTCTCCAGCGGACGCGCGAGCTGCGGCCCCACACCCTTGAGGCTGGCGGCTTCGGCGAACAGGGGATTGAGGCGTTCGGGGCGCATTTCGCGCCTATAACCACAATCCGCGTCTCCGCGAAGGCAAGGACCTCAGTCCTTTGCGGAGGAGGCGTCCAACTTCCCGAGGTCGCCGCCTTCGCGGGGACGCAGGCTTGTACAGCCGTCGCTCTTCCCCTACCCGCGCGCCATGACTTCGGCCCGCCATTCCGACCGCCTGAACCGCATCAAGTTTCGTGCCTGGCATCGCGGCACGCGCGAGGCCGACTACATGATCGGCTGCTTCTTCGACCGTTTCCATGCCGAATGGAGCGATGCGGAGATCGCCTGGTTCGAGACCCTGCTCGCGGAAGAGGACCACGACATCCTCGCCTGGGCGCTGGGCACGGCGGACGTTCCAGAGCGATATGCGGGAGACCTCATGGCCCGGATGAAGCAATTGGACTACGTCGAAATCCCGCGCTGAGTTGAGGTCAGCCCGCGTCGGTAGTGTCATAGACGGTCACCCGATCCCACAGGTGACCGTATTCCGCCACGAAACGCTGATGAATCGGATGCTCCTGATAGGCGCGCTGATCCGCCGCATTGTCGAATGTGAGAATTTCCGACACTGCGAAAGAATGATCGACCACGTCCCGCGCTTCGGTCGCGGCCGGTACGCCCACCTTCAGTGAACGAACCTCCTCGATCGCTCCGAGCGAGCGAATGCCTTCCATCAAACGGTCACGGTCGGCCGGCGACTCAGGGTTCTTGAGCCAGAAGAAGACCACGTGCGTAATCATTTTGTTCACTCCGTTCGCCGGCCGCTCCCCCACTGCAAGGTCATGCGCCGGGCGGCCCGAAGGCGCGCCAACCTCAGCGTTTGCCATTGCTAGCGGCGCAGCCAGAAAGACGAGCGCGAGAGCGAGACGAAGCATGAATAGTCTCCTTGCGGATGGCAGTGAGCATGCGCTGTAGGAGCAAGGGAAAATCGCGGCAAGCTGCGGGCTTGGAACGGAACAAATACACGGCTAGGGCCCTTCCGCTCCCATGCCCGATATCGACCGCATCCTCTCCGCGACGGCGCCCCTGACCCTCGCCTCCGTCGCCCGCGGCGCCCAGCCGCTGGTTCTCGCCGACCTCGCCCGCGCCGTGCAAGGCCGCCCGAAAGGCGCGCGCGCGGTGTTCGTCGCGCCCGACGAGGCGGCGATGCGCGCCATCGCGGAAGCCGCCGCCTTCTTCGCGCCCGAGCTGGAGGTGATCGAGTTCCCCGCCTGGGACTGCCTGCCGTACGACCGGTCGAGCCCGGCGCTCTCGGTCAGCGCCCGGCGGCTGTCGGCGCTGCATCGCCTTCAAACCAGGGCTGATGGCCCTCAACTCCTCGTCACCACGATCAACGCGGTGCTCCAGCGGGTGCTGACGCCGTTCCGCATCCGCGAATCGGTCCGCCTGTTGAAGCCGGGCATGGAGATCGGCCGCGAGAGTCTGGTCGGCCTGCTCCAGCGGCAGGGCTATTCGCGCACCGACACCGTGGTCGATGCCGGCGAATACGCGGTGCGCGGGTCGCTGTTCGACATCTTCCCCTCGGGCCTCGAACAGGGCCTGCGGCTCGACTTCTTCGGCGACGAACTGGAAACGCTGCGGCTGTTCGATCCCAACACCCAGCGCTCCGAAGGCTCGACGCCGCAACACCTGCTGCTGCCCGCCAGCGAAGCCCTGATCGACGACGATTCGGTCAAGCGCTTCCGCACCCGCTACCGCGAGCTGTTCGGCGCCAACGCCACCGCCGATCCGCTGTACCAGGCGGTCAGCGACGGACGCCGGCTCGCCGGCATGGAGCACTGGCTACCGTTGTTCGAGGACCGGCTGGTCACGCTGTTCGACCATCTCGAACCCGGCGACCTGGTGCTGATCGACAACGGCGCGCAAGGCGCGGCCGAGGAGCGGCTGACCGACATCGCCGACTACCACGCGGCGCGCAGCGACACCTCGGGGAAAGCGCCGGGCAGCTATCGCCCGCTCAAACCCGAAGCGCTCTACCTGACCCGCAAGGAGTTCGACGAGACGCTCGCCGCCTGGCCGATCCACCGCGCCGACCTGTTCGCCCAGCCCGAAAGCGCCAAGGTCATCGACTTCGGCTTCGCCGGCGGCCGCGACTTCACGCCCGAGCGCACGCGCGGCGAGAACGTCTATGAGGCGGCGGCCAGGCATCTCCAGGCGGTGGCCAAGTCCGGTCGCAAGGCGATCGTCGCGGCCTATTCCACCGGCAGCCGCGCGCGCCTGGCAGCGATCCTGGGAGAGGCCAGCGCCCCTGCCCCGGCGCTGGCGGAAAGCTGGCAGGAGGCGCTCGGCCTGGCGGCGAAAGGCCGGCCGGCCGCGCTTGTGCTCCCGCTCGAAACCGGCTTCGCCAATGCCGAGATCGAGCTCGTCACCGAGCAGGACATTCTCGGCGACCGCCTGGTCCGCCGCAAGAAACGCAAGAAGGACGCCGACGCCTTCCTCGCCGAACTTTCGGCGCTGACCCCGGGCGATCTCGTTGTCCACATGGACCACGGCATCGGCCGCTATGAAGGCCTGCAGTCGATTCCGGTGGGGCAGAGCCCGCACGACTGCGTGATGCTGAGCTACGCCGGCGGCGACAAGCTCTACATCCCGGTCGAGAACCTGGAAGTCCTCTCGCGCTACGGCAGCGAGAGCGACCTGGTGGCGCTCGACCGGCTCGGCGGCGAGGCCTGGCAGAAGCGCAAGGCGCGCCTCAAGGAGCGCATCCGCGAGATCGCGCACGAGCTGCTCAAGACCGCCGCCGCCCGCGCGCTGCGCCAGGCGCCGGTGCTGGCGGCCGAGCAGGCGGCTTACGACCAGTTCGCCGACCGCTTCCCCTGGCAGGAGACCGAGGACCAGGAGCGCGCGATCGAGGACGTGCTCGGCGACCTTGGCGAAGGGCGGCCGATGGACCGACTGGTCTGCGGCGACGTCGGCTTCGGCAAGACCGAGGTGGCGCTGCGCGCCGCCTTCGTCACGGCGATGTCCGGCCATCAGGTCGCCGTCGTCGCGCCGACCACGCTGCTAGCGCGCCAACACTACACCGGGTTCAAGGAGCGCTTCGCCGGCTTCCCGCTCGAAGTCGGGCGCCTGTCGCGGCTGGTGCCCGAGAAAGAGGCTTCGCAGACCCGCGCCGGCCTGACCGAGGGAACCGTCGACATCGTCGTCGGCACCCACGCGATCCTGTCCAAGTCGGTCAAGTTCAAGCGCCTCGGCCTCGTCATCGTCGACGAGGAGCAGCGGTTCGGCGTCAACCACAAGGAAAAGCTCAAGCAGCTCCGCACCGACGTCCACGTCCTCACCCTCACCGCCACGCCGATCCCGCGCACGCTGCAGATGGCGATGTCCGGCCTGCGCGAGTTGTCGACCATCCAGACCCCGCCGGTCGACCGGCTGGCGGTCCGCACTTACGTGATGGAATGGGATGACATGGTGATGCGCGAGGCGCTGCTGCGCGAACATCATCGTGGCGGCCAGAGCTTCATCGTCGTGCCGCGCATCGCCGACATGGCCGAGATCGAGGACTGGCTGCACAAGACGGTGCCCGAGGTGAAGTACGTCTCCGCCCACGGCCAGATGGGTGCGGGCGAAGTCGAAGAGCGGATGAGCGCCTTCTACGAGAAGAAGTACGACGTGCTGGTCTCGACCACGATCGTCGAGAGCGGGCTCGACATTCCCAGCGCCAACACGATCATCATCCACCGCGCCGACCGCTTCGGCCTGGCCCAGCTCTACCAGCTGCGCGGGCGTGTCGGGCGTTCGAAGCTGCGCGCCTACGCCTATCTGACGACGCCGGCCGACAACCAGCTGTCCGAAGTCGCGGAGAAGCGCCTGAAAGTGCTCGGCGATCTCGATTCTCTGGGCGCCGGCTTCCAGCTCGCCAGCCACGATCTCGACATCCGCGGCGCCGGCAACCTGCTGGGCGACGAACAATCGGGCCATATCCGCGAGGTCGGCTTCGAGCTCTACCAGTCGATGCTGGAGGACGCGATCCTGGCGGCCAAGGCCGGCGCGGCGGGGCTGGAGAAGGACCGCACCGCGCTATCCCCGCAGATCACCGTCGATGCGCCGATCATGATCCCCGAGGACTACGTCCCCGACCTCGCGGTCCGCATGGCGCTCTACCGCCGCCTCAACGACGCCGAGGACGCGGCCGAGATCGAATCGCTCTCGGCCGAGATGATCGACCGGTTCGGCCCGCTGCCCGATCCCACCGCCAACCTGGTCAAGCTGATCCAGATCAAGCGCCAGGCGATCGAGGCGCACATCGCCAAGATCGACGTTGGCGCGAAGGGCACGCTGGTCAGCTTCCACAACGACGAGTTCCCCGACCCCGCCGGGCTGATCGCCTATGCCGAGCGGCTCCAGGGCACGATCAAGCTGCGCCCCGACAGCAAGCTGGCCGTGACCCGCGCCTGGGGCGACCCCAAGGCGCGGCTCAACGGCCTGTTCCAGCTGACCAAGGGCCTGAGCGCGGTGGCGCGCAAGGCGGGCCGCTGAAATTCCTCCCCAAGATTGCTCGGGGAGGGGGCCATCCGCAGGATGGTGGAGGAGGTCGCGCGCCGGTTTGATTCACGCGGAGCCGCGGAGCCGCGGAGCCGCGGAGAAGAAAAGAGAAACTGTTCGCGCGAAGGCGCAAAGGCGCGAAGGGGACTGTCCCCGGCCGAAGGGCCTATCCCATCATTCGACATGATCGAAGCGCGGCTTCGCCGCAGGCGCGACGCCTCCGCGTGAGAATCTCTTCTTCGCATTTTCGCGAGGGTCACCCGCCCACCATCTCCGCGAAGCGCGCCGCGCGCATCGGGCGCGCCTTGAGATAACCCTGGTAGATCGCGCAGCCCTCGGCGGCGATGAGGGCGCGTTGGTCCTCGGTCTCGATGCCCTCGGCGATCACGTCCAGCTCCAGCGCGCGCGCCATCGCCACGATCGCGCGCAGCACCGCGAGGTCGCGGGGATCGCCGGCGATGCCCTCGACCATCGAACGGTCGAGCTTCAGGTAATGGAGCGGCAGGATTTTCAGGTAGCGGAAATTGCAGAAGCCCGCGCCGAAATCGTCGAGCGCGATGCGCATGCCGGCTTCGGCCAGTGTCGCCAGCGAGGCGCCCGCCAGGTGCATGTCGGTGAGCAGCGCCTGCTCGGTGACCTCCAGCGTCAGCCGCTCCGCCGGGAAACCGCTGCGGGCGACGACGCCGGCCAGCTCGCGCGCGAAGCTCGCGGCCGAAAGATCGGCGGCGGTGACGTTGAGTGACAGCCGCAGGTCGCCCGGCCACTCGCGCGCGGCGGCCAGCGCCAG
>DASVMK010000071.1:0-23309 GCA_036384395.1 Novosphingobium sp.
AAGAGCGCCGCGGACGCGGTCATGCTGTTCGTGCTTGTGGGCGCCGAACCCGCCTAGCTCGCCACCACGGGAACCGCGGTGGCGTTGACCGTTGCCAACACCGACCTTCGCGACCCCTAAGCTCTGCTGCGAGGAACGCGACCTTCCGACCCTGCTTGAGCACACCCGCAATGGCAAACAGTTCACCGGGCAAGGCCGGCCGTATCCATGACACCGTAAGGCTCACGGCGGACGCACGAAGCGCTTTGCCGCCAAGATAATACGGCGCCACCCCCATCGCCTCATCCAGCATGGCGGCGACCATTCCACCTTGGATCATGCCATGCGGATTGCGCATGTCGGGCTTGACCGGAAGCTGGCCCGAACGAGTGCTTGGCAGAAACGATTTCAAGAATCCTCCCGCCCAGCCACATCGCGCAGGGGTGGGTTGTCGTCTTGGGCCATAGCCACTGCGCTCATCCCCTCAATCCCGGGCAATGCAGGTTGAATAAATTTCGAAATCACGAAAGCGCAGCGTGGTCGCCCCCTTTTGGCGGGACTTTTCAGGCTACCAAAGCAAGTTGTCCCTTGCGATCTTCCAAGGCTCTGTGTATTTTCGAAATTATATAATGGAGAGCGATGCATGTTTCCGAAAAATGCATGGTACGTAGCCGCGCTGTCGTCCGAGCTCGCGACAGGACAAGTGATGGCGAGGCAGATCTGCGAAATTCCTATGGCCTTGTTCCGCAAGACCAATGGAACGCTTGGTGCGGTGCTCGATCGCTGCCCGCACCGGCTCTATCCGCTGTCAAAAGGACGGGTCGTCGAAGCGGGGCTGCAATGCGGCTACCATGGGCTTGTCTTTGCCAGCGACGGGCGCTGCCAATCCATTCCCAGTCAGCCCGATATTCCTGACAGGGCGTGCGTTACCGCTTATCAGGTAAAGGAGGCCAATGGCCTGGTCTGGGTCTGGCCGGGCGATCCAAGGCTTGCCGCCGATACCCCCCTCCCCGCTTTCGAGACCGGCCCCGGTTATCTTTCTGGCCTCGATTTTTCGTGCCTCGAACCGTCCGATCAATGGGGGGTTGCCGGACCACACCTGATCCACATCAACGCCAACTACATGCTGGCCGTGGACAACCTGCTCGACCTCACCCACACCGCCTTCGTCCACGCCAAAACTTTCGACAATGCCGGAGTGCTAGATTCGGCACGCACGATCAAGACCGTTGGCGAGCGACAACTGATCGACTTCTTCGGCTTCAAGAACACCATGTCCGCGCCGCTGCGCGCCGGTTACCTTCTGGATGAAAAGGTTCCGCTGTTCGACAACTATCTCGAAACCTACTGGCATGCTCCTGGCGTAATGATCCTGGTGCATGGCGCGGTTCCCGAGGGAGGGGACAGGGAGAGCGGCGGCGCGATCGTGCTCAACACCAACATCATCACCCCTGAGACAGCCAGCACCTGCCACTATTTCTGGGCCCAGTCGGTCTACAAGAACCGCGGCGACGGCAAGGTGCGCGACCTGTGGGACATGATGACCCGAGCCGCCTTCGCGGAGGACGAGGAAACCCTGCGCAATCAGCAGGCTAACCTCGCCGCGTTCGACACCGACACCCTCGACGGCGATGTCGCGCTGGTGCTAAAGGCCGACAAGGCCATCGTTTTGGCCCGGCGTACCGTGGCGCGCCTGGTCAGGCAGGAGAATGCTCAGGCCGGCGAGGACCATCTGATCCGCGCCTTGGACAAGGAAGCCGCCGCTTGAAGAATGGTAACGAACCGGCCCTGCGATCCCAGACCCTGATCGGCGGTACGCTGGCGAACGACGTGCTGCACCGGCTGCGGGAAGACATCGTCAGCTGCGTGCTCAAGCCCGGCGATCGCCTTCGTTTCGAGGCCCTGAAGGAAATCTACGGGGTCAGCTTTTCAACCCTGCGCGAAGCCCTCTCCCGCCTCGCCTCGGAACGCCTGGTGGTCGCCGAAGGCCAGCGAGGGTTCATGGTCGCGCCGATTTCGAAGGAAGAACTGCTCGATCTTACCGATGCGCGAGCCCTCGTCGAGCGGGAAACGCTGCGGCGGGCGATGGAACGGGGCGGCAAGGAATGGAAGGCCAGGATCCTGGCCGCCTTCCACCGCCTGGACCGGGTTGAAAACGAACTTGCCGGGCAACCGCGGCTGACCCCGGAATGGGACCAGTTGCACTCGGAATTCCACGAGGCGCTCGTCGATGCGTCCGAGTCGCCCACCCTCGCGGAGATCCGCCATTCCCTGTTCGAGCGCGCCCGACGCTATCGCCGGATTTCCGCCATGATCCGGCGCATCCCGCGCGCAAAGACCGACGAGCACAGGCTCATCATGGAGGCCGTCGTCAACGACGACCTCTCCGGCGCGCTCGACCTCATCGACCGGCATGTGCGCGAGATCGCCCAGAACATCATCGCCAATGGGCTTGATTTCACCCGCGAGACCGAGGTGGCCTGAACGCGGATCGGGCTCAGCCCGGCAGGGCCAGGGCAGAGGGTATCGCAACCTCCAGCCGCTGCGCCATCGCCGCAAGCCGGCGCACGGTGCCGTCGGCCAGGTCAATGCCGCTTTCGCCCCGCTTCCGGGCCGTTTCGTAGCCCCGTTCGCCGGGAAGGCGGATCCGATCCACGCCGGGCGCAGGATCGCGCTGCCGGATCGCCTCGGCCAGTTCCGCCGCCTCTGCCAATACCGCGTCGGCATCACCGAAGGCCGCGGGATCAAGCGCCAGGACCATGCCGTTGAAGCCGCCATTCTTGCCGCCGTTCAGCACCGGGGCGATCGCCGGATTGAGCGTCAGGACGCTGCACAGCATCTCGATCATCAGCGAAAGGCCGCTGCCCTTGGGGCCGGCCATCGGCAGCAGCGCGGCGACCTTTGAGGCATCGGTGGTCTCGACACCGGCGCTGTCCACGGCCCAGCCCGTGGGAATGGCCCGGCCGGCATCCTTGGCCGCCATGACCTTGCCCAGCGCCACCGCCGCGGTGGACATGTCGAACAGAAGCGGCTCGCGCCCCGCGCCAAGCGGCATGCCGAAGGCAAGGGGATTGGTCGAGAGCACTTCGCCCCGCGCCCCGGGATAGCTCATCAAGGGTTTCGAGGCGGTCATCGCGATGCCGATCCGGCCCGAACGGGCGACCCTCTCGACAAAATAGCCGATCGCGCCCGCGTGGCTGGTGCGCCGCACGGCACACCAGCCGAGGCCATGATCGCGCGAGAGGTCGATCGCCTCGTCAACCGCGCGGTTCATCGCCACCGCGCCTGGAGCGCGATCGGCATCGATCACGCGAATGGCGCCGAAGGCCTGGGCGACCTCCATCCGGTGCCCGGCCTGCGCCTCGCCCTCGTCCAGCATCTCGACATAGCGCGGGATGCGCAGAACCCCATGGGAATCCACGCCGCGCATGTTGGCCCAGACCAGCAGATCGGCCATCGCTCCGGCGTCGGCGCTGGAGTAGCCGCCGGCCGCCAGCAGCCTGGTCGAATAGTCGCGGAGATCTGCCCCAGTCACGTTCGCCATGGATCACCCTGCTCCTGTTCGTTTGCTCACTGGCCGAGCGGCGACGGGAAGAACTTGTCCAGCCAGCCCTTCATCATCGCCTTGGTCCGCGGCGCGTCGTTGGGCGCGAGGGGGAAATGCGCGGTGGTGTCGATCAGCATCAGCTCGGTCGGCTGGCCAGCCTTCTCGAACATGCGGACCGATTCGATGGTCGGCGTGATGATGTCGTTCGCGGTGTGGAACAGCAGCAGTGGGCGGGGCGCGATGTTGGCGACCACATCGTCCGCGCGGAAGTTCATCATCGACCAGGCGGTTTCGGTCGGGATGTCCATGATCGCCTTAGGCGACAGGTTCTTGCGCAGGGCTTCGGGGATCGGAACCGCATCGAACCGCGACATCCACAGGCTTTCGCCGGTTTCCTGCTTGTGACGGCGGCCGTCCTCGAGAATCGTCATGAACCGGTTCCACGATTCCTCGGTGGGATGCTGCCCGCGGAACTTGCGCTCGCCGTTGCCCCAGCCGCAGCTCGAAAGACAGCAGGCGATCCGGTCGTCCACCCCGGCGGTATAGACCGAAACGGCGGCGCCGAAGCTGTGGCCGGTGATCCCGATCCGCTTGGGATCCACCTCGGGACGCTTGGCCAGCCAGGTCACCGCGTTCTTGGCGTCGGCGACCTGATCGAAGCAGCGCACTTGCGCGCGCTCGCCCTCGCTCTCGCCGCAGCAGCGGAAGTCGAAGCGCAGCGCGACATAGCCGAACTGTTCCATCATCTCCGCCTGGATCTGGGCGTGGCTTTCATCCTTCGAGCCGACGAAGCCGTGACAGACGATGAAGGCCGGCAACGGCTCGCCCTTATAGCCCTCAGGCACGTGCAGCACCCCGGAGAGCTTGAGGCCATCGGATTCGAAGCTGATCTGTTCCTGCATTGGTCGTTCTCCCGGCCGTCTGGCCATGATTCAGGTATCGATGGGCGGGCCCAAGCCCGCCGAAACTTATCCTGCGGCGGTCCTCACCGTGTTGTGCAGGGTGCCCACGCCGCTGATCTCAATCTCCACCACGTCACCGTCGGACAGGAACTCCGGCGGCACGCGGGTCGAACCAAATCCCGAAGGCGTGCCGGTGGCGATGACATCACCAGGCGACAGCGGCGTGAAGGTCGAGAAATAGGAGATCAGCCAGGACACGTCGAAGATCATCCGGTCCATGCCGACCTCCTGCTTGACCACGCCGTTCACCCTGGTCTGCAGGCGAATGTCAGCGAAGGGGCCCGCTTCGTCGGGGGTGACGAGCCACGGCCCCATGCTGCCGCTGCGATGGAAGTTCTTGCCGGGAATGAACTGGCTGGAATGCTTCTGCCAGTCGCGCACCGAGCCGTCGTTGAAGCAGGCGTAGCCGGCGACATGATCGAGCGCGCTTTGGCGCGATATGCGGTGCCCGGCCTTGCCGATCACCACGGCCAGTTCCCCCTCGAAGTCGTAGCGGTCGGACACGGCGGGCTTGAGCAGATCCTCGCCATGGCCGACGAGGCTGTCGGCAAAGCGGGTGAAGGTCAGCGGATAATCGGGGGCGGGCTTGTCTTCGCGAAAGTTGGTGGCGACGCAAAGAATCTTGGCCGAATCCGTGGCGATCGGTCGCAAGCGGACCGTGTCGAGCGGCAAGGCGTTGCCCGCGCCGGAGGCAGACACCTGCCGGGCGGCGATGAGCGCGGCGGCAAAGGTATCCGGGCCGGCGGCCTGGCCGACCGGGACGATCCCGGCCGGGGTGACCACGCCATATCCGCTGTCGTCCTGAGACTCGAAACGCACGATCTTCATCTGGCACCCACACACGTCGATTCTGCCGAGCGGCTGCTTCGCCGGTAGCTTCTTATATTTCGAAAATCAATCCGGAAAAGCCATTCCGTCGACATATACCGCTAGGTTCAAGCATTTCTGCGTTGACATTTTTTCGAAAACCAGCTTTCGGAAGTCTGACGGACATGGAGATTGGATGATGAATGATCGGCCCGCCCTCGCCCATCTGGGCATTTTCGTGTCCGACGTGGATGCGATGGAGCGCTTCTACACCGAGGTCTTCGGCCTGGTGGTGACCGATCGCGGCGTGGGCAAGGTGTTCCGCAACACGCTCGTCTTCCTGTCGGGTGCCGCCGACCAGCACCACCAGTTGGTTCTGTCGTCGGGAAAGGCGCCGGAAACGCCGAGCACGGTGATGCAGCTTTCGTTCAAGGTGCAAACGCTTGACGCGTTGCGCCGGCGCAAGCGCATGGCCGAAGATCGCGGCGTCTCTGATGTAATGCCGCTCAACCACGGCAACGCGTGGTCGGTCTATTTCAACGATCCTGAGGGCAACCGGATCGAGATCTACGTGGATACGCCGTTCCACACCCCCCAGCCCTGCGGCGAGCCGCTCGACCTGGACCGGAGCGACGCGGAGATTCTGGAAGCGACCCGCCTGCTCGTGGCCGAACTGCCAGGCACCATGTCGAGCGAAGCGTTCACCGCCCACATGACCGAACGCCTGGCCTGAACGGCTCCAGGCGGACCAAGGAGAGGAAGAAATGGCTCCCGAAACGATGCGCGCGGCGCGGATGTACGATGTCGGCGCGCCGATGGTGATCGAGGAAGTGCCGACGCCCAAGCCCACGGCGCTCGACGTGATCGTCAAGGTCCACGCCTGCGGCATCGTCCCCAATCTCGGCAACGTACTCAAGAACTGGACGACTTGGTTCCCCCGCCTGCCGCTGCCCAAGCTGCCGGCGACCTTCGGGCTGGACCCTGCCGGCACGATCGTCGAGGTGGGCAGCGCGGTGACCGGGCTCAAGGTGGGTGACCGGGTCTACGTCAATCCGGGGCGTTCGTGCGGCACCTGCCGGGCCTGCCGCGCAGGCAATCCGATCGGCTGCACCTCGATGATCCTGCAGGGCTATTTCGGCTATTCCGAGACCGCGCAGGATACCTTCGACCGCTATCCCTATGGCGGGCTCAGCGAGTACCTCGTGGCCCCCGCCAACGGCTGTGTCCGGCTCCCCGATAACGTGACCTGCCAGCAGGCCACGCGCCTTGGCTACACCGGCACCGGCTATTCCGCGCTGCGCAAGGGTGGCGCCGGGCCGAACGTGACCACGCTGATCCACGGCGCATCGGGCACCTTGGGTCTCCCCACGGTGATGTGCGCGCTGGCAATGGGCGTGACCCGGATACTCGCCGTGGCGCGCAACAAGACTCTGCTCGAAGAGGTCCGGCAACTCGCGCCACGGCGGATCTTCACCCATTCGACCGAGGATGGACCGATTCGCCCCTGGGCGATTGAAATGACCGAGGGTGAAGGCGTTGACCTGGCGATCGACTGCGTCGGCCCCGGCGGCACGGGCGAGCAGATGCTCGAACTGTCGCGCTGCCTCCGGCGCACGGGCAAGCTGGTCAACGTCGGCGCGGTTCACGATCCGGTGCCGTTCAACGTCCACAAGATGATGGACTGGAACCAGGGCTTCCAGGGCTCGGTCTGGTTCACCACCGCCGAGGGGATGGACATGGCCGAGATGATCCGGGCCGGAACGCTCGACTTCGGGCTGTTCCGCCAGCACGCCTATCCGCTCGATAAGATCAACGAAGTGCTGGCCGGGATCGAGAACCGCCACGGGGGCTTTTCCAACTTCACCGTTGTCCCGAGCCCGGAATGACCACGCTTGCCCACCTGATCGGCGGAAAGCGGGTGTCCGCTCCCGCCCCTGTCGCCAGCCTCAACCCGTCCGACCTTGCGGACGTGGTGGCCCATGCCCCCGAGGGCGATGCGGCGGTTCTCAACTCGGCGCTGGAAGCTGCGACGGCGGCGCAGCCGGCCTGGGCCGAAGCCTCGCCCGAGTTGCGCTCCGACGTGCTCGACCGGGCGGGCCGGATCCTGGAATCGCGGGTGGATGCCATCGGCACCCTCCTCTCGCGTGAGGAGGGCAAGACCCTGCCCGAGGGTAAGGCCGAGGTGCTGCGCGCGGCGCGGATCTTCCGCTATTTCGCGGGCGAGGCGCTGCGGCTGTCAGGGCGCACGCTGCCCTCCGTCCGTCCTGGCCTGGAGGTAGAGACGAGGCCCGAGCCGCTGGGCGTGGTGGGCCTGATAACCCCGTGGAACTTCCCGATCGCCATCCCGGCGTGGAAGGCCGCCCCTGCGCTCGCCTTCGGCAACGCGGTGGTGCTCAAGCCCGCAGCGGTGACGCCGGCCACGGCCTCGGCCCTGGCCGATGCGATCGTCGATGCGGGCATGCCGGCCGGCGTCTTCAACCTCGCCTTCCTGCGCGGGGCCGTGGCGGGAGAACTGGTCCGCGACCCGCGCGTCGGCGGCGTCTCGTTCACCGGATCGACCGGGGTGGGCATGCGGCTGGCGGGCGACGCGGCCGCTCATGGCAAGCGGCTTCAGCTCGAAATGGGCGGCAAGAACCCGCTGGTGGTGCTCGACGATGCCGATCTTGACCGCGCCGTGGCGGTCGCGCTCGACGGCTGCTTCTTCAGCTCGGGCCAGCGGTGCACCGCCTCCAGCCGCCTGATCGTGACGGACGGCATCCACGATCGCTTCGTCGCGGCCCTCTCCGAACGCATCGCCGCGCTCAGGGTAGGTCACGCACTCGATCCCGAGACGCAGGTCGGCCCGGTCGCGAGCGAGGAGCAGCGCGACACGATCGAAGGGTACCTGGCGATCGCGGCGGAGGAAGGCGCGGCGATCACGGTGGGCGGCGACCGCGTGAAGCGCGCGACCGAGGGCTACTTCCTGCACCCGGCGCTGCTTACCGACACGACCCCGGACATGCGGGTGAACCGCGAGGAGATCTTCGGACCCGTGGCCAGCGTGATCCGGGTGGCAGGGCTGGACGAAGCCATTGCCGTCGCCAACGACAGCGATTTCGGCTTGTCCGCCGGCATCGTCACCACTTCACTCGCCAGCGCCAGCACCTTCAAGCGGAGAATCCAGGCCGGCATGGTGATGATCAACGCCGCCACCGCGGGGGTCGATTATCACGTGCCTTTCGGCGGAACCAAGGGATCCAGCATGGGGCCGCGCGAGCAGGGCTTCGCGGCGGCCGAGTTCTACACTCGTACCAAGACGGTCTATGTCTGCGCGTAGGATCGGCGCGAACGACAACGATTGGAGTCCACTAATGTCAGAGCATCGCGTGGCCGCCGCCCTGGCCTGCGAAGACCGCCGCTTCTCCGCCATGGCGACAAGCAACCTTGCCGAACTGTCCGAAGTGCTGGCGGACGACCTGCACTATACCCATGCCAACGGGATGGTGGAGGACAAGGCCGAGTTCATCCGCAAAATCGCCGAGGGTGAACGCCGCTACGAAGCGGTCCGGCTGATCCGCCGCGAGGCTTCCCCGCAACCCGGGTTCGTCGCTGTGTTCGGGCAGGTGGAAGTTCAGGTGATGCGCGCCTCGGGGTTGTTGGTGAACACACTCGACTACACCGCCATCTATCGCGACGCCGACCCTCGGCTCTACGCTTGGTCGGCCGTTTTCGCGCTTAAGGAATGACATTGTGTCCAACGTGACATTTCGTCCTGTTCGAATAGGCTTCCCGGCGTGCGTGGAGTGACGCAGGATGACCAGCGTACCGGTTGGCTGGATTTGCGACTCACGCTTCGACCTTTCGCCCCGCAGGCGATTGGATTGGGGCAAAGCGAAGAACCAGAAAACCGGCAAGCCCGGACAACAGCGAGCCGCCAAGCACCCCGATTTTCATCTCGTCGATCAACAGTGGATCGTTAAAGGCAAGACCGCCGATGAACAGGCTCATCGTGAAGCCTATGCCGCAAAGCAGCGCCGTGCCGTAGATTTGCAGCCAGGTCGCGTTCCCGGGCCTCCCCGCGATCTTGAACCGGTGACAGAGCCAAACCGCCAGAAGAACGCCAGCCTGCTTACCGAAGAACAAGCCGGCGGCGACGCCCAGCGGAAGCGGCCCGATCAGATCCGCGACAGAGGTGTCCGTCAGCGAAACGCCTGCGTTTGCCAGACCAAAAAGCGGCACGATCAGAAAGGCCACCCAGGGATGGAGCCGATGCTCAAGGCGATGGAGCGGGGAATCTTCCGCATCGGGCGCGCCTGGGGTCGCGCGAATAGGGATCACGCTCGCGGCAAGTACACCCGCGATCGTCGCGTGAATGCCTGACAGGAGGACTGCCAGCCAAAGCGCGGCAAACAAGACGAGATAGGGCCATAGCATCTTCACGCCGAGACGGTTTAGCACGAACATGATGCCCAGCACGATCGCAGCAGCCAGCAAGGCCAGGCCGCCGATCTCGCTGGTATAGGCCAGGGCGATGATCACGACCGCGCCCATGTCGTCGACAATGGCGACAGTCGTCAGAAAGAGCTTGAGCGAGGTCGGGGCACGGCTCCCAAGCAGGGCCATCACTCCGATCGCGAAGGCAATGTCGGTCGCCGAAGGAATTGCCCAGCCATTTGCGAGACCCGGCGTGCGGCCGGCGACGGCAAGATAGACCAAGGCAGGGACGGCCATGCCGCCGAACGCCGCGATGGACGGAAGGGCGCGATCGGACCAGTTCGAAAGATGGCCGTCGACAAGCTCGCGTTTGATTTCCAGCCCCACGAGCAGGAAGAAGAGGGCCATAAGCCCATCGTTGATCCAGTGCAGCAGCGAGAGTGGGCCCACCGAAGCGTGTAGAGCTTCAGCATAGGCATCGCCCCACGGGCTGTTGGCGATTGCCATGGCCGCCGCGGCAGCGAACATCAGAAGCAATCCGCCGGCTGCTTCCTGACGCAGGAATTCGCGCAGCGCGGATAGGGGTGCTTTTCTCAACGCTCGAATGACGGCCAATTTTCAGTCTCTCATGATTGCCGAGCATGAACCGAATGGTCACCGCTCTTGTTTGTCCAACAGTCGCCAGAGAATAGACGCTCAGGCGCCCACCCAATCGGCGAGTTTCTCCCTCGTGACGGGGTGCTCGATCGTGACACTGTCGAGCTCAGCAGAGACTACGCAATCGGGCGGCGCGCCTGCGAGCCGGTTTATGCAGGTGATTGCCCGGCCATCCGGCAAATGACGAAGGCGGCCGGAAAGGACAAGATCATAACCGATCGTGCTCGGCGGCATGCCTTCCGCTAGCACCTTCGTAGCGGTGTAGCCCCGCTTGCCCCGCCGATGAGTTCGGGCGTCGGTCTCGGTATAGAATTGGGCAATTGCGATTTGCTGAGCAGCGATCGGGGGCCGTTCAACTTCCTTTGGCAAAGCGGCGTCGTGAGAGGCGCGCGCCCCAGGCGGCGCGGCGGGATCGATGGCCGGAGCAGCCGGGCAGCCTGCCGCCAGAACCCAGGGGCGCCAGATGAGGAAGCCCTCGACTGCCTCGAAGGCTTGGCTGCCGAGCGCCTTCACCAGCGGACTCTGGGCAGTGATGTCGGGTTCCACGTTCAGAATCAGTTTTCGGCGCTTCTCATCGAAGGTCCAGCCGCGCGCTGCGGCATGCTGATCGTCCCCGGTGCAGCCGAACCGGAGCCGAACCTCGAACTGCCTACCGTCGAGCGGACGCTGGCTGTCCACATCGGACTTTCCGAGAGCGGTATCGCTGGCAACCTGGGCAACGGCGGCGAGAAGCGCACCGCGATCCAACTTCGACTCGACGAGAGGAGGCTCTGGAGCCGGGACCGCAACGGCGGTCGCTGGGCTCTTCGGTTCATCATCGGTCGCTTGCCGCTGCTGGCAACCGGAGAGAAGGAAGATGCCTGCGACGGCCGCCATGATATCGTGCCGACGGATCATGTCCCGCACCCTAGCATGACATCGGCCGCAAATGCGACCCGATCCGGGCAAAAGCTTGGCGATCGCCGATGTTGAACGCATAAGCGCCTGATGACCTTAAGTCAGATGATCACGCTCGCGGTGCTGGCCGCCGTCGTCGTGGCCTTGATATGGGACCGTGTGCGCTCGGACGTGGTAGCACTAACCGGCGCGGCGGTCCTTCTGATCACGGGCGTCTTGCGACCCGTCGAGGTACAAGGCGCATTCGCCAGCCCCGCTATCATCGCGCTAGCGTCGCTCTTCGTGATTGCCTACGCCATGGAGCGGTCGGGGCTGCTGGACGCGGCTATCCAGCAGATGACCCGGCTTTGCCGCAAGATCGGTCGCGCAGGGTTGTGGCTTATGATCGGCGTTTGCGGCGTGGCATCAGCGTTTCTCAACAATACCCCGATCGTCGTGCTAGGCGCTCCGGTGATACGCGACGTAGCCCGATCGCTGGGGCTTTCTCCGAAACCTTTCCTCATCCCCTTGTCCTATGCGGCGGTCCTGGGCGGGTGCTGCACGCTTATCGGAACATCGACCAACCTACTCGTGAACGACATGGCCTCGGTTGCTGGCCAGCCCCGCTTTAGCATCTTCGAGATCACTCCGGTTGGGGTGTTGGTTGGGCTCGCAGGAGCCGTCTATCTCGTCATCTTCAGCCCCCTTCTGATCCGGGACGCCCCGAGCGAGACAATCGATCCGGATTTCAACCAGCTTGCCGCCGAACCGGGGCTCGCTGGCGGCCAGGTCGGCTCGGCCCAATCATTCGCAGAGCAGGTGCCGTTGCGCCCACTGCCTGCGATCCTGGCGGCCACCGTGTTCATCGGGGTGGTCGCCCTCGCCGCCCTGGACGTCGCGCCGATCGCCGCCTGCGCTTTCGCTGGCGCTGTCCTTCTGATCCTGTTGCGGGTGCTGACCGCGGAGGAAGCCTATTCGGGCCTGCGACCGGAAGTGCTGATGCTTATCGCGGGCATGGTTGTCCTGGGCCTCGCCCTCGATGTCACGGGACTTGCAACGGCCGTTACGGACGGCTTGATCCTCTCCCTCGACGGTCTCAGCCCCTTGGCGGCCCTGATCATTATCTACGCGGTAACCCTGATCGCGACCGAAATCCTGTCGAACGCCACCGTGGCCGTGCTGTTCACACCGATCGCGGTGTCGCTTGCCGAAGCGCTTTCGGTCAGCCCGCGGCCGTTCCTCGTCGCGGTCATGGTCGCAGGGAGCGCCGCGTTTGCCACGCCCTTTGGTTATCAAACCAACGTGCTCGTCTACCAGATGGGCGGCTACAACTACCTCGATTTCGTCAAGATCGGCATTCCGTTGAACGTGATTACCGGCATCGTCGCGGTCGCCGCGATCTACGTCTATTTCCCCTTCTAAGTATCTGATCGGAAACTAAGTTGAGCGGCATCAGCAGGTTGGCTTGACGGCCTGGCCTGTCTTCGATTCAGGGGTTCGCCAAAAACTACCGTCAATGAGCGGACGCGGTCTCCTCGACCTTGCGCACCGGCGCGGTCGATCCCGCGGCCGCGGCGAAGACGCACAGCAGGACATAGCAGGTCGCGGGCACGCAGAAGGCGACGGCATAGCCGGCCGCGCCCGACACCGCGCCCACCAGCGGCGGCAGGAACGCGCCACCGATGATGCTGGTGCACAGGATGCCGGAGGTGGCCTGCTCGCTGGCGCTCGATCGTTCGAGGGTGAGCGTGAAGATCACCGGGAACATGATCGAATTGACCAGCCCGATCGCCAGCGCCACGAAGCCGGCCGAGACCCCGCCCATCGTGAAGACATAGAGGCACATCGCGGCGGCGGTCGCGGTGAAGATCGCCAGCAGCTTGGCCGCGGAAACGTGAGGGAGCAGCAGCGAGCCGATCCCGCGGCCGACCATCGCCCCGCCCCAGTACAGCGCCACCGCGCGCGCGGCCTCCTGCAGGCTCACTCCCGGCACGCCGTCGCTGCCCATCAGCCAGCCCACCAGCGGAACGCGGAACGCCGCGTCCGATTGCCCCCAAACGCTGTCGCTGTTGAGGAAGAACGCCATCTGCGTGCCGATCGCCACCTCCGCGCCGACGTAGAGGAAGATCGCCGCGCCGCCGAGCATCGCCCAACGCGAGGAAAAGGCATCGGCGATCATCGCCGCGATGCCCTTGGCCGGCGCCGGTTCGGGCGCAGCGGAGGCGACCGTGCGGCGCGCGAGCCAGAAGAACGCGATCAGCAGGACCAGCAGCCCGCAGATCCAGAAATAGGCGCGATCGATCCCCGCCAGCGCCTCGGCGCGGACGGCTTCGGTGATGACGGTGCCCTCTTTGACCTCGACCCCCTTGAGGAACAGCCCCGCACCGATGATCGGGCCGATGAAGGTGCCGAACGAATTGAAGGTCTGCGACAGCGTCAGCCGAAAATGGCTCCCCGCCGGATCGCCGAGCGCGGCGGCGAGCGGGTTGGCCGCCACTTGGAGGACGGTGATGCCGCTCGCCAGCCCGAACAGGCCGAGCAGCACCAGGGTGTAATTCGAAAGGTTCGCCGCGCCGAGCATGACCAGGCAGGCGGCGGCCATGATCGCCAGCGCCAGCAGGATCGCCGGGACCGGCCGAAGCTTGGCGATCAGCGTGGCGGCGGGGAACGAGATCAGGCCATAGGCGATGAAGAACGCCGACGCCGACAGCTGCGCCTGCACGTCGTCGAGCACGAAGATGCCCTTCACCGCAGCCACCAGCGGATCGATCAGCGAGGTGATGAAGCCCCAGGCGAAAAACAGCGCCGTCACGGCGATGAACGCCGCCCGCACCGAGGTGGTTGCCGCCTGTTGGCGCATCGACGCTCCCTTTCGCAATTACCCGTGCTGCCGGATTGCCTTGCGCCCCGCCGATACGCAAGCATCCGATTTCGCCAGGCGAGCGAGCGCCGTGATGAATTCGACTGTTCATAACCAATTTGACGAAGGTATCATACCAATATAGAACCTGGGCCTACTGGAGCGTGCCCATTTCAACCGTCCCCAAATACGCTGCCGCCACACTGAGCCGGACGCGCTGATGCCGGTCGTTCTCTCCGGCGCCCGGGTGCTGCGCGGCGACACGCTGGTCGAGGGCTTGGCGGTGGTGCTCGATGGAGCGGAGATCGCCGCCGTGCTGCCCGAGAGCGAGGCGCCGCGCGGCGCGTCCGTTCGCGCACTCGACGGCGGCGTGCTCACGCCCGGCTTCATCGACGTCCAGGTCAACGGCGGCGGCGGCGCGCTGTTCAACCAGGCGCCGGCGGTCGACAGCCTCGTCACCATCGGCGCGGCGCACCGCCGCTATGGCACCACGGGGTTTCTTCCCACCGTCATCACCGACGATAGCGCCGTGATCGACCAAGCCATGCGCGCGGTCGAGCAGGCGATCGATCGAAGCGTTCCCGGCGTGCTCGGCATCCACATCGAGGGGCCGATGCTCGCCCCCACCCGGCACGGTATCCACGATCCGCGCCATCTGCGCGGCGCGACCGACGATCTGCTCGAACTGCTCTGTTCGCTGCGCGTGGGACGAACCCTGGTGACCGTCGCGCCCGAAGTGGTCGGTCCCGAGGCGATCCGGCGCCTGGTGGATGCCGGCGTCATCGTCGCGGCCGGCCATACCGAGGCGACCTACGAGCAAATGCGCGAGGGCTTCGCCGCCGGCATCACCGGGGTGACACACCTGTTCAACGCGATGTCGCCGATGGCCAACCGCGCGCCCGGCGCCGTCGGCGCGTCGCTCGACGACCACGATGTCTGGTGCGGACTCATCGTCGACGGCGTGCATGTGCATCCGGCCACGCTGCGCGTCGCCTTGCACAGCCGCCCGCTCGACAAGTTCATGCTGGTGACCGACGCGATGACGCCGGTGGGCACCGATCAGACCGCCTTCGATTTGCAGGGCCGACGAATTACCGTGGCGGGCGGCCGCTGTGTCGATGCCGCGGGCACGCTCGCCGGCTCGGTTCTGTCGATGGAGGCCGCGGTTCGCAATACGGTCGAACTGGTCGGTATTCCACCGCCGGCCGCGCTCCGGCTCGCCGCGGCATCGCCGGCCGCATTCCTCGGGATGGAACGGCTGCGCGGCGATATCGCCGCGGGCATGATCGCCGATCTGGTCTGGCTCGGCGACGACCTCGATGTGCGCGCCAGCTGGATCGCGGGCCGCGAATGGGAGGGAAATCGGGCATGACGACCGCCAGCTTCGCGATCCTGGCGCCGTTCGCCGCCTGGTGCGGCCCGCTGAGCGAGGGCCCGGACGAAGCCCGCGCCCTCGCAGTGCCCCGCAGACGTGTCAGGCGATCCTGAACCCCGCTTGAGAGTCAGCGTGGGAGGACAATCGCTTAAGGAGGCTTCATTGGATATCTTCGCGTGTCTGGACAGGGACTCCGGTTCGCCGCTCTACGAGCAGATCGGACGGAGCCTGCGCGCGGCGATCGCCAGCGAGCACTTTCCCGCCCACGCGGCGCTGCCCACCGAGCGCGCGCTGGCCGATGGCTTCGGCGTGTCGCGCATCACCATCCGCAAGGCGCTCGGCCAGCTCGAGAAGGAGGGCCTGCTGTTGCGCCGACAGGGCGCCGGGACGTTCGTGGCGCCCGGATCCGGCCGGATCGAGAAGAGCCTCTCGCGCATCACCTCGTTTTCCGAAGACATGCGCGCGCGCGGCCTGCAGCCGAGCAGCGCCTGGATCGCCAAGGCGGCCGGGATCGTCACGCCCGAGGAAGCCCTGGCGCTGGGCCTTTCGCCCGGTTCGGGAATCTATCGCCTGACGCGCATCCGCTCCGCCGACGGGTTGCCGATGGCGCTGGAAAGCTCGGTGCTTCCGGCAAGCTGCCTGCCGGCGATCGAAAACATCGGCGCCTCGCTCTACGAAGCGCTCGACAAGCATGGCAACCGTCCGTGGAAGGCGCTGCAACGTCTGCGCGCAGTGAGCCTGGACGAAGCGCGCGCCGCGCAACTGGGCGTCGTGCCGGGGGCTCCCGCGCTGCTGATCGAACGGCGAAGCTTCGCTCGCAGCGGCGCGCCGATCGAGGTGACCACCGCGTACTATCGCGGCGACGCTTACGATTTCCTGACCGAGATCACCGAATAGCGGCCTCAGAACCGTGCGGCGTGCCAGGCGACATGATCGGCCATAAAGGTCGATATGAAGTAATAGGAATGGTCGTATCCCGGCTGCATCCGGATCGTCGCCGGCTGGCCGGCCTTGGCGCAAGCCTCGACCAGCCGTTCGGTCTTGAGCTGCTCGGCAAGGAAGCCATCCGCCTCGCCCTGATCGACCAGGAGGTCGGGCAGACGGGCGCCGTCCTCGATCAGCGCGCAGGCGTCGTACTGCCGCCATTTCTGGCGATCATCGCCCAGATAGCCCGAGAGCGCCTTTTCACCCCACGGGCAGTGGAGCGGGCTGACGATCGGCGCGAACGCGCTGACCGAGCGGAACCGCTCCGGATTACGGAGCGCGAACGTCAACGCGCCATGCCCGCCCATCGAATGGCCGGTGATGCCCTGGCGGTCCCTATCGACCGGAAAGTGCTCGGCCAGCAGCGCCGGCAACTCGTTCTCGATGTAGGCGCGCATGCGGAAGTGACTCGCCCACGGCGCCTGGGTAGCATCGACGTAGAACCCCGCACCCTTCCCGAAGTCGTAGCCGTCGTCGTCCGGCACCGCGTCGCCGCGCGGGCTCGTGTCGGGCGCGACGAAGACGATCCCGTGCTCGGCGCAAGCGGCCCGGAATTCGCCCTTCTCGGTGACGTTGGCATGCGTGCAGGTCAGCCCCGAGAGATACCACAGCACCGGCAGCTTCGCCCCCGGCGCATGATCGGGCACGAAGACCGAGAAGGTCATCGCCGTGCCCGTCTCGGCGCTTTGATGGACATAGACGCCCTGGCTACCGCCATGACTGCGGTTGAGGCTGACCTGCTCCATCAAAAGACCACCACGCTCCGGATGCTCTTGCCCTCGTGCATCAGATCGAAGGCGGTGTTGATCTCTTCCAGGCCCATGACGTGGGTGATCATCGGATCGATCTCGATCTTGCCGGTCATGTACATATCGACGATCTTGGGAACGTCGGTGCGCCCCTTGGCCCCGCCGAAAGCCGTGCCGCGCCAGTTGCGGCCGGTGACGAGCTGGAACGGGCGGGTCGAGATTTCCCGGCCGGCCTCGGCCACGCCGATCACGATGCTGGTGCCCCAACCGCGGTGGCAGGCCTCCAGCGCCGTGCGCATGACTTCGGTGTTGCCGGTCGCGTCGAAAGTGTAATCCGCGCCGCCGTCGGTCATCAGCACGATCTTCGCCACGACGTCCTCGCGGCTCATGCCCCTGGAGTTGAGGAACTCGGTCATGCCGAAGCGACGCCCCCATTCCTCACGATCGGGATTGATGTCGACCCCGATGATCTTGCCCGCGCCCGCGAGCCGCGCGCCCTGGATCACGTTGAGGCCGATCCCGCCGAGGCCGAAGACCACGACGTTGTCGCCCACCTGGACCTTGGCGGTGTTGACTACCGCGCCCACGCCCGTCGTCACACCGCAGCCGATGTAGCAGCTGCTCTGGAATGGCGCGTCCTCGCGGATCTTGGCGACCGCGATCTCGGGAAGCACGGTGAAGTTCGAAAAGGTCGAGCAGCCCATGTAGTGGAAGATCGTCTGCCCCTTGTAGCTGAAGCGGCTGGTGCCGTCGGGCATCAGCCCCTGCCCCTGCGTCGCGCGGATCGCCGTGCAGAGGTTGGTCTTGCCCGAAAGGCAAGATTTGCACTGGCGGCATTCGGGGGTGTAGAGCGGGATGACGTGGTCACCCGGCTTGACCGAGGTTACGCCGGGGCCGACCTCGCGCACCACCCCCGCCCCTTCGTGGCCGAGAATCGAGGGGAACAGCCCCTCGCTGTCCAGGCCGTCGAGCGTGTAGGCGTCGGTGTGGCAGATGCCCGTCGCCATGATCTCGACCAGCACCTCGCCCTGCTTGGGGCCTTCGAGATCGACCTCGACGATTTCGAGCGGCTTCTTGGCTTCAAAGGCGACGGCGGCGCGGGTCTTCATGATCGGGATTCCTTTCCGGACATTTGCTTTACAGTATGCCCGCCCGAACGATAAACGGCCTCGGATGCAAAATATAATTTCTGTGGAGGGATAATCTGATGACTTGGGAGGGCCTCGACGAAGTGGTCGCGATCGCGGATTCGGGGTCGTTCGTGCGCGGCGCGGCCCTGCTGGGCGTATCGACATCGCATATCAGCCGCGTGGTGGCGCGGCTGGAAGAGCGTGTCGGCGCGCGGCTGTTCCACCGCACCACGCGCAAGGTGGCATTGACCGAAACCGGCGCCGCCTTCGTCGAGCGCTGCCGGCACCTGATCCAGGAACGCGAGGACCTGCTGTCGCAGGCCTCCGGGTCGAGCGAACCGCAAGGCGAGTTGCGGATCACCTGTTCGACCGCGCTCGGCGAACGTTTCGTCGCGCCGATCGTGCGCCGCTTCACCGATGCGCATCCGCGACTGTCGGTGAACCTCGACCTCACCAACCGTGTCGTCGACGTGATCGCCGAGGGCTACGACATCGGCATCCGCACCCGCCATGTGACCGATGCGCGGCTGGTCGGCCGCCACATCGCCTCGCGACCGATCGAAGTCTGCGCGTCGCCGGCCTACCTCGCCGCGGCCGGCATGCCGCGCTGCGTCGATGACCTCAAGGATCACGCATGCCTGGTCGGAACGAGCCGGACCTGGCATTTCCTGGAACAGGGCGTACCCAAGCTGTTCACCCCGCGCGGGCGATGGCGATGCAACAGCGGCGCGGCGGTGCTGGACGCGGCGATCGCCGGAATGGGGATCTGCCAGCTGCCGGAATTCTACGTCCGCCCGCACATCGACGCCGGGCGCTTGGTCCAGCTCCTCGCCTCGGTCCAGGGCGAGCCCGAGCGGATCTGGGTGGTGTACCCGCAGCGCCGACACCTGCTGCCGAAAATCCGACAACTGGCCGACGTGCTCGAAGCCGAGTTACAAAGTACCCTCAACGCCCCTCAGATCGCGCTGTGAGACCTTGAATCCCGGCGCGGACGCCAACGCCGCCGACGTCGTCCCGACGCCGGCGGCATGTCCGTCCGTAACGTTAGCGAGCGCCGCCGACGAGCAGGCCGGCCGGGACCTTTTCCGCCCGGACCCGTTCGGCCGGCTTTTCGACCCGCACGCTCTCGGTCGGCGAGCGGTCCTTGACGAAGCCGACGATGCGCCGCAGCGCCTTGCGCGCTTCGGGCAGGATGCCGAACAACATCCAGTCGTGCGGCATGTCGTGCCACACCTCGCATTCGCAATCACCGCCCTGCGCGCGGATCTTGGCCGCGACGCGCAGCGCGTCGTCGAGCAGTATCTCGGTACTGCCGACCTGGATCAGCATGGGCGGCAAGCCCGAGAGATCGGCGAACAACGGGGAAGCCAGGGGATCGTTCTGCGGCAAGGTGCCGAGATAGACTTGCGCGATCAGGTTCCGATCGTCGTTGGGCAGGCTCGGATCGCTCCAGCTATTGCCGCGGCGCGACTCCCCACTGTAGCTGAGGTCGGTGACCGGAGAGAGCAGAACCGCGGCGGCCGGCATCGCCAGACCTTCGCCGCGAATGCGCAGCAGCGTCGATAGCGCCATGCCGCCGCCCGCCGAATCGCCGATCACCACGATCGAACGCGGCGCGACGCCGGTGTCGAGCAAGGCCCGGTAGGCATCGACGCAATCATTGAGTCCGGCGGGGAAGCGGTACTCGGGCGCCAGGCGATAGTGGACCATCACGACCCGGGCATTGGCGCCGCGCGCCATGCGGGCCGCCATGAGCCGGTGCGCCTGGGTGGGCGCCAGCATGAAGCCGCCGCCGGGGAAGAACAGGATCGTCCGGCCCGGCTCGGTGCCCTTGATCGTCATCACTTCGGCAAAGGCGTGGGCGAGCTCGATCCGCTCCACGGCGACGTCGTCCGCCAGTTGCGGGATGAACCGCTCGATCGCCATCCGCGGCACTTCGATGTTCTTGTCCGGGATCGGCAGGTCGCCCGAAGAGGCGCTGGCCATGCGCTTGACCGTCGCGCGCAGCGCGAGGTTGACGATGTTCGCCTGCCAGCTCACCGCCGCGCGATCGGGCCGGTGCGAGACGTCGAATTCGCGCACTTCGGTTCCAAGCGCGTTGCCGAACGGCGCGATCGCCGACCGGGCGGTCCGCTCCACCGCTCCGAAGACCTGGCCCGACACCGCAGTGGTCTCGTCGAAACTGGCGCGCGACCAGTTGATCGCATTGCTGCAGAACTGGGAAAGGCTGCGTGATCCGGCCAGAGCGCTCGCGCCCGACAGGTTCGCCTTGATGATGCCCGCCGCGCCGCGGCGGAGCTCGGCGATGACCGAGCGCGAGCCGGACAGCACTTCCGCCGCCGAATCCGTGAGCACCGCCGCCGAAACCGTGGCGGGACGCAGCACCGGCCGGCCGATTTCGCTGATGTGATTGACGTAGATGTCGAAGAGCGACTGGAAGCTCGCTTCGACCTCGGCTCCGAACAGAGGGTCTTCGGCGGCGCTGACCGCCTTCTCGATCTTGCTCCATTCGGCCGCGCCGAGCTTCTCGGCGGCGGCGAAGAGCCGGGCTTCCTCGTAGTGGAAGTGCTCGATCAGCAGGTCGCGATACCGACGCACCCGCCGCGAGAAGGACTTCACGCCAAGCGAGGGACGTTCCATCAGGGTGGCGAGCGCGGCCACGACCTTGGCGCCTTCGCGCTCAAGCTTCTGATGGTCGCTGTCAGCCTGCTGCACTTTGTGGCGGACGGCCGGATCGCGCTGGCCGAGCAGGTCGAAAAGAAAGTCCTCGCGCGCGTGATGTTGGCGATCGACGAAATCGGTCATGTAGCGGAACACGCCCTGGGCGATTTCCAAGTCGAGCGGACGAAAGCGGACCAGCCCCTCGATCTGATCTGTCAACAGTTGGATCAGGCGCGAAGCGCGCTTGTGATCGTTACGCAGTGCTTCGACAAGTTGCGGTTGTACCGCTTTTGTTATTTTCATGAGACCCCCTCTCATTGCCGAGTTCCGACAATTCAGGTTAATATGTCAAGTCCAACGCGCGCAGGCTTCCCCGGTTTCCAGGAGATCGTGCGAAAGCGCGCAATTTTCTAAAAACGTCATCGTCTCCGCCGCCCTGATCCTGGCCCGGACGGTCATGCGATGCGCTTGCCCGACAGCTTCATCTCGCCGAACATGCCGGCGGTGACGAAGCCCGACAAAGTGTCGCCATCGATGATCACCTCGCAATCGACCTTCATCCGCATCGGGCTGGTGACGCTGAGCTGGCAGATCAGCATGTCGCCATCGATCGTGCCGTCGGTGATGTCGAGCGAGCCGAGCATGCTGTTGCTCAACACGCCGGTGAAGCTCTCGCCGTCGGCCGAGGGCACGACGACGAGCGTGCCGTCCTTTCGGCCCATCCGTGTTTCGAGAACGCATTCGTAGGTGCCTGCTAGGCCCATTTTCCTCTCCTACCTCGATATGCTTGCGGAGCGACCACCCGCTTATACAGCATATCCGTTACCCAATGCGCCGTTATCCAATACGTTGCGTCAGCACGTCCTCGGCATAGCCGCGCTGACGCTCTTCCGGCTGGATGCCGAAGGCGTTGAACACCCAGGCCAGCATGCCGTAAGTCCCCATCAGGAATATCAGCTCGAGCAGCTCTTTCTCCGGCAGCGCCGTGGCGAGCCCGTTCCAGGTCGCGTCCTCGATGTGACCGGTGGCCTTGAGCTGATCCACCGCGCGGAGCGCGTGGGCCTGCAGTTCGGTAAAGATGGGATCGTCGGCCCCGCGCTTCACCGCCTCGATATGCGCGGGCGTCAGCGCGCCTTGCGCCTCGACAGCGACGTCTCCCTGCTTGTAGGCCTCGATATGGTCGGGATCGATCTTGCCCGACGACAGGCTGAGCTCGACGTGCTGGGCCCATTCGTAGGGCGCGCGATAAATCCAGGCCAGGCGAAGAATGACGATCTCGCGCAGCGCGACGTCGATGGTCGACGTCATCAACAGGCGGCCATTGTACTTGAAGAACGACGTGCCGAGCTTGGGATGCCGGGCCAGCGTCAGGAAAACGTTGGACTTGGAGCCGTTCTCATAGGCATCGGGCCCTTCGAACATCGTGAACATCGTTCGCGCGTCGTCGGTCCACTGCTCTTTGGGAAGCGGGGAAATCCTTTCCTTGATGCCCATGTCGACTATCCCCCGGCGGGCCCTGCGCCGCCTTGCCACCCCCTCGCCACGGAACGGCGAAAGTTCTTAACGCAGTAGGCATAACCAAGGTTGTCCGTTCCGCAATGGGGAATATGCGAAATATTTTCAGCTTAGAGCATTATGGAACTGGACCGCCGCCGCGCGCGCTGCCACCCAAATCGGAACGGCTCGGCCCCGCCGCGCGACGCTCTGAGGAGATCCCCCGCTTGATCTGGCTCTCGATCATGCTGCTCGCGGTCGCCATCTGCGCCTTCGTCCCTGCCACGCCCGATCGGTTGCCGGCGGCGCTGCTGGGGTTCTACTGGCTAGCGAGCATGATGGGCCAGTTCTTCGCGCTGCCGGCGCTGCTCGCCGCCGCCGCCCTCGCGATCTGCGCGCGAGGAAGCGCCGCGGGCTGGACATCCATCGCCAGCGCGGCGCTGTTCGCGCTGGTCCACTGGCGCAACCGCCGCGCCGCCCGGCTGCTGCTCGATGGCGCGGGCCTCAGCGGAACCCGCGTACCGGTGCTCGCCGGGCTGGCCCCCTTCCTCACCGGCGGGCACCGCGTGCGGCGGATCTCCAACCTGACATATGGCGAAGCGGGCAAGCGCAACCGGCTAGACGTCATCGTCTCGCGCAAGCCGCGCAGCGAAGGGATGCCGGTGCTGGTCCACCTGCACGGCGGCGCCTGGGTGGTGGGCGACAAGAATCAGCAGGGCAAGCCGTTGTTGCACCACATGGCCACACGCGGCTGGGTCTGCTTCGACGCGACCTATCGGCTCGGCCCGCAGGCGCGCGGGCCTGACTGGATCGTC
>DASVMK010000072.1:0-18375 GCA_036384395.1 Novosphingobium sp.
CGCGGCATCGACGTCTCGGGCGTCAGCCACGTGTTCAACTTCGAGATCCCCAACGTTCCCGAACAATACGTCCACCGCATCGGCCGCACCGCGCGCGCCGGCGCCGACGGCGTGGCGCTGAGCTTCGTGGCGCCCGACGAGAAACCCTATCTGCGTGACATCGAGAAGCTGACCGGGGTCAAGCTGATGCCGCAATCGCTGCCCGAGGACTTCCAGAAGGAAGCCGCGCGCCTGCCGCTGCCCTCGCGCAAGCCAGCCGAGGCGGCGCAGGACGCCCGCCGCGACGAGCGCGACGCGCGTGGCCGTGGCGGCCAGGGTCGCGCCAATGGACATGGACGGCCCAGCGGCGGGAAGCCTAGTTCGGGAAGGGGCAACCAGCCGCGCGGCGGCGTCGGCCGCGACGGCCAGACGCGCGACCAGAACTTGCGCAACGACCGCATCTATAACGATCGCACCGGCAATGACCGGGCGGCTGCGCGTGGCCCGGTCCACAATCCGCTGCGCGAGGAAGAGCGCATCTCGCGCCCGCAGGGCGAGGGCGACCGCCGTCCCGCCCGCCACGACGGCGATCGCCGTCCGGCCCGCGCCGAGGGCGACCGCCGCCCGACGCGGCCCGAAGGAGAGCGCCGCGGTCCCCGCCCTCAGGGCGAGGCCGGCGGCGCGCGCAAGCACTTCGGCCGCGGCGGCAATCGCGGTGGTGGCGGCGGTGGCCAGCGCAGCAATCGGGCCGGTTAAGGCCAGTACCGGGCGCGGGGCTTTCTTGCCTGGCGCGCGCAGGGCATAAGGCCGGGATGGATGCCATCCCGGCCTTATTGCTGTCCGCGCTGGCGATGACCGCGATCGTCGCGCTGCGCTATCTGGCGACCTCGGGGCTGTTCGCCTGGCTGACGGTGCGGCTGCGCCCCGGCGCACACGACGGGCTGGCCCCGCAGATCCGCCGCGAGATCGGATGGTCGCTCGCGTCCGCGGCGATCTACGGCCTGCCCGCCGGCCTGGTCGCCTGGGGTTGGCAGGCGCGCGGCTGGACGCGAATCTATACCGATTGGAGCATGTACCCGCTGTGGTACTTGCCCGCTTCGGTGCTGCTCTACCTGCTGGCGCACGACGCCTGGTTCTACTGGACGCACCGCTGGATGCACCGGCCGGCACCGTTCCGCGTGGCGCACGCGGTCCATCACGCCAGCCGTCCGCCGACCGCCTGGGCGGCGATGAGCTTCCACCCGATCGAGGCGCTGACCGGCGCGCTGGTCATCCCGGCGCTGGTGTTCGCGCTCCCGATCCATGCCGCGATGCTGGGCGTGGTGCTGGGGATCATGACGCTGATGGGCGTCACCAATCACATGGGCTGGGAGATGTTTCCGCGTAGCCTGGTCCACTCGCGCCTTGGTGGCTGGCTGATCACCGCCAGCCACCACCAGCGCCATCATGACGAGTACCGATGCAACTACGGCCTCTATTTCCGCCTCTGGGATCGCCTGTGCGGCACCGATCGCGGACTCTCGCGCTGCTGACCGCCGCCCCGCTGGCGCTGGGCACCGCAGTGTCGGGCACGGCGGCACCGAGTCCAGCGGTTGATGGCACGCCGGTTTCGGTCCACGTCGAAGGCTTGCGCTCGACACGCGGGCAAGTCCTGGCCTGCCTGACCACGCGGCCCGCCGCCTTCCCCGATTGCCGCGACGATGCGACCGCGCGCAAGCTGGTGGTGCCCGCCGACAGGGCCGCCGATCTCGATTTCGGACCGGTCGCGCCGGGGCGTTACGCGGTGGCGCTGCTGCACGACGAGAACGGCAACGGCCGCGCCGACATGGCGCTCGTCATCCCGCGCGAGGGCTTCGGCTTCTCGCGCAACCCGGCGATACGCTTCGGCCCGCCCGTCTTCACCCGCGCCGCCTTCACCGTAGGCGCCGTGCCGGTGCGCGAGACCATCCGCATGCGCTACATCTTGTAACGCGAGTGCCCCGCGCCCTTGACCCCGCGCCCGCGCCGCTCCTAACCGGAAACGGATGGCTGAAAGCGACGCGAAGGTGCCGGTCGATCCGACGCGGTCGGGAACGTTCGCTCCGTTCCGCTACCCGGCGTTCCGCGCCATCTGGATCGCCAACTTGTGGTCGAGCCTGGGCGCGACGATCCAGTCGGTCGGCGCCGCCTGGATGATGACCGACCTGGCGCCGTCGCAGCACCATCTGGTCGCGCTGGTCCAGGCCTCGGCCACGATCCCGATCATGCTCCTGGGCGTGCCGGCCGGCGCCATCGCCGACAACTTCGACCGCCGCCGGGTGATGCTGACCGCGCAGATCGCCATGCTGATCGTCTCGGCGCTGCTTGCCGTCCTGACCTGGCAGGGGCTGGTCACGCCGTACCTGCTGCTGGCGCTGACGCTGACGATCGGCATGGGCACCGCGCTCAACTCGCCGGCCTGGCAGGCCTCGGTGCGGCATCAGGTCGGCCCGCGCGATTTGCCGCAGGCGATCTCGCTCAACACCATCGCCTTCAACCTGGCGCGCAGCGTGGGTCCGGCGCTGGGCGGGCTGCTGATCTCGCTGTGGAACGTGGGCCTCGCCTTCGGCCTCAACGCGCTGAGCTATATCGGCATGATCGTCGTGCTGTGGCGCTGGCGACCGGGAACCGAGCCACCGCTGCGCCGCCCCATGCTGCCCGCCATCGTCGAAGGGGTTCGCTATTGCGCCGCGACTCCGGCGATCCGCAAGCTGCTGCTGCGCGGGGGGACGCTGGGCTTCGGCGTCGCCGGTTACCAGGCGCTGGTGCCGGCGGTGGTGCGCGACCGGCTCCACGGCGATGAGCTCGACTTCGGGCTGATGCTCGGCGCGTTCGGCATCGGCTCGATCATCGCCGCCTTCCTCGTCGCGCCCGCGCGGCGGCGCTGGGGCAGCGAGGCGGCGGTGACGGCCTCGACGCTGTTCTTCGTCGTCGCCCAGTTCGTGCTCGCCCAGGCGCATTCGCTCGGCCAGGCCTTGCCCGCCACCTTCTTCGCCGGCGCGGGCTGGGTTTCGGCGCTGACCACGATCAACGTCGCCATGCAGATGCGCTCGCCCGAGGCGATACTGGGGCGGTGCCTGTCGATCTACCAGGCGGTGACGTTCGGCGGCATGGCCTTGGGCGCGTGGGCCTGGGGGGTTGTAGCCGACTGGCGCGACCTGCCGTTCGCGTTGCATGGCGCCGGCGCGTGGCTGATCGCGACGCTGGTGCTGATGCGCCTGTTCGCGCCGATGCCCAAGCCGCACGAGGGCCGCGTCGCCCCGCCGCGAACGTGACGTCACGCCGCCTGGTGAACTGAGCCTCGCGCGGAAAAGTGGGAACCGGTTTTCCGTAAATAGCGATGCGACACAAAAACTTGGAGCAATTGCGCGCTTCAAGCCGCGCGCAATCCGCTCCACACGGCACAACTTAACGTAAAATTCACCACGTTGCGCCAAAACCGGGCCCCAGGATTGGTGGGGAGCCCACATGGACACGCTGCGGGGATATTTTTCGGGCTCGGATTCCGGGGACGACCGGGAGTACGATCTTGCCGAGGACGATGTCGGCAGCGAGCCGCCGCCGAGCCCCGTCGGCCAGGACGAGCGGCGCATGCAAGTACGCGCCTACAACTTCTGGGCCAGCCTGCTGAGCGACCGCCAGTTCCCCGCGATCGACGAGCTCAATCCGCAAGACCTGCCCGACTTCGGCCCTTACAGCGTGCTGCTCGACTTCACCGTCGGCGTCGACAACCCGGCGATCCGCTACCTGGGCGCCGAGCTTGCCGAGGAATGCGCCGGCGACCGGGCGATCGCCTCGCTGGCCGATGTACCGGCGCGCTCGCTGCTGTCGCGCATCACCGACCACTACATGCAGATCCTCGCCAACCAGGCCCCGATCGGCTTCGAGGCCGAGTTCGTCAACCAACGCGGGGCGACGATCCTCTATCGCGGCATCCTGCTGCCGTTCTCGGGCGACGGCGCCGCGATCGACTATATCTACGGCGTAATCAACTGGAAGGAAATCGCCGACCAGCACGCCAGCGACGCGCTGCTGCTCGAGATCGGCCAGGTGCTCGACGACGGGCCGATGCTCGCGCCCGTCGATCTCGACGTGCCGCCGATGCCCGAATGGGCGGACGGCCCGGTCGACGACAACGTGCTCGAGCTGCTGACCCCGCTGGACGACCACGCCGATCCGCTCGACTGGCCGGCACCCGCCTTCGGCGCCTCCGCCATGCCAGCGCCGGCTCCGTCGCGCGGCGCGGTCACCATCCCGATCCGCGACGCGCCGGTCTCGCACGTCTCGTTCAATGCTTTCGCCGCGATCCCGGCAGCCGCACCGACCTCAGCGTCGGCGATCGATCCCGAGCGCATGGCTCTGGCCGATTGGCTGGCCTCGGCGCGCGAGCTGGCGCAGGCGGCCAAGGGCGGCGAGGAACGTTCGCGCCAGGCGCTCTATGCCGCGATCGGCCGCGCCTACGACTTCTCGCTGGCCGCCGCCGAAGCGCCCGCCGACTTCCAGGAGTTGCTCGCCGATGCCGGCGTGACCGCCCAAGACCGCGCGCCGATGACGCCCGTGGTCAAGCTCGTGTTCGGCGCCGAGTACGACAAGACGCGCCTGACCGAATATGCCTCGGCGCTGGCGCACGCGCATCACCTCGGCCTGGTGCGCGGCACGCTCGCCGATTTCCTGAGCGCTGCCGAGGGCGGGCTCAAGGGCGTGGTCAATGCCGAACGCCAACGCAAGCGCGCCGAAAGCGGCAAGGTCAGGATCGCCCGCGACACCCCGCGCGAGGGCCTCGCCCGCAAGCTGCGCACGCTCGCGCCCAGGCCCTTGGCGGACGTGTCGCACGACGGCAACGAGTTCACGCTCCTCGTCGCGCGGCGGCTGGACGATGGCGAAGTGGTGCTGCTGGGCGAAGTGGCCGACGATGTCGCGCTGCTCGAACGCGCGGCCAAGCATCTGCTCGACTGAACCGGTGCATCCCGTCTAGACAGGGCGTCCGATGCGACGCCCTTCACCCTTCGTTCAGCCCGCGCGGCGCTAAGGCGGCGGGCGATGCGCGTTCTTTCCCGTCTGCTCGGCGCCGTCGCCGCGACGCTGCTGGCGATCCAGCCGGCCGCCGCCCAATCGATCCTGCGCGACGCCGAGACCGAGGCGCTGCTGCGCGACATGGCCGCGCCGATCGCCGCCGCCGCCGGCTTTCCGCCGGGCAACGTCGAGATCGTGCTGATCAACGATCCTTCCGTGAACGCCTTCGTCGCCGGCGGCCAGGCGATCTACATCAACAGCGGGCTGATCAACACCGCCGACACTGCCAACGAGGTCCAGGGCGTCATCGCACACGAGATGGGCCACATCACCGGTGGCCACATCATCCGCTCGTCCGAGGGCGCCAAGGCCGCCACCGGGATCACGCTGCTCTCGCTGCTGCTCGGCGCGGCGGCGGCCGCCGCCGGCGCGGGCGACGCGGCGATGGGCGTGCTGATGGCCGGGCAGCAGGCGGCGATGGGCAAGTACCTGGCCTTCAGCCGCGTGCAGGAAAGCTCGGCCGACGCCGCCGGCATCCAGTTCCTGTCGAAGGCCGGCATCTCCGGCCGCGGCTCGATCAACTTCTTCAAGAAGCTGGAGAACCTGGAGTTCCGCGCCGGCTACACCCCGAGCGCCGACGACGAGTTCTTCCGTACTCACCCGATGACCGCCGACCGCCTTGCCCGCCTGCAGGACGACTACGAGAAGGACCCTGCCTGGACCAAGCCCAGCGACCCCGATCTGGAGGCGCGGTTCCAGCGGGCCAAGGCCAAGCTCTATGGCTACCTGGCGCAGCCGCGCGACACGCTGATCGCCTATCCGCCGACGGTGAACACCGTGCCCGCGCGCTACGCCCGCGCCTATTCGTGGCACAAGGACGCGCAGCTCGACAAGGCGATGGCCGAAACCGACGCGCTGCTCGCCGCCAAGCCGAACGATCCCTATTTCCTCGAACTCAAGGGCCAGATCCTGCTCGAGGCGGGCAAGCCGGTCGAGGCGATCCCCCCCTTGCGCCGCGCGACCGAGCTGACCGCGAACCAGCCGCTGATCGCCACCACCTTCGGCCACGCGCTGATTGCCAGCGAGGATCCGAAGAACTTCGAGGAAGCGCAGCGCGTGCTCAAGGCGGCGGTGGCGCGCGACCGCGAGAATCCCTTCGCCTGGTATCAGCTCGGCGTCGTCTACGCGGCGAGCGGCGACATGCCGCGCGCGCGGCTGGCCAGCGCCGAGCAGCAATTGATGAGCGGCCGCCTGTCCGAAGCTCTGGGCGGCGCCGAGGCGGCCGAAGCGGCGCTGCCCAAGGGCTCACCCGACTGGCTGCGGGCGCAGGACATCGCGATGCTCGCCCGGTCCCAGATTGAACGCAGTCGCAAACGCAGATAGGCGCCGGACATGAGCAACGAAACCACCGGCGGCGCGGCGCCGGGCCGCTACAAGGGCCTCCTCTTCGCCGTCGCGGCGATCCTGCTGGCGCTGGCCGGCGGCGTCGCCGGCTGGGTCTGGCAGTCGCGCCAGATGGCGGTCAATCCCGCCGCCGCCCTGTCCGCCGCCAACCGCGCGGCGATGGAACAGGTGGTTCGCGAATATATCCTCGCCAACCCGGAAATCCTGCCCGAGGCTATGGAGAACTTGCGCAAGCGCGAGAACGCCAAGCAGTTGTCCGGCGTCTCGTCCGAGGTGACCAAGCCGTTCCCTGGCGCCATCCTCGGCAACCCGCAAGGCAAAGTGACGCTGGTCGAATTCACCGACTTCGCCTGCACGTTCTGCCGCCAGAGCGTGGCCGACGTCGACGCGCTGATCGCCGCCAATCCGGACCTCAGGGTGGTGATCCGCGAGCTGCCGATCCTCTCGCCCGCCAGCGCCGCCGCCGCCCGCATGGCGCTCGCCGCCGCCGAGCAGGGCAAGTACGGCGCCTTCCATCGGGCGATGTTCGCCGCCGGCCAGCTCGACGACGCCTCGATCGATGCCGCCGCGCGCGTCGCCGGGCTCGACATGGAGCGCGCCAAGCGGGTCGCCGCCGCGCCGCATGTCGAGGCCGAGCTGTCGAACAACCTTGAACTCGCGCGCAAGCTCGGCTTCAGCGGCACACCGAGCTGGGCGATCGGCGACCAGCTGCTGTCGGGCGCCCTCGGCCGAGACGCGCTGGCCAGGGCCATCGCCGAAGCACGCGACTGAGCCGCGCTGTGGCCAGCCTCCGGCTCGCACTCGCGGCGCTGCTGCTTGCCCCGGCGCTCCCGGCCCTGGCGCTCCAGGCACAAGAGCGCGCCGATGGGATAGGCCCCGCGCTCCGGGCGCTGATGGCCGAGGACGCCCGCCTGCAATCGATCGGCTGGCGGCTCGCGCGCGCCAACGCGGCGTTCTGCGCCAATACCGCGCCGGGGATCGGCCTCCTGGTGCTCGATGCGGGCAGCTTCGGCGATCCGGGCGCAATCCGGCAAGTGCTGCGCCTGACCGGCGACTTCGCGGTCGACGCGGTGGCGGCGGGGTCGCCCGCCGAGCGCGCCGGCCTGCGCGCGGGCAGCGAACTGCTGGCGATCGGCGCGCTCCGCCTCGATACGCTGCCGGGAGTCGCGCCGCGGGACTATCGGCGCGCCGTGGAAGTCCACGACCGCATCGACCGCGACCTTGCGGCCGGCGGCAGGGTCGTGCTGACGCTGCGCGACGCCTCCGGGCAGGAAACAGTCGCGACGGTCACCGGCGAACCCGTCTGCCGCAGCCGCTTCGAGCTTTCCGACGACGGCAAGCGCGCGGCGGCCGACGGCGCGCGCGTCATCGTCGACCGCGCCGCGCTGACGCGCAATCCCGACGATGACGCGGCCGCCACGCTCGTCGCGCACGAACTGGCGCACAACATCCTGGGCCACCCCGCCCGGCTCGACGCCACCAGCCGGAGTCCCGGCGCGGTCGCCGCCACCGAGCGCGAGGCCGATCGGCTCGCCGTCTGGCTGATCGCCAACGCCGGCTACCCGCCCGAAGCCGGCGCCCGTTTCGCCGGCCACTACTTGCGCCGGATCGACGCCGGGCTGTTCCGCGTGCCGACGCACGATGGCTGGCACGAACGGCAGGCGCTCTATCGCCAGGAAGCCGAGGCCGTGCGGCTGGCGCAGCGCCAGACTCAGCTACCGCTCGACTGGCGCCCGCGCTTCAGGCGCTAATCCGCGCATGGTTTGCGCGGCGAGCGGTTTGAGCTAGAAGCGCGAGCATCATGGCCGTGCTGCCTTTCCGCCCCACCCCCTTCTTCGCCAACAAGAACCAGGCTTTCTGGCGGCTCCAGGTCGCGGGCTGGGGTGGCGCGTTCCTGCTGCGCGGCATGTCGTCGATCGCCAACGCCCAGCCGCTTTCGGCGCTGGTGCTGGTGTTGATCGCCACGATCACCGGCTTCTCGATCTCGCTGTTGCTGGCGGTGATCTACCGCCAGCTCATCGCCCAACGTCCCCTCGTCACCTGGGGCGTGACCGCGCTGGTGCTACCTTTCGCGGTGGCCCTGCACGCCTTCATCGACGCCTGGGTGATCGGGCTCTACCGCGTCGACAGCGAGACCGGCTTCACGCAGCTGTTCCTCGGCGTGTTCTACCTCGACGCGACGCTGCTCGGCGCCTGGACGGCGCTCTACTACGCGGTCAACTTCTTCCTTCAGGTCGAGGAACAGAACGACCAGCTGCTGCGGCTGGAGAACCAGGCGACCAGCGCCCAGCTCGCCATGCTGCGCTACCAGCTCAACCCGCATTTCCTGTTCAACACCCTCAACTCGATCTCGACGCTGGTGCTGCTCAAGCAGACCGAGCCGGCCAACGCGATGCTGAGCCGGCTGTCCTCGTTCCTGCGCTACACGCTGACCAACGAGCCGACCGGCCGCGTCACCGTCGCGCAGGAGGTGGAGACGCTGAAGCTCTATCTCGATATCGAGCTCATGCGCTTCGAGGAGCGGCTGCGCACCACCTTCCGCATCGATCCGGCCACCGAAACCGCGCTGCTGCCCTCGCTGCTGCTCCAGCCGCTGGTCGAGAACGCGATCAAGTACGCGGTCAGCCCGCAGGAGTCGGGCGCCGAAATCACCATCACGACACAACTCGTCGGGCAGAACCTTCGCATCACCGTCAGCGACACCGGCCCGGGATTGCAAAGTGCGACGACAGAAAACAGGGTGTCGGGCGTGAGTTTCGACGGCGGAGAACAAGTGTCCACGGGCGTTGGCCTCGCGAATATCCGCGATCGGCTGGCCCAGGCCTATGCCGAGCACCACCGCTTCGAGACGATCGACGCGCCGGACGGCGGCTTCGCCGTGCTGATCGAGATTCCGATCGAGCGTCGCGATTCCGTCGTGCCGCAAGCCGACGAACGGGCGGCTATCACCGCGCCTGCCGGTTGAACCCTTTTTGCGCGCCCCCACATGGGGGCGGCTAGCAGAGGCATTTCATGACCATTCGCACCATCCTTGTCGACGACGAGAAGCTGGCCATCCAAGGCCTGCAACTGCGGCTCGAGAAGTTTCCCGACGTCGAGATCATCGGCACGTGCGCCAACGGGCGCGAGGCGATCCGCAAGATCAAGACCGAAAAGCCCGACCTGGTCTTCCTCGACATCCAGATGCCCGGCTTCGACGGGTTCTCGGTGGTCAACGGGGTGATGGAGATCGAGCCGCCGCTGTTCGTCTTCGTCACCGCCTACCAGGAACACGCGGTCAAGGCCTTCGAGGCCAACGCGGTCAACTACCTGATGAAGCCGGTCGACGAGGACAAGCTCGCCGACACGCTGGAGCGCGTGCGCATCCGCCTGGTCGAGAAGCGCTCGGCCGAGGAGGCGGAGAAACTCAAAAACGTGCTCGCCGAAGTCGCGCCCGACGCGATCGAGGACATGGGCGACGACGTCGATCCCTCCGCCGGCCGCTACGAGAAGCTGATCAACATCAAGGATCGCGGCCAGATCTTCCGCATCGATGTCGATTCGATCGAACATATCGAGGCGGCGGGCGACTACATGTGCATCCGCACCGCCGACAATTCGCTGATCCTGCGCGAAACGATGAAAGACCTTGAGCGCCGGCTCGATCCGCGCGTGTTCCAGCGCGTTCACCGCTCGACCATCGTCAACCTCAACCAGGTCCGCCAGGTCAAGCCGCACACCAACGGCGAATGCTTCCTGGTTCTGGATTCGGGCGCCCAGGTGAAGGTCAGCCGTTCATATCGCGACGTGGTGGCGAGGTTCGTGCACTAATCCCCACCGCTGCCCCCGCCCGTCATGTCGAGCGTAGTCGAGACACTACGCTCGACACGAACGGTGCTTGGCGGCATGGGTCAGGGCATGACCTTCTCCATCCCCGGCTTCGACCTCGACGCCTTCGTCGCCGCCACGCTCGCCGAGGATCTCGGTGAAGGTTGGCCGGGCGGCGGACACGACGTAACCTCGGAAAGCGTGATCCCCGCCCAGGCGCGATTTTCGGGCGTGATGGACAGCCGCGATCCGATCACCGTCGCCGGACTGCCGATCGCCGCGGCCTTCTTCCGCCGGCTCGACCCCGCGGTGGAGATCGATATCCTGGTCGAAGAGGGCCAGGCGGTGCCCGCCGGCACCGACCTGATGCGCCTGACCGGCAACGCCCGCGCGCTGCTCACCGCCGAGCGCAGCGCGCTCAACACCGTGCAGCACCTCTCGGGCATCGCCACGATGACGCGTCAATACGTCGACGCGATGCGGGGTAACGCGGTGCTGCTCGACACCCGTAAGACCATCCCCGGCCTGCGCCACCTGGAAAAGTACGCGACCCGCCAGGGCGGCGCGCAGAACCACCGGCTGGGGCTGTGGGACGCGGCGATGATCAAGGACAACCACGTCGCCGTCGCGGGCGACGTCGGCGAGGCGGTGCGCCGCGCGCGCGACGCAGGCGTCCAGCGGATCATCTGCGAGGTCGATCGGTTCGACCAGATCGAGCCCGCGCTCGCCGCCGGGGCCAGCCACCTGCTGCTCGACAACATGGGGCCAGAAACGCTGCGCGAGGCGGTGCGCATCGTCGCCGGCCGCGCGCCCTGCGAAGCCTCGGGCGGGGTCACCCTCCAGACCATCGCCGCGATCGCCGCCACCGGGGTCGACTACGTCTCGGTCGGGCGCCTGACCCAGAGCGCACCGGCGGCGGATATCGGGCTGGATTTCACGCCGCTGTGAAGGTGCTGTCAGCCCTGGCGCTGCTGCTCCCCACGTCTGCCCTCGCGCAGGCCTATCAATGCACCCCGCCCAGCCGGGTCGCCCCCACGCTCCCGCCCAAGCCCGACGGCCCCGTCCGGCGCGTGGCGATCGCGCGCTATACGCTTGCCGTCAGCTGGTCGCCCGAGTTCTGCCGGGGCGACAGGCGGTCGATGCAGTGCTCTGGCGCCAACGGCCGCTTCGGCTTCGTGCTGCACGGACTCTGGCCCGAGGCGCGGCGCGGGCCGCCGCCGCAGTGGTGCGGCATGACCCCGCGCCCTTCGCCCGACCTGATTCGCCGCAGCCTGTGCATGACGCCGGTGCCGCACCTGATCGAGCACGAGTGGGCCAAGCACGGCAGCTGCATGGTCCGCACGCCCGATGCCTACTACCGCACCGCCGGCATCCTGTGGCGCTCGCTGCGCTGGCCCGACGCCGATCGCCTCTCGCGCCAGGAAAACCTGACGGTCGGCGACCTGCGCCGCGCCTTCGTCCTCGCCAACCGCGATTGGAAAGCCGCCCAGGTCGGCGTCGCGGTGAGCCGCACCGGCTGGCTGCGCGAGCTGCGGCTCTGTTACGGCCGCGATTTCATGCCGCAAGCCTGCCCGCGCGACGGTCTCGGCCCGCCCGATTCGGCGCCTTTGAAGATTTGGCGCGGCTTGTGATGTGATTCACGCGAAGACGCAAAGGCGCGAAGATCGCGCCTGCGGCGAAGCCGCTCTCCAATCATCCCGTGCCGCTGATTGAGCGGTCGCCGGAGAAGAAGGGCCTTCGGCCGGGCGCCCCCCCTTCGCGCCTTCGCGGCTTGCCCGAAGGGCCCCAAAAACCTTTCTTTACTGCCGCCGCTCGCGAAAGAACCCGCGCAACAGCTCCGCCGCCTCGGCCTCGCCGATTCCCGCATAGACCTCGGGCCGGTGCAGGCATTGCGGGTGCTCGAAGATCCGCGCCCCATGCTCCACCGCGCCGCCCTTGGGATCGGGCGCGGCGTAATAGACGCGGGCGATGCGGGCGTGGGCGATGGCGCCAGCGCACATCGCGCAGGGTTCCAGCGTGACCCACAGCTCGCAGCCGTCGAGCCGTTCGTTGCCGAGCGCCTGCGCGGCCGCACGGATCGCCAAGACCTCGGCATGCGCCGTGGGGTCGTGTGTTCCACGTGGAGCGTTGTGCGCCGCGGCGATGACCGCGCCGTCCTTGACGACGACCGCGCCGATCGGCACTTCGCCGGCATCGCCGCCGACCCGCGCCTGGGCGAGCGCCTGGGTCATCGGCGGGGGAAGCGGCCAGCGGGTCATCCCGCGTCGGCTAACACCCCGCGGGGCTGTGCACAACTTGACCTTGCCGGGGTGACTCGGTATGGGCGCGCCTTCCTGCCGGCGACGGCACCGAAATTCTGGAAGCGAGTCACACCATGTCCCGTATCTGCGAACTGACCGGCAAGGGCCGCCAAGTCGGCAACAACGTCAGCCACGCCAACAACAAGACCAAGCGCGTCTTTCTGCCCAACCTGCAGAACGTGACGCTGCTGTCGGACGGCTTGGAGCGCAGCTTCAAGTTCCGCGTCTCGACCCACGGCCTGCGCTCGGTCGAGCACGTCGGCGGCCTCGACAACTGGCTGCTGAAAACGGTCGATGGCAAGCTCTCCCCGCGCGCGCTCAAGGTGAAGCGCGAGCTGGTGAAGACCCAGGCCGCCGCCTGAGGCTGGCGCCCCTTCGGGGGCGTTTCCTGCCGACACTGCGAAAAGCGCGCGAGCCATTCGCGCGCTTTTTTGCGTGTAGCGTAAGCAAACGCTCAGCGCGCTGGCGGAACCTTGGCCCGCGCGGGCCTCAACTTCGCGGGATCCAATGCCAGCTTCAGCAACAGCGTACGCTGGAGCACCGAGACATTGTCGTCCGACATCAGCCAGACCGTGACCATGCCGTCGCCGCGCGAAACCACCGTCATCGCCTCGTAATTGTCGGTCGGCAGCGGCGGCTCCAGGCGCGCGATCTCGCGCGCGGTCCAGACTTTGCCGGGCCGGAGCTCGGCGGGATCGGCGACGGCGATGCGCCCCTCGAACATCGGCAGCCGTGGCACCAGCCGCCGGAACAGCACCAGCACGCGGCCGTCGGGCAAGGTGGCCATGTCGGTCGGTTTGAAGCCTTCGGGGCCGGAAAAGCGGAAACGCGCGCCCTTGCCGCCATTGCGGGTCGGATCGCCGGGAAACAGCACTGCCTGGTGCAGCCGATTCTCCAGCACGCCGTCGAAGCCTTCGGCCAGCACCACGAACCGGCCGTCGGAAAGGCGCGTCATCGCCTCGGGCCCCTCGTTGCGATCCCACGCCTTCATCGCCGGTGGCCAGGCGCGCGCCTCCACCCGCAAGTTGGGATCGTGCCGGCTGATGCCGTTGCTCGATTCGGTGCCCACCCAGATCCGACCGGTGGCGGGATCGCGCGTCGCCGATTCGGCATCGAGATCGCGCGAGCGGCGCCGGGTGTAGCGGATCGTCGTGAGCAGCACGCCTTCCTGCGCGGCGCCGGGCGGCGAGAAAGTCATCACCCCGCCGCGATCGGACAGCGCGAGCAGTTGCCCGCGCGGCAGCGGCACCATCGCCGAATAGCTGCCAAAGCCGCTGAACGGGCTGGTCAGGTGCCACGCGCCCTCGATCCGGAACGGGCCGAGCGCGCCAAGGCGGCGGGCAGGGGGCACGGCCAGGCGGCGCAGGCCGAGCTGCTGCTTGACGCTCTCCGGCCGCGGCGGCTCGCGCAGGCACGACAGCGGCGTCAGCGTGAGGATCAGCGCCAGGGCTGACAGGCGGCGCAGGATCGGACGCATCGGCGCGCGCTCAGCGCATCGGGCCGGTGAACAGGATCGGGTCGAGACGCGAATCGCGCCACTTGACGCTCCAGTGGAGATGCGGCCCCGTCGCGCGCCCGGTCGCGCCGATCCGGCCGATCATCTGGCCCTGGCGCACCCGATCGCCCTGCCGCACCAATAGTTCGGAGCAGTGCAGGAACGCGCTGTTGAGGCCCATGCCGTGGTCGATCATCAGGAGGTTGCCCTCGAGCGTGAACGGCGACTGTGCGGCGAGAATGACGACGCCATCGGCCGGGGCGACGAACGGCGTGCCGCTGGTCCCCGTGGCGACATCGGTGCCCGAATGGTAGCTGCCGGGCACGCCGTTGTAGATCCGCTGCGAGCCGAACATCCCCGAAAGCCGGCCCCTGACCGGCCAGACGAAGCGCTGGCGCCAGCCTTCGCTGCCGCTGTCGATGGCGCGGGCGGCGTTGATCTGCGCGAGTTCGGCGGCGCGGCGGCGGGCGAAGGCTTCGCTCGGGGGGGTGCCGGGCTTGGGGCCGACCGGAATGTGCTCGATCCGCCAGGCGCGGGGGCTGATCGTCAGCGCGCGGGTGACGGAGCGCCCGTCGATCAGGCGCGCGATCAGCGTCGCGGCGGGCCCGGCGTCACGATCGAAGGCGACGATGAAACTGCCGTCGCGCTCGAACGGCACTTGCGCGCCGTTGAACGACAGCGCGGCGGTGCCGGGCGGCACCCGCCCCTTGAGCCAACCACCCTGCGTCAGCTCGCCAGCGACCGCGAAGTCGGCGGGTGCGGGCGTCCGGGTGGGCAGTTGCGCGAGCAGCCGCGGCCCGAAGGTCCAGCCGCCGACCGCCAGGAACAGACCCGCCGCCGCCAGCACGGCGGCGCCCGGAAAGCGCGGGCGCACCGCTCAGCCCTGGCTCAGCAGGTGCCGCGTGGCGACTTCGGGGCTGGCATAGGCCTCCTGCCGGTCGACACTCCAATAGCGCAGCGATTCGAGCGCGATGCGCTCGCCGGTCACGGCGCAGAGGACGTAAGTGCCGGGGGCGAGTACCCGGAAGCCGTTGTGCTGGTACTGCAGCATGGCGGCGCGGTCGTTGGCGGACATCAGCATGGCGGGAATCTAGCCGAGCGAGCCGCCTAAAGCAATTTGCCCTGCTCCGGCGGCGCTGCTTTGGGTAGCGATTTGGGCGCGGGCTTGGCCGAAGTCTTGGGTATCTGCGCGCCGAGCGGCGTGACCGCGAGTTCGCCGTCGCGGAAATGCAGCGCCAGGCTCGCCTCGCCGGCCGCCGCCGCGCGGCTGACCAGCGTGCGGCCCTGGGCGTCGGTCACGCGCACATAGCCGCGCTCGAGGATGGCGTCGGGGTTGAGCGACTGCATCAACCGCGCGAGCCCCGCGACGCGCTCGGCCTGCGCGGCGATTCGGCTGGTGACCAGCGCCGGCGTGAGGCGCTGCGTCGCCAGCCGATGGCTCGCATGATCGAGCCGCGAGCGCAGCAACGGCACCGAGAGCCGCCCGGCGTCGCGCTGGAGCCGCGCGCGCGCCGCGACGATGCCTTGCCCAAGCCCGCGCCGCAGCCGCTCGCCAAGCTCGTCGAGCCGCTGCGCATAAGGGCTGAGCAGCGCCTCGGCGCGCGGCAGGCGCTGAACGCGCGCCTCCAGCCGCTCGCGCCCCAGGGTCAGCGGCCGCATCACGCAGCGCCGCTGGCGCAAGGCGAGCTCGGCGATCTGCGCATGCAGGTCCTCGCGCACCGGCACCGCGATCTCGGCGGCGGCGGTAGGCGTCGGCGCGCGCAAGTCGGCTGCGAAATCGGCGAGCGTGGTGTCGGTCTCGTGGCCGACCGCCGAGATCGTCGGGATGGAACATTCGGCGATGGCGCGGACGACCACCTCCTCGTTGAAGCACCACAAGTCCTCGATCGAGCCGCCGCCGCGCGCCACGATCAGCAGGTCGGGCCGCGGCACCGGGCCGCCGGGCTCGATCGCCGAGAATCCGCGCACCGCCGCTGCCACCTGCTCGGCCGCGCCCTGGCCCTGGACCAGCACCGGCCAGACGACGACATGGCTGGGGAAACGGTCGGCGAGACGGTGGAGGATATCGCGGATCACCGCGCCGGTCGGCGAGGTCACGACGCCGATCACGCGCGGCAGGAACGGCAGGGGGCGCTTGCGCGCGCGGTCGAACAGCCCTTCGGCCTCCAGCCGCGCCTTGGTCTTGGCGAGCAGCGCCAGCAGCGCGCCTTCGCCGGCGATCTCCATCCGATCGATGACGATCTGGTAGTTCGAGCGGCCGGGGTAGGTGGTGAGCTTGCCGGTGGCGATCACCTCCACCCCGTCCTCGGGCCGGAAGGGCAGGCGCCCGGCGTTGCCCTTCCACATCACCCCGTCGAGCCGCGCGCCTTCGTCCTTCAAACAGAGGTATAAGTGCCCTGAAGCCGCGCGTTTCACCCCTGAAAGCTCGCCGCGCACGCGCACGAAGCCGAAACGGTCCTCGACCGTGCGCTTGAGCAGCGCCGAAATCTCGCTGATCGACAGCGGCGCGGCGTTGTCCCCGACCGTGTCCTTCGCTACCAGCCCGCCTTGGCCATTGTTGCCGTCGTTGAAATCCGGATAGGGCGAAGTCATGAACATCCTGCTGCTGGGATCGGGCGGGCGCGAACATGCGCTGGCGTGGAAGCTGGCGCAATCCCGGCTGCTATCAGGTTCGGGCGACAAGCTCTACGCCGCGCCCGGCAATCCGGGCATCGCCGAGCATGCCAAGCTGGTCGCGCTCGACGTGACCGACCACGCCGCGACGGTGACCTTCTGCGAGGCGCACCGCATCGGCCTGGTGGTGATCGGGCCCGAGGCGCCGCTGGTCGACGGCCTCGCCGATTCGCTGCGCGGCGCCGGCTTCCCGGTGTTCGGCCCCAGCCGCCTCGCCGCCCGGCTCGAAGGCAGCAAGGGCTTCACCAAGGACCTGTGCACCCGCGCCAATATCCCCACCGCCGGCTACGCGCGCGTCGCCTCGGCCGACGCGGCGCGCGTGGCGCTGGCGCGCTTCGGCGTGCCGGTGGTGATCAAGGCCGACGGCCTCGCCGCGGGCAAGGGCGTGACCGTGGCGATGACCCGCGAGGAGGCCGACGCCGCGGTGGACGACATCTTCGCCGGCCGTTTCGGTGAGGCGGGCGCCGAAGCGGTGGTCGAGGAATTCCTCGAAGGCGAGGAAGCCAGTTTCTTCGCGCTGACCGATGGCAGCACCATCGTCCCCTTCGGCTCGGCGCAGGACCATAAGCGCGTCGGCGACGGCGACACCGGCCCCAACACCGGCGGGATGGGCGCCTACAGCCCGGCGCCGGTGCTAACGCCGCTGCTCGAAGGCGAAGCGATCGAGCGCATCGTCGCCCCCACCGTGCGCGCGATGAAGGACGAGGGCATGCCCTACGTCGGCGTGCTCTATGCCGGGCTGATGCTGACGCGCGACGGCGTCAAGCTGATCGAATACAACGCCCGCTTCGGCGATCCCGAGTGCCAGGTGCTGATGAGCCGATTGGAAAGCGACCTGGGCGAGCTGCTGCTCGCCTGCGCCGAGAACCGTCTGGCGGCGATCGCGCCGCCACGCTTCTCGCCCGACACCGCGCTGACCGTCGTCATCGCCGCCGAAGGCTATCCCGACACGCCGAGGAAAGGCGGCCGGATCGACGGCATCCCGGCGGCCGAGGTCGGCGGCGCGAAAGTGTTCCACGCCGGCACCGCGCTGGGCGGCGACGGCGTGCTGACCGCCAGCGGCGGCCGCGTGCTCAACGTCACCGCGCGCGGGCCTTCGGTGCGCAGCGCGCAAGCGCAGGCTTACGCGGCGGTGGACGCGATCGATTTCCCCGAGGGGTTCTGCCGCCGTGATATCGGCCAGAAGGAAGTCGCGCGCGAAATGGCGCGGGAAGCGGAATAGCCTTCCTCCCTGTTCGCGCAGGGAATGGGGAGGAACTCCGATCAGCTAACCGGCGATCAGCTAACCGGCGCCACCAGCGCCCGCAGATCCGCCTCGGGCCGCGCGCCGTAGTGCGAAATCACCTCGGCGGCGCAGATCGCGCCGAGCTTCAGGCAGTCCGCCAGCGGGCGGCCACGCACATGCCCGAACAGGAACCCGGCCGCGAAGAGATCGCCCGCCCCCGTCGTATCCACAACCTTGTCCACCGGCTCGGCCGGCACCGACGCCCGCGCGCCGTCGGCGGTCGCGACCGCGCCCTGCTCGCTGCGGGTCACGACGAGGACCGGCACCTTGGGCGCCAGCGCGGCCAGGCCCGCGTCGAAGTCGTCGAGCCCGGTCAGCGCGGCGAGCTCGTGTTCGTTGGCGAACAGGATGTCGATCTGCCCGGCATCGATCAGCGCGCGGAAATCGTCGCCGTGGCGGGC
>DASVMK010000073.1:0-16516 GCA_036384395.1 Novosphingobium sp.
GCATCCCGAACGGCTTCGATATAATATTCGACACTTGTGGTTCCAAGTTGGAATGTTAGGTTCCAAACCGTGCCGGGCGCGAGGTTCGCTGGAACCGACCACTGCGCCTTTCTCCCGGCTTTCGACCGACGCGGCAGCGAAGACCGCGCGATCATCAGGGAGAGACGACGATGAAAGCCTGCACCCGGATTCTGAGTCTGCTGAGCAGCGCCCTGCCGCTCTGCGTCGCCGCCCCTGCCTTCGCGCAAGAGCAAGGCGCCGTCGCCCCGGACAGGGAAGCGGCCGAGTTCGGCGACATCGTCGTCACCGCCCGACGCTATGAAGAACGGCTGCAGGACGTGCCGATCTCGATCACGGTGTTCAACCAGCAGCAGATCACCAATCGCAACATCGTCAACCCCAGCGATCTCGCGACCTACACGCCCTCGCTGTCCGCCAACCGGCAATACGGCACCGAGAAGTCCTCGTTCTCGATCCGCGGTTTCGTACAGGAGCTCGGCACCCAGCCCTCGGTCGCGGTGTACTTCGCCGACGTGGTCGCGCCCCGTGCGCAAGGCCCGACGACCAGCGGCAACGGCATGATGCCCGGCACGCTGTTCGACCTGCAGAACGTCCAGGTGCTGAAAGGGCCGCAAGGCACGCTGTTCGGCCGCAACACGACCGGCGGCGCAGTGCTGCTGGTGCCGCAGCGCCCGACCGACAAGCTCGAAGGCTATGTCGAGGGAAGCCTCGGCAATTACGACACGCGCCGCGTCCAAGCGGTGATGAACGTGCCCTTGGCCGAGACTTTCAAGGTCCGTCTCGGCGTCGATCGCATGACGCGCGACGGCTACCTTCGCAACCGGTCGGGTATCGGTCCGGACGACTTCGGCAACGTCGACTACCTGTCGGTGCGCGCGAGCATGGTCGCCGAACTGACCCCAACGCTCGAGAACTATCTGGTCGCGACCTACAACGATTCCAACACGCACGGCACGCTGCCGCGGGTCATCGCCTGTGCGCGAGACTTCGCCACGCGGCTCTACACACAAGTCGCCGGCCAGGCCGGCTGTGCGCAAATCGACCGCCAGACCCTCCGCGGCGACGGCTATTACGACGTCGAAAACACCGTACCGGACCCGCAGGTCCATCTCCAGCAGTGGCAGTTGATCAACACCACGACCTGGCAGGCGAGCGACACGCTGACGGTCAAGAACATCGCCAGCTACGCCGAATTTCGCGAGCGCACACGGATCAATCTGGTGGGCGACCGCTTGGCGGTGCCTGCCATCGTCGAGATCGTCACGCCGCCCTCGCTCGGTAACCTTCGCCTGCAGGTTCCCGCCGGACCGCTCGCGGGCCTTCCCTTCAGCCTGGCGGCGATCGAGCCGGGACCGAGCGGCTACAACGCCGCACAATGGACCTTCACCGACGAGTTGCAATTCCAGGGGCGCACGGCCGACGATCGGCTGGCGTGGCAGGCAGGCGGCTATGTCGAGATCAGCAAGCCGTTGCGCGCGGGGACGCAATATTCCTCGTTGTTCGGCAACTGCACCGATGCCGCCGCGCTGCAATGCAGCACGCCGCTTGCGCCCTTCCAACTCGGCGGATCGCTCTCGGTCATCGACCAGAAGTACAGCTTCCGCAATTTCGCCGCTTACGCCCAGGCAACTTACAAGATCACCGACCAGCTCAGCCTGACCGGCGGCATCCGCTATACCAGCGATCGCACCAAGGCCCGCTCCAACAATGCGCAGATCCGCTATTCGGCGCTCGGCGTGCCCTCGATCTTCTGCACCGAAAGCGGCCTGCCGCTGGCCTCCGTCACCGAAAGGACACGGTGCACCAAGTCGTTCACCGAGAAGTCGTCGCGACCGACCTGGCTGATCGATCTCGACTACAAACCCACCGACGACATCCTGCTCTACGGCAAGTACGCCCGCGGCTATCGCCAGGGCACGATCAACCTGTTGCCACTCGGCTCGTCGCTGGTGCTCACCGGGCCGGAGAAGGTCGATACGTACGAGGTCGGCGCCAAGGTCAGCTTCCGCGGCGCGGTACCGGGCTTCATCAACGTGGCTGCGTTCTACAACGACTTCAGCAACCAGCAGCTGCAAGCGAACACCGTGGTGCGCAGCCTCAACATCTTCCCGGTCAACGTTCTGGTCAACGCCGGCAAATCGCGCATCCAGGGGATCGAAGTCGACGCATCGATCAGGCCGTTCGACGGCTTCCGGCTCGATGTCGCCTATGCCTACCTCGACACCAAGCTGAAGTCCTTCACCGCGCCCGATCTCAGCGCCGATCCGAACTACTCCGGGCTAATCCCGACCGCGCAGATCGGCGGACCGCTGGTCTATTCACCCAAAAACCGGCTCACGGTGACGGGCACTTACACGCTGCCGCTCGACGAGAGCCTGGGACGGCTTTCGCTTGCGGCGACTTTCACCCACACCGACCGGCAATACGCGTCGCACGCCGACGATCCGTTCGTTGCGCAGATCGGCTTCAACCCCGGCCTGTTGCCGGCGACCGACCTACTCAACCTCAACCTCAACTGGGATTCGGTCGCCGGGTTGCCGCTCGACCTCTCGCTGTTCGCCACCAACGTGACCAAGGAGAAGTACCATGTCTCCATCTTCGGCACTTACGGCGCGGGTTTCGAATCGATCCTGCTCGGCGAACCGCGCATGTACGGCCTGCGGCTGAGATATCGCTTCGGCGAGTAACCGGCGCCCCCGCCTGACATCGCGCGCAGCGCGGGTTAGAACCTCCCGAATCACATAGTTCGGGAGGTTCCGCATGTTCAGTCACGTCGTTCTCGGCAGCAACGACATCGAGCGGTCGCGGCGGTTCTATGACGCGATCCTGGCCACGCTCGGCGCGCGGCCGGCGATCACCGACGCCAAGGGGCGGCTGATCTATCGCCACAACGGCGCCAACCTGCTGATCACCGCACCGATCGACGGCCAGCCAGCGACGCACGGCAACGGCAGCACCATCGGCTTCGGCGCGGCCAGCGCCGAGCAGGCCCTGGCCTGGCATGCTGCGGGCGTGGCCAACGGCGGCACCTCGATCGAGGATCCGCCGGGCGTCCGCGAGGGCGCGGCGGGCACCATGTACCTCGCCTACTTGCGCGATCCCGACGGCAACAAGCTCTGCGCCATGCACATGATCGCGAAATAGGGAGAGACCGATGAAGCTGATGAACCTGCGCCTCGGTACCAACGACCTCGCCAAGGCGCGCGCGTTCTACGACGCGACCTTCGGCGCGCTCGGGCTCGAGCCGTCGACCACGCCGGGCGAGTACCCGATCGTGATGTACAAGCTGCCCGGCGGCCCCAATTTCGCGCTCGGCCCGGCGCGCGACGGCAATGCCGCGACCGCTGCCAATGGCGGGACGATCCTGTTCGATGCCGACAGCGACGAGCAGGTCCGTGCCTGGCACGCCGCCGGCCTCGCCAACGGCGGCACCTGCGAAGGCCCGCCCGAAGCCAAGCCCCAGGCGCGCGGGGCCTTCGGCGCCTATCTTCGCGATCCCGACGGCAACAAGCTTGGCGTGTACCACGGGCTGAACATCGGCTGAGGCCGCGCGAATTCGCGCCCTATCGCGAAACCAGGAACACCGCGTGCTCGGCGCAAAGGTTGGCGCCGGCCGCGCCGCGCTGGCGATCGCCGCTGAGAAACCAGGCCCGCTCCACGCGGATGCCGCGCTCGGCGACGAGGGCATGGAAGTCTGCGATGGTCAGGTGGTGGATATTGGGTGTCTCGTACCAGGCGACCGGCAGCAGCCGCGTGACCGGCATCCGCCCGCCGAACAGCAGCGACATCCGCACCCGCCAGTGCGCGAAGTTGGGAAAGCTGACGAAGGCCTTGCGGCCGATCCGCAGCAGTTCGTCGAGCACTTTGTCGGGCCGTTTGGTGGTCTGCAGCGTCTCGCTGAGGATCGCATATTCGACGCTGGCATCCGGATAGAACACGAGGTCGGCGTCGGCGTCGCCCTGGATCACTGACAGACCGCGGGCGACGCAGGCGGCGACATTCGCCGGATCGAGCTCCATCCCCCGCGCATCGCACCCGCGCGTGTCGCGCAGCGCCGCGAGCAGCGCGCCGTCGCCGCAGCCCACGTCGAGCACGCGGCTGCCTGGCGCGACATGCTCGGCGATGAGCGCAAGATCGGGGCGGAGCTGGTTCATAGATAGATGTCCGGATTGTCTCGCACCATCATCCGGTCGGTGTGCGGATAAAGCTTCCATCCGGCCTTGACGTAGAGCGGCTGGGCATCTGCGGTGAACAGAAACCAGCGGCGAAGTCCCTGCAATCGCGGATGCGCCTGGAGATGCGCGAGCATCGACGAGGCCAGTCCCTTCCCGCGATGCGCGTCGAGGACATAGACGTCGGTGAGATAGGCGGTCGTGGCGAAATCGCTGATGACGCGGATCAGCCCGACCTGCCGGTCCTCATGCCGTACCGCCACGCACAGCGAACCGGCGATGGCGGCCGTCACGGTTTCGATCGGGATGCCCTTCGCCCAGTAGCTTTCCGACAGGAAGGCATGCGCCGCCACCGCGTCGATCTCGGACGGATCCTCGGTCAGACGATAGCCTTCGGGAAGCCCGCTCATTGGTTGAGGAAGCCCGCAACCACCCGGTCGAGCGCCGGCACGTCGAGCAGGAAGCTGTCGTGGCCGAACGGCGCAGAAAGCTCGACGAAGCTGACCGGCGCGCCAGCAGCGTTGAGCGCGTGGACCAGCTTGCGCGACTGTTCGGTGGGATAGAGCCAGTCGGTGTCGAAGCTGACGACACAGAAGCGCGCGGCGGTGCGGGCGAAGGCCTGCGCGAGCAGCCCGCCATGCTCCTCGGCGAGATCGAAGTAGCTCATCGCGCGAGTGATGAAGAGGTACGAGTTCGCGTCGAACCGCTCGATGAAGCTCAAGCCCTGGTGGCGCAGGTAGCTTTCCACCTGGAAATCGGCATCGAAGCCGAAGGTCTTGGCCGAGCGGTCCTGCAGGCGCCGCCCGAACTTCTGGGTCAGGCTCGCCTCGGACAAGTACGTGATGTGCGCGGCCATTCGCGCCACCGAAAGCCCAGCGCGCGGGGCCTTGCCGGTACCGTAATAATCGCCCCCCTGCCAATCCGGATCGGCCATGATCGCCTGCCTGCCGACCTCCTGGAAAGCGATGTTCTGCGCGCCCATCACCCCAGTGCAGGCGATGGCCAGCACCCGCTCGACCCGGTCCGGCCAGTTGGCGGCGAGGCTGAGCGCCTGCATACCGCCCATCGAGCCGCCCACCACCGCGTGCAGCCGTTCGATGCCCAGCGCGTCGAGCAGCGCCACTTCGGCGCGGACCATGTCGCGAATGGTGATGACCGGAAAACGCATACCGTAAGGCCGCCCGTCCGGCCCCATGCTCGATGGCCCGGTCGATCCCATGCAACTGCCGAGCACGTTGGCACAGATCACGAAGAAGCGGTCGGTGTCGATCGGCTTGCCGGGGCCGACCATGCGGCTCCACCAGCCGGGTTTGCCGGTGATCGGATGCGGGCTGGCGACGTGCTGATCCCCCGTCGTCGCATGGCAGACCATGATCGCGTTGTCGCGCGCGAGCGTCAGCGTACCGTACGTCTCGTAGGCGATGCGCGCGCAAGGCAGCATCTGCCCGCTGTCGAGCGGCAGCGGATCGGCCAGTTCCAGGACATCGCTGGCGGTGATGAGAGCGGCGCTCGCCATGCGCGCGGCTTGGGCGAGCGCCGCGGCGCTGTCAATGCGGGCGAACGATGGCGCATTTCGACAATTTGCCGCCGCCGAAAGCTGCCAAGCTTAAAGAAGCATTCGCATCGAGGGCATCGGCGCTTGTCGGGGCTCGTCGCACTGATACCGTCGCTCCGTCCCGGTCGCTCAAGCCACGGAAAAGAATGAACCGACACGATGCCCTGGCCCTGGTCGTCGATGATTTCGAAGCGATCGTCGACGAGATGACAAGCCTGCTGCAACGCCAGGGAATCCCCGCGATCGGGGCGACCACGCTGGACGAGGCCGAGGCCGTGCTGGAGCGTTCGCCCAAAGTGCGCGTGATCGCCTGCGACGTGCGGTTGGACCGCGAGTGCGGCCTCGACATCATCGCGCGAATACGGCGCAACGGCGCGTTGCAGGCCCGGCCGTTCCATTATGCCTTCATTACCGGCGATCCGATCTCGGCGGAGACGCTTTCGTTGCAAAAGGCGCATCCGGTGATCAGCAAGCCGGTGCGCCCCGACATCCTGATCGCGCTCTTCCGCAACCTTCTCGCCGGCCCGGCCTTGGCCGACCCGACGCGGCAGACGATCGCATGACCGGTATCGAACCAGAGCCGGAGGACAAATCGGCAATGCCGGCGGGCATGACGAAGGCCGCCCCGGCGCCGAGCCCCGACGAATGGGACGAGGTCCGCCGCTCGCTGCAAACCCTGTCCACCCGCACCCGCCTGGTGGACCTCGACGCCCGCGCCTCGGCAATCGGGCACGAGCTGCGGCAGCCGCTGTTCACCATCGCGATGGCCACCGAGAACCTGCGCCTCACCCTCGACGCCCCCGAGATCGCCAAGGCGGAGATTCAAGCCGCCGTCGAGCGCATCGCCGAACAAGTCGAGCGCGCGCAGACGATCATCACCCAGATCCTCGATCAACACGCGAAAGCCGAGGCGCCTTCCGGCCCGGTCGATCCGGCACAAGCGGCGAACAACGCCATCCGCTTTCTCGAAGGGCTGCTCGACACGATCGATGTCACCGTGAGCGGTCACGAAGCCGGCGCTCTGGTTTCGATGGACGCGATCCAGATGGAGCAGGTTTTCGTCAACGTCATGCGCAACGCTGCCGAAAGCATCGCGGCGCGGCGGCGAACCGGCTGGTCCGGCGAAGGGCGGATGACCATTCGCTTCGACACCGAGGGTGGCCGCTTGCGCTGCCGCATCTCAGATAACGGCGCGGGGTTCGCCGAGGGCATGGAGGGAACACGCTTCCGGCCCTTCGTCACCACCAAGGGCAGCGAAGGCACGGGCCTTGGCCTTCATATCTGCGAGCGCATCCTGGCCGCCGCCGACGGCACGATCCGGCTCTATCGGGGAGAGACCGAGGGGGCCGAGGTCGAGTTGATGCTCCCGCTGACCTCCGCGACCCCGCAATCAGGCCGAGCCGTGGCCTAACCGCAACACGAAGCACGTGGGACTCTCGCGATCGGGCAGGCATTGGAAGCGACCGCCCGCCTGGGCGCTCAATTGCTCGAGCAGCCGGCGTGCGCCATCGTCCACGGGTTTGCACGCCAGCACGCCGCCGGCCTCGTCGTAGCACCGCGTATCGACGATGACATGGGTCCCAGTCGCTTCGGCGTGAAACACGATGCCGCCCTTGCGCAACCGGCGCTCGGCATCGAGAAAGGCGCCAAGCACGCTGAGCAGGATCGCGACGGCGAGCAGTTCGAGCGTCGCCGGCGAGGCGCGCACTGGCTGATCGAGCGCGTCGCCCTTCAGCGTGACGGCCACCGGATGGCGCAGGCTCGACCGGGTCACCGCCACCGCGCGATTGAGCGCGTCGCGAACGCTTCCGCAGGCTGCGCCGCCCTGCCCGCCTTCGCGACCCAGATTGCGGAACAACGCGAGGATGTCGGCCGCCCGATCGGTCTGGAGGGCGATGCGTTCGGTCCGTTCGAGGAGCTGGGCCTTGTCCGCCTCGCCGACATCGAGATGCTCGATCCCGTAGGCGAGATTGCCGTTGGCCATCGAGATCACGTTGAGCGGCTGCGCGAGATCGTGCAGCATGCCGCCGGTGATCCGTCCGAGCAGCAAATCGCGCGCGCTCTCGCCAAGCAGATCGCCTCCCACATTCGGGGCGTCCGCCTTGGCCAGGCGCTGGGCCAGCCCCGCGCCGATCAGGACCGCGCCGATCAGGACCGCGCAGGCCGATCCCGCCAACACCGCCGCCGCTCTCCCGGGGATGGTCGCCGCCACCAGCCAGAAACCGGCGGCTCCGAGCAGCAGCAGGCACAGCGCGATCGTCCATGCGACGGGATAGCCGGCCCACCGCTCGCGCATTCGCGTGTCCTGGCGGCGGCTCCCCATGTGGATCACACGCGCGGGCGGTTTTCGAGCACGCCCCCAGGCGCGTCGAGGATGAGCGGTTGCGCTGGTCGCCGGCCAACTGAGATCATGAGCAGCCATCTCCCGAACCACAGGTCGCTCCTGCGGAGCTTTCCGGACGATCCGCGACGCCCTTACCATATCTTCGCGGCCTGCAACCCGCTTTCATGCCGTGAACGGCAAAATGCGCGTCTTCTAACGAAGATGAAGCTTACCAAAGGCGGGCGTTTGTTCTGAATTGAAGCAAAATGACGGCCTACAGGAATTCCCGTACATCCATGCGAAAAGAACCGTTCTGAATTCGATTCGGCCCGCACCATGCGGATTTCTCGGCCTTTTCGCGACCGCAAGCGCTTTGCAAAACACCATAGCGAACATTTCTCTCCGCGCGGGCAATGGCCGCTGCGGCTATTGTCAATACGCAACTTCGCCAGGGCAGGCGGGCTTGCGGGGCAACGGCTTTCGGGCCGGAAAATTCGAATTTTGCGTAAACGCCACGCGGTCGGGGGAAAGGCATGCGCCTCGGTACGAGAGCGAAGCTGACGATAGGTATCGGGGTCATTGCTGCACTGGGCTTCGCCTATCTGGGGTTGCGCGAACTCAACGGCCGCGCCGAGGCGCGGGCCGACGTCGCCCGCCAGGCAGGCCCCGATCAGCCGCCCCCCCAGGCGCTGTTCGCCGCCGCGACCCGTGCCATCCTCACAGGCGAGACGATCACCGCGGACATGATCCGCAGTGTCTCCGCCGATCCGGGTCGGGTGCCGATGGCGGCGAGCCCGGCGGAGATCGTCGGCAAAGTCGCCACGCAGGATATCGCCGCCAACTCGCTCGTCCTGCGCACCGCGCTCGGCCAGGAATCCTCGCTGGCGATCCGCATCCCCTCGGGCATGCGGGCGCTCAGCATCGACACCACCGCCGAGATCGCCGTGGCCGGGCTGCTGCGCCCCGGCGACCGAGTGGACGTGCAGGTGGTCTATCCCGGCGCGGACGCGATCAGCGGCGCGCGCGGCAGCGGGCGCAGCGAAGCGCGGACGCTGCTGCAGATGGTGCCGGTGCTGGCGGTTGGCGACACGGTTCTGGGCACCCGCCCGGCATCGGGCGCGATGGGCACCTCCTCCACATCGTCGTCTGCGTCCTCCTCCTCTGCGCCGCCGGCCGCCGTGGCACGCACCGTCACGCTGGCGCTGTCGCCCGATCAGGTCTCGACACTCTCGCTCGCCAAGAGCACGGGCGCGCTGTTGCTCTCGCTGCGCAACCCGGCCGACGACGCGGAGCTTCAGGTCGCCGCTCAGCGTTCGACGGGCCCCCTGCCCGTCGCACCCCGCGCGGCGCTGGCTGCGGTTCCCCCCATGTTGCCGCAGCCGGCACGCGCGGCCCCTGCGGCGCCGACCAGGCCTCGGTCGGCGCCGCAGGCCATCGACCTCGTGGTCGGCGGAAATCGCGAAGTCATCTATTCGGGGAGCGGTTCGCGATGAAGGCCCTTGCCGCGCTCTGCCTGCTCGCGTCGCCCCTTGCGGCCGCGCTCACCGCCGCCCCCGCCCTCGCACAGGCGACGGACCCGCTGGCGATCGGCGCCAAGCGCACACTATCCTATCCGCGCGCGATCGGCCGCGTCGAAGTCGACCGCGAGAACGTCATCAACGTCAGCGCCCCCACCACGAGCTCGCTGAGAATCACCGGAGTCAACCAGGGCGACGCGACGCTGACGGTCTTCGCCCGCGACGGGGCGCTGCTGGGCGAGACGCGGCTGAGCGTCGTATCCGGCTCCGGCGCCCAAGCGGCGGCTTTCCCCCGCCCCGGAGAGAAGGTTGTCGCCGTCGATGTCCAGTTCGCGGCGGTGTCGTCGTCCACGCTCAGGGCGCTCGGCTTCGACTTCGCCAAACTCAGCGGCGGCCTGCAAGGCGCGATCATCCCGCCCAGCGGGTTGAACAAGGCGACCTTCGGGTCCGGCGGGCTGACCCTGGATACCAACGTTCCGATCCAGAATGCCTTCAACCTGTTTCTAGCAGCGCCCAACCGCGGGATCAGCGCGGTGCTGAGTGCGCTGTCGAGCAACGGCCTTTCCCAATTGCTCGCGCAGCCGACGCTCATGGTTCGATCGGGCGAACGCGCGACGTTCCTGGCGGGCGGCGAGATCCCGATCCCGGTGCCGCAGAACTCAAGCGGCAACAGCAACACCATCTCCATCGAGTACAAGGAATTCGGCGTCCGGCTGACCGTGACGCCCTATGTCCTGTCACGCGACAACATCGTCCTCAAGGTCGCGCCCGAGGTCAGCGAGCTGGACTATTCGAACGGCGTCCAGCTCCAGGGCTATACCGTTCCGGGCTTGCGGCGGCGCTCGGCCGAAACCACCGTCGAGCTCGGCAGCGGGCAAAGCTTCGTCATCGCCGGGCTCAACTACACCAACAGCGCGGTCACCCGCGCCAAAGTGCCGTTCCTCGGCGACATCCCGGTGCTCGGCGCCTTCTTCAAGCGGCAGGAAAACCAGAAGGAACGGCAGGAGCTGATCATCGTCGCGACGCCGCGGCTGGTCGATCCGCTGCGGCCCGACCAGGTGCCGCCGCTGCCCACCGCGAACGTCGACCCCTCGATCGGCGACATGATCCTCGGCTCCGACGGTCTCGACCAGGCCTCGGCCCCCTTTGGCGTGGTGAGGCGCTGACATGACCAAGATCCATCTCCTGTCGGTCGATCGCATGCTGCACCAGCGCATCGCCGACGCCATCGGCGACCGCGTGGCGGTCGACATGATCCAGTCGCTCGACGACGCGGCGCTCGACGGCCCGGGCGTGATCGTCGTCGATCAGGCGGCGGTGCCCGCCGAACGCTCGCTCACCTCCTCGATCGGCGCCATCGCCGCGGCCGCGCCCGGGCAGGCGATCGTGCTCGCCACCCAGGACATGCACGCCGCGCACGTGCTGCTGGCGATCCGCGCCGGCGCGACTGACGTCCTGCCGCGCAGCGCCGACGGCGCCGAAGTCGCCGGCGTGCTGGCGCGCGTCCTCAACAACGCGATCATCAACCAGGGGCGGCCGGGCCGGATGACGCTGGTGCTCGGCGTCGATCAGGAGGCGACAGCCATCGTCGCGACCGACCTGGCGCTGTCGTACAGCCTCAACCAGACCCCGACGCTGCTGATCGACTGCACGCTGCCGTCAAGCACGGCGGAAGCCTATCTCGACCTCAAGGTGGACTACGGCGTGGCCGCCGCCGTGTCCGACCTCGATCGCATGGACACCAGCCTGCTCGCCGACGCGCTGACCCGCCACGAGCCGAGCGGGCTTTCGGTGCTGACGCTCGACGGCGGCGCCGGCAGCGAGCCGGTGGGGCTCGAGCCGGCCGACATCGTCAACCTCGTCCAACTGCTGCGGGCTTCGTGCGGCAACGTCGTGCTCTGCGCCGGAGGCCTGCGCCACGGCGGCCTGCTGCGCGAGCTGGCCTCGCAGGCCCAGGCCATCGAGATCGTCTGCAGCCAATCGATCCGCGAGCTCGACGCCTGCCGCCGGCTGCTCGACCGGATCGCGCTCGACACCGCCAGCGCCGATCGCATGCGCCTGCTGATCTGGGACCACGAGCCGCGCATCCTGCTCGACGGCCGGCGCATGGCCGACGTCCTCGGGATCGAGGCGCTGCTCGGCCTGCCGAGCGACCGCGTCCGCACCCGCAACGCGCTCAACGCCGGGGAGCCGCTGGCGATGCAGCGCGACGGCGGCGCTTATGTCCAGACGCTGCGCCGCGCCTGCAACATCACGATGCCGGCGAAGAACCGAATGGCCGGCTTCGACAAAGTCCGCCGTACCATCCTGCGATCGATGGAGCGTAGCGCATGATCCCGCTGACGTCGGGATCGTTGAGCGGCGATGGCGCCGAAGCACGGCGCCGCACGCCGATCACCCAGCCTTCGGCGCAGCGGATGAGCGACAGCTACCAGGCGGTCAAGGCGGTGACCTGCCAGCTGGTGATCGAGCAGCTCGAGGCGCAGGGCATCACCGCCGAAGCGCTCGACCAGCACACGCTGCGCAACGAGATCGAGCAGGTGATCAACAGCCGCCGCCGCCGCGGCCAGCTCGCGCTCAACAGCGCCGAACGGCTGCTGCTGATCGAAGACGTCGAGGACGAGGTCGTCGGCCTCGGTCCGCTCGCTCCGCTGCTACGCGACCCGACGATCGACGACATCATCGTCAACGGCGCCAGCACGATCTACGCCGAACGCGCCGGGATCCTCGAGAAGATCGACACGCGCTTTCGCGACGACACGCACCTGATGAACATCATCCAGCGCATCGTCGGCCCGATCGGCCGCCGGGTGGACGAGGGCACGCCCTTCGTCGATGCGCGCCTGCCCGACGGATCGCGCGTCAACATCGTCATCCCGCCGATCGCGCTCGATGGGCCCTCCATCTCGATCCGCAAGTTCCGCATGCAGGCGCTCACCCAGGACGAATGCGTCGTCACCGGGCTGATGAGCACGCCGATGGCGGACTATCTGTCGGCCGCGGTGCGCTCGCGGCTCAACCTGCTGATCTGCGGCGGCACCGGCGCGGGCAAGTCGACGTTGCTCAATCTGCTGTCGAGCTGCATCAGCCACCGCGAGCGGCTCGTCACGATCGAGGACGCCGCCGAGCTGCAACTGCGCCAGGCGCACGTCGTCCGTCTGGAGACGCGGCCGCCCAACGTCGATGGCAGCCGCGAGGTCTCGGCCCGCGACCTCCTGCGCAACGCGCTGCGCATGCGGCCCGACCGCATTATCCTGGGCGAAGTGCGCGGGGTCGAGGCGGTCGAGATGCTGCAGGCGATGTCCACCGGTCACGACGGCTCGATGGCGACGCTCCACGGCAACAGCCCGCGCGATGCGCTCGCCCGCCTCGAGATGCTGCTCGGCTTCGCCGGCCAGCAGAACGACGTGCGCGCGGTCCGCCGCTTCGTGGCCAACAGCGTCCACGTCATCGTCAATATCCAGCGGCTGACCAACGGCAGCCGGCGCGTCACCTCGGTCGCCGAAGTCACCGGCGTCGAGGGCGAGGCCTATACGTTGAACGAACTGTTCCGTTTCGACGAACAGCCGGTGATGTCGGGGCAAGGCGCGTTCGTCACCGTCTCCCCGCGCCCCTACCACGCCGCGCGCCTGCGCGAACCCACGCCCGCGGCTCCCGGCGCGGAGGTATCGGTCGATGCCCGGCTGGCCGAGCGGCGCGGCGCCGAGCGCAGGACAGCCGCCCAGCGGCGCAGCGGCGATCGCGACACGCCCGACCGGCGCAGCGCCGACCGCCGGGCGTCCGACCGAAGGATCGCCGATCCGTGGTGAAAGGCATCGCCTACGTCATTCTCGGCCTGATCACGCTGGCCATGACGGCGATTTACGTGCTGGACGAAAGAGCCAGAATCTTCGCCAAAGTCGATCGCCGGCTCGCCGCGATGACGCCCGCCGGCATCGAGACGCCAGTGCGCGGGACCCGGCCGCTGTGGCTGCCCGCCTCCGTCGTCCCGCTGCTTGCCCAGGCGCAGATCGAGGTCACCGTCGAGCGGCTGCGGCTGGTCGTCTGGTCGCTCATCGCGCTGGCGCTGCTGACGCTGATACTGGCCGGGCCGATCGCCACGCTGGCGGTGGTCACTGGCCTGCCGACGCTCGCGGTCGGCTGGCTGCGGAAGCGCGCGCAGACGCGCGGCGATGCCCTGATCGAGGCCTTGCCGCACTACATCGACGCGGTGCGCCAGCTTCAGGCGGTGGGCAACTCGCTGCCGCAGGCGCTCGAGCGCGCCCTGGCCGACGCGCCCGACATCGTGAAGAGCTACTTCGCCCCCGCCGCGCGCCGGCTGGAAATGGGCGCCCCCGTAGGCGACACGATGCAGGCGCTCGCCGAACGCCTGCGCATTCCCGAGATCTCGATGCTCGCCGCCGCAATCAGGACCAATTTACGCTACGGTGGCTCGATCAGCACCGTGCTGCGCAACCTCGCCGAAATCCTGCGCGAACGGGCGCGGGTCAAATGGGAGCTGAAGGCCGCCACCTCGGAGGCCAAGGTCAGCTCTCGGGTGCTGATCGCCATGCCGCTGCTGGCGATGATCCTGCTCGTCGCGATGAATCGCGCCTACATCCTGTTCTTCCTCGAAGACCCGCGCGGCCGCACCCTGGCGCTGGTGGCGGTGGGGCTGGAAGGCTTGGGCATCCTGGTCATGCGCCGGGTGATGAGGCTCGATTTCTGATGGCGCTCGCGGCCGCCCTCCTGCTCTTCGCCGTCGCCGCCGGCGGCCTGGCGCTGGCCGGCTCGGGCCTGCGTCTGCTCCGCGCGGACTTGCGGCTGCGCGATCGGCTGGGAAGCGATACGCTGGCCGATGACCGCCACATCGCGGGCGTCGCCCTGCCCCGCCTGTTGTCGGCGCGCGGGCGGGATCGCTCGGAGATCGAGGCGAAGCTGCGCGGCGCCGGCTTCTTCGAAGGCACCGCGCTCGATCGGTTCGTCTGGTGGCGGCTCATCGCGGCGATCGGCGTGATCGTGCTGACCATCCTGGGCATGCGCCTGGCCGGAGCCAGTCCATTCCTGACCACGCTGGCGACCGTGATCACCGGCGGCCTCACCTACATCGGCGCGAAATACGCGCTGCACATGCGGGCGGCCAAGCGCGAGCGCCTGCTCACCGCCGAGTTCCCCTTCCTGCTCGACCTCATGCTGATGATGCTCGAGAGTGGCGTCAGCCTCGACCAGTGCTTCCGCTCGATCGCGCGCGAAGAGCGGGCCGCCGTGCCCCAGCACGCGCGGCTGATCGTCATGCTGGTGGAGGACCTCGACCGAGGGCACGACTATCAGGTGGCGTTCGACCGCTGGGCCATGCGCGTCGGCGTGTTCGGCGCCAAGGAACTGGCGACGCTGTTCCGCCAGTCCTTGTTCCAGGGAATGGAACTGGTCCCGGCGCTGCGCGAGTTCATCAAGGAATTTTCCCAACGGCGGGTCGCCCGCGCCCGCGAGGCGATCGGCAAGATCACCGTGCGGATGGTCGTGCTGATGCTGCTGTTCTTCATGCCGGCGCTGTTCGTCGTGCTCGCCGGCCCACCCGTCGCCGCCATCCTCGACACACTGCGGAGCGCGGCCGAATGAGCACGCGTCTCGCGATCCTGGCGCTGGCGCTCGCCGTCGTCAGCACGCCGCCGAATCCGGCGCGTGGCGCGCCTGCCGAAGCCGGTTCGACCCGCGACCTCTACCTGCTACTGATCCGGCAGGCCCGCAGCGACGGCCGCCCGCGCGCCGCGCTCGCCTATCTCGACGATTTCGACCGCCAGCATCCGGACGATCTCGAGGCGCTTGTCCTGCGCATCAACTGCCTGCTCGACCTCGGCCAGACCGCGGGCGCCCGCGCCGTGCTCGCGCGGGTCGCGCCGAGCGCCCGCCAAGGGGCGGTCAGCGCCGCGCGGGGGCATGTGCTGGCAGCCGAGAACGCCTGGGCCGAGGCCGCCGAGCAATATGCCGAGGCGCTGCGGGCCAGTCCCGCCGATCCGCTGATCGGCAATGCGCTGGGCTACGCGCAGCTGCGCGCGGGGCGCCCGGCGCAGGCGGTCGAGACGCTGAAGAGCGCGCGCGATCTCGCGCCGAGCAACCCGGTGATCCGCAACAACCTCTTGCTCGCGCTGACGATGGCCGGGCGCGGCAGCGAGGCCGACACGGCGATCGCGGCGATCGCCGAGCCCGGCGCGCGCGCCACCTTGCGCCGCCAGATCGCCGAGCAGTCCGCGCGCATCTGGGGCGCGGCCGGAGCCAGACCATGAAGCGCCGCCCGCTCGCCTCGCTGTTGTCCGACCGCGAAGGCGCGGTCGCGCCGATGATCGCGGCGCTCGGCGTGTCGCTGATCGCCGCGGCCGGGCTGGCGCTCGACGTCGGGCTTTATCAGATGGACAACCGCGACTTGCGAGCCGCGACCGAAGCCGCCGCGCTGGCCGCGGCGATGAACCCCGCACAAGCCGAGGCGCGCGCCCGCGACTACCTCGGCCGCAACGGGCTCGATCCCACGGTGCTGCAATCGGTGACGATTGGGCGCTACTGCGCCGACTCCGCGCTGGCTTCGGGCGACCGCTTCGATCCCGGCATGACCCGCTGCCCCGGCAACGGCGCGACCAACGCGGTGCGCATCGTCACCCGAAAGGCCAGCCGCCGCTTCCTGACCCGCGTCCTGGGCGATGCCGTGTCCATCCCGGACCTGGCCGCCACCGCGACCGCAGCGCGGATCGACGAGGCCGGGATCGAGGTCAGCTCCGGCATCGTCACCGTCACCAATGCGCTGGTGAATTCGGTGAACGGCCTGCTCGGCGCGCTGGTGGGCGTCAACCTCACGCTGAGCACGGCCGAGATCGAAGCACTGATGGGCGGCAACGTCGATGCCGGGCTGTTCTTCGACAGCTTGGCGCGGCGGGTCGGCCACGACGGCACGTACGGC
>DASVMK010000074.1:0-1668 GCA_036384395.1 Novosphingobium sp.
CGGCCACCAGCCGCACCGCGCGCTGCGCCACCGGATTGTCGAGATAGGCGCGGCGGACGGAGGCGGCATAATCGAACGGCGTATCGTCGACGAAGCTCCACGGCGAAACGAAGCTGCGCGCCAGCGGCACGCGAGCGCCGCCGCCCTTGAAGGCGGCAGCGAGGGTCTTGAGGAAGGACATGAGGGAAGACCTCCGGAATGCCGGTGCGGAAAGCGAAATTTTGAGGATAAAGGCCTGTTGGGCCTGGATTAGTGCGTCATGGGCACTAAAAATGCGAAACCCCCGGAGGGCCTTTCGGCTGTCCGGGGGCTCTGTCTAGTCCGGTCGATCCTTACGGACCCCGGCTCTCACGTGCGGATTTAAAGTGTTATGCCATTGCGTCAAGCTGGTATCGTATGCGCGGTTACCCCTAAGTTAACTGCCGCATTCAACCGTACGGTATCTCCGGAACGTTGGCGCACTTACCAACGGGTCGGCGGCTTTCATGAAGATTTGGCACACCGGTTATACGTATGGAACGCCGCAATCGGGCAAAGTTTCCATTTTCCGTTGCAGACCGTCGAAGTGGCACTTCGTAACGTCGTCCATCAGGCGCTTTGCAACTTGTATGGCGCCAACTGGTCGTCTGACTCGACATGCCGCAACATGCTCCGACCGAAACAGGTTGATGATATCACCAAGGCCGAGCGCCGTCACTATTCAATCCATCAGCAAACCGCGAGTACGCCGCAGATCGTTGCATCGCTTTCGCTCGGGTTTTGGGTTGCCATGATGCGTCGCGAATATAACCGAACAATATGGGCGACGCAGACCCGTCACGCGTTTCCGCACCTTTCTGCGCCCACTACGATCGTCGATGTCAGCAGGACGGCTACGCGAGTTCAGGATCTGAGGAATCGTATTTTCCACCAAGAGCCCTTGATTGGCCATAATCTCAGTCAGGACTACGGCAATATCGTTGCACTCTTGGGATGGATATGCCCAGAAACTCGTGATTGGATGAGATCGTATTCTTCTGTTCCCACGGTTATGCGCGAAAGGCCCCGCTAAGCCAGCCACACCCTCGGTGTCGCCCGCCGCCCCAGCATCAGTTCGGTCAGCGCCCAGACCAGCGCGTCGGCGCGGTCGGGGGAGCGGCCGGGCCCCTGGTAGTCGCCGCCGGCCATCAGCCCGCACATCTCGTCTTCGAGCGCCGGGAAGCAGCCTGCGTGCCGCACCCGCCCGGCCTCATAAAGCGCCGCCACCGGCTCGGCCCGCGCCGCCTTGCCGCGGCTGGCGTGCACCAGTTTGAGCGGCAGGCTAAGTTCGGCGGCGCGCAGCACGCTCGCCACCATCGCCCCGCCCTGGTTGGCTTCGGCGACGACGCGGTCGGCGTGCCACACGCGCGCCGCCTGCGCGACCGCGCGGGCCCAGCGTTCGGGGCTCGGCCTGGTCACCGAGGCGTCGGCCAGCACCCGCGCGATCCCGTCCGCGCCCAATGCGCAGACCAGGATGCCGCAGGCGTCGCCCTCCGCCGAGGCGGGCGGATCGACGCCCACCACCACCCGGAAGGGGGCGGATGGTGGTGAGGCCGCACCGTCGCGGGCGGCCTCGCGGCATTCCTCCAGCAAGGCGCGGGTCCACAGCGCGCCCGGCAGGTCATCGATCAGTTCGCCGTCGAGTTCCTG
>DASVMK010000075.1:0-7755 GCA_036384395.1 Novosphingobium sp.
GCGGTGCTGCGCAGCCAGACGCAGGCCTATTACGGCCCGCGCAACGCCGGCCACTTCGGCCTCGCGCTGGGCAGCTACGCGCACTTCACCTCGCCGATCCGCCGCTATGCCGACCTTCTCGTCCACCGCGCGCTGGTCGACGCCTTCCACCTGGAGCAACCCGCGCCGAAGGGCCTGCCGGCGACCTCGGGCCTGTCGGACCGCGACCGCGAGGATCTCACCCGCGTCAGCGAGGCGATCAGCGAGGCCGAGCGCCGGGCGATGACCGCCGAGCGCGAGACCATCGACCGCTACGTCGCCGCCTGGCTGGCGGGCCGGGTGGGCGAGGTGTTCCCGACGCGAATCACCGGCGTGCAGAAGTTCGGCTTCTTCGCGACGATCATCGGCCTCGGCGGCGACGGACTGGTCCCGGTCTCGACGCTGGGCGACGAGCGCTTCGCCTACGACGAGCGCGCCCAGGTGCTCGTCGGCGAGGAAAGCGGCACGCAGTACGCGATCGGCGATGTGCTGCGGCTGAGGCTGGCCGAAGCCAACCCGCTGACCGGTGCGCTGAAGTTCGCGCTGGAAGAGGGCGGCAGCGCCCCGATCGAGCCGCGCGGCAAGCCGATGCGGGGCCCGCTCAAGAAGAAGGGCAACCACATGGCGGGGCCGCGCGGACGGCCGGGGAACATCCGGCACCAGGGGCGCAAGCGGTAGAAGGCCAAGCGGTAGAATGTTGGGCGCCGGTGAGGGTCAGCTCACCAGGTCGATCGCCTCGTCGCTCAATGCGCCCGGCACCACGAACACCGGGCAGGGCATCTGCCCCGCCGCGTTGCCGGCGAAATGGGCGACCAGCGGCCCCGGGGGCCCTTCCTTGGCCGCGCCCAGCACCAGCGCCGCCACTTCGGGATGCGCGGCCAGGTAATCGCGCACGACCTTCACCGCTTCGCCCTGAAGGACCGAGATCTGCGGCGTCGCGCCGCCCTCCAGCGCCATGCTGCCGGCGGCGGCGGTGGCCAGCGCCTCGGCCCGCGCGCGCGCTTCCTCCTCGATCGTCGCCTGGACGCCGGCGAAGGCGTTGAACGGCTGCGGCGGGATCAGCGCCAGAAGGTGCACCGTGCCGCCGGTCTTGGCCGCCCGGCGCGCGGCGAAACGCAAGGCGACCAGCGCCTCGTCGGTCTCGTCGATGATGGCGAGATAGACACGCATCGTTCCGCTTCCCCTATCGGTTGCGGTATCCGCCACATCGCCTTCGCGCGCAAGGTTCTTGCTCATCGCCGACATTTTGGCCAAGGACGGCACAGGAGTTCCCGCCTTTCCTCAGGAGCACACCCCGACCATGCCGATCGAGATCAAGATGCCCGCGCTTTCGCCGACGATGGAGCAGGGCACATTGGCGAAATGGCTGGTCAAGGAGGGCGACGAAGTGAAGTCCGGCGACATCCTCGCCGAGATCGAGACCGACAAGGCGACGATGGAGTTCGAAGCGGTCGACGAAGGCACGATCGTCGCCATCGCCATCCCCGCCGGCAGTGAGAACGTGAAGGTCGGCACGGTGATCGCCACCATCGCCGGCGAGGACGAGGATGCCGGCACCCCCGCGAAGGCGGGGGCCTCAAGCGAAGAGACGAAAGCGCCCGCCAAGCCGATCGAGGTCCCCGCCTCCGCGGGGACGCAGGAAAAGAAGCAGGCCGAGCCCAAGCCCGCCGCCCCGTCCGCAGCCGCTCCCGTTCAGAAGGAAGGTGACAGAGTGATCGCATCCCCGCTCGCCAAGCGTCTCGCCGCCGAAAAGGGCGTCGATCTCGCCGCCGTCCAGGGCAGCGGCCCGCGCGGCCGTATCGTCAAGGCCGACATCGAAGGCGCCAAGGGCGGCACCGCCAAGCCCGCGGTTCCCGTGGCCGCCAACGACACCAAGGCGGCCCAGCAGGCCCCCGCCGCTGCGAAACCGGCGAGCGTCGACATGGCCGCCGAGACCCGCGCGCTGCTCGACGATCGCATCCCGCACACCGTCCAGAAGCTCTCGGGCATGCGCAAGACGATCGCCAAGCGCCTGACCGAATCGATGCAGCAGGCGCCGCACATCTACCTCACCGTCGATATCCGGCTCGACCGCCTGCTGTCGCTGCGCACCGAACTCAACGACGCGCTCGCCAGCCAGGGCGTCAAGCTCTCGGTCAACGACATGCTGATCAAGGCGCTGGGCAAGGCGCTGGTCGCGGTGCCCGAGTGCAACGTCACCTTCGCCGGGAACGAGATGATCCAGTACAGCCGCGCCGACGTGTCGGTGGCGGTCAGCATCCCCGGCGGGCTGATCACGCCGATCGTCCAGGACGCCAGCGGCCGCAGCCTCTCGTCGATCGCGGAGGCCATGAAGGACCTCGGCGCCCGCGCCAAGGCGGGCAAGCTGCTGCCGAGCGAATACTCGGGCGGCACCGCCAGCATCTCGAACATGGGGATGATGGGGATCAAGCAGTTCACCGCGGTGATCAATCCGCCGCAGTCCACCATCCTCGCCATCGGCGCGGGCGAGCAACGGCCCTACGTGGTCGACGGTGCGCTCGGCGTCGCCACGGTGATGTCGGCCACCGGCAGCTTCGACCACCGCGCGGTCGACGGCGCGGACGGAGCGCGGCTGATGGGGGCGTTCAAGGACTACGTCGAGAAGCCGCTCGGCATGCTGGCCTGACCCCGGCACCGCCGTGGCCGATCACCCCGCCGAAGCCGTCATCCGCATCACCGCCATGCCGGCGGACGCCAATGCCTATGGCGACATCTTCGGCGGCTGGCTGATGAGCCTGATGGACATGGGCGCGGGGCTGATCGCGGCGCGTCGGTCGAAGGGGCGGGCGGTGACCGTGGCGATGGACGGCATGCAGTTCCATCTGCCGGTCAAGGTGGGCGACGAGGTTTCGGTCTATGGCCGGCTCGACAAGGTCGGCCGCAGCTCGATGGCGATCGCGGTCGAGGCCTGGCGGCGGCCGCGCCACGAGGAACAGGAATTCAAGGTGACCGAGGCGGTCTTCACCTTCGTCGCGATCGACGAAGCGGGCAAGCCGCGTCAGATTCAACAGGAGATCTAGCCAAGTGTCCGACAGCTATGACGTCATCGTTCTCGGTTCCGGCCCCGGCGGCTATGTCGCCGCCATCCGCGCGGCGCAGCTCGGGCTCAAGACTGCCATCGTCGAGCGCGAGAACCTGGGCGGCATCTGCCTCAACTGGGGCTGCATCCCGACCAAGGCGCTGCTGCGCTCGGCCGAGGTGTTCCACCAGATGAAGCACGCCAAGGACTATGGCCTGTCGGCCGACAACGTCGCCGCCGACCTCGACGCCATCGTCAAGCGCTCGCGCGGGGTGGCCGGGCAGCTCAACAAGGGCGTCACCGGCCTGATGAAGAAGAACAAGATCGCCGTGCACATGGGCACCGGCAAGCTCGTCTCGGCGGGCAAGCTGGTCGTCACCGATGCCGACGGCAAGACCACCGAGCTCAGCGCCAAGCACGTCATCATCGCCACCGGCGCCCGCGCGCGCGAACTGCCGAAGAAGACCGGCAAGGCCGACGGCAAGCGCATCTGGACCTACCGCCACGCGATGGTCCCCACCGAGCTGCCGAGCAAGCTGCTGGTCGTCGGCTCGGGCGCGATCGGTATCGAATTCGCCAGCTTCTACAACGATCTCGGCGCCGACGTGACGGTGATCGAGATGATGGACCGCGTGGTCCCGGTCGAGGACGCCGATGTTTCCGCCTTCCTCGAAAAGGCGCTGAAGAAGCAGGGCATGAAGATCGTGACATCGGCCAAGCTGGAAGACATCCAGCCCGGCGCGGACGGCGTCGCGGTCAAGATCAAGGCCAAGGACGGCACCGTCACCGACGAGACCTACAGCCACGTCATCGCCGCGATCGGCATCGTGCCGAACATCGAGAACATCGGCCTGGAAGACGTGGGCGTCGAGCCCGACGACCGCTTCAACATCAAGACCGATCCCTACGGCCGCACCAACGTCAAGGGCGTCTGGGCGATCGGCGACGTCACCGCAGGCCCGTGGCTGGCGCACAAGGCGAGCCACGAAGGCGTCACCGCCGCCGAGGCGATCGCCCAGGAACTCGGCAACACCGAGGTCCACCCGCACCCGCTCGACCGCCGCAACATCCCGGGCTGCACTTACTGCCACCCGCAGATCGCCAGCGTCGGCCTGACCGAGGCCAAGGCCAAGGAAGCCGGCTACGAGGTCAAGGCCGGCACCTTCCCGTTCATCGGCAACGGCAAGGCGATCGCGCTGGGCGAGGCCGAGGGCTTCATCAAGACGGTGTTCGACGCCAAGACCGGCGAACTCTTGGGCGCGCACATGATCGGCGCGGAAGTGACCGAGCTGATCCAGGGCTACGTCGTCGGCAAGACGCTGGAGACCACCGAGGCCGAACTGATGCAGACCGTCTTCCCGCACCCGACGCTGAGCGAGATGATGCACGAAAGCACGCTGGCGGCCTATGGCCGGGCGATCCATATTTGAAGGGGAGGGGCGGCCAGGCCGCTCTCGCTTCGGAAGTGTGAAGGGCGGGGCGATACCCCCGCCCTTTTTCGTGCCTGGTCGGCGCGCTGGTGCATTCGGGCAACAGGTAGGGCGCAAAAGCCAAGGTGGCATTGGATTGGCGGTTACCATCGCGACGCCCGCTCGTTAGAGGGGCGCCGCCTTTGGCAAAAGATTGAATTGCAAGGAATTAATATGATGAAGAAGCTTATCTCCCTGTCCGCGGTGGCGGTGGCCGCGGCGCTTGCCGCGCCCGCGATGGCTCAGGAAGAGGGCGCCGCGTTCTCGGGCCCCTACGTCGCCGGCATCGTCGGCTACGACAAGGTCCGCATCGACACCCCGGTCGGCGCGGGCAGCGACGATGGCATCCTCTATGGCGCCGCCGTCGGTTATGACCTGAACGTCCGCGGCGTCGTGCTCGGCGTCGAAGGCGAATTCAGCGATTCGAACGTCAAGGAGACCGCCGAAGACGTTTTCGTGCTGGGCGATTCCGCATCGGTGAAGACCGGCCGCGATCTCTACGCCGGCATTCGCCTCGGCGGCGAGGTGGTTCCGGGCGTGCTGCTCTATGCCAAGGGCGGCTACACCAATGCCAAGGCGAAGCTGGCCTATGACGACGGCGTCGATGTCACCCGCGGCAGCACCGACCTCGAAGGCTACCGCCTTGGCGCCGGCGTCGAGACGACCGTGGCCGGGTTCCTCGGTCGCGTCGAGTATCGCTACTCGAGCTACGGCGACCATCAGGGCACGGGCCTTCAGCCCGAACGGCACCAGGTCGCCCTGCTGCTCGGCCGCCGCTTCTAAGCGATGAATGCTTGCCCCTCGCCGTTTATCGGTGGGGGGCAAGTTCGTTTCTTGCCTGGCTCTGCAGATAGATCAACAAATCTGGAGAATTGGCGGACAGGGTGGGATTCGAACCCACGGTGAGCTTGCACCCACGGCGGTTTTCAAGACCGCTGCCTTAAACCACTCGGCCACCTGTCCATCCAGCTTCGACGCGGCTAGCGCCGCGCGGCGGTTTTGTCACCTGCGGTGACGTCTCCGGCGGCTCGCGCCGCCTCCGGCTCAAGACCTCTGCCTTAAACCGCTCGGCCACCTGTCCTCGCGCAGCGGCATAGCCGATCCCGCGCCCCGTGCAAGCGCCCGCGTCTCCCGGCGAATCCGGCGAAACGACGCGGCGCGGAGACTGCGGGCATTCCCAAGCGGCGGGAGCTGTGCAACAACCCTGGCGATGATTTGCTGGCGCCGTTTCCTCGCCTTCGCCGTGCTCGGCGTCACCACCACGCTGCTGTCCCCGCCGCTACCGCCCGCCCGGGCGCAGGATCGGTCGGACGTGGCGCTCGGCGGCGAGGCGGGCTTCCAGGCCTATCTGCGCCAGCTCGGCGCGCGGGCGCGCGCGGAGGGCGTGCGCGAGGCGACGGTCGCGCGGATGACCGCCGGGCTCACCGAGAACCCGCGCGTGGTCGCGCTCGATCGCTCGCAGCCGGGCAGTTCCACCGGCGCGCCGCCGCCGATGTCGTCCTATCTGCGCACCCACGTCGATGCCGCGCGCATCGGCAAGGGGCGGGCGCTCTATGGCGACCTCGCCGGCACGCTGCCGGGCCTCGAACGGCGCTATGGCGTGCCCGGCAAGATGCTGCTGGCGATCTGGGGGCACGAGACCAATTACGGCAGCTACACCGGCGATTTCGACCTGGCGCGCTCGCTGGCGACGCTCGCCTACGAAGGCCGCCGGCGCGAGCTGTTCGCGGGCGAGTTCATCGCGCTGCTCAAGATGGCCGACCAGGGCGTCCCGCGCGAGCGGATGTACGGCAGCTGGGCGGGCGCCTTCGGCAATCCGCAGTTCCTGCCCTCGGTGTTCCTGCGCACCGCGGTCGACGGCGACGGCGATGGCGATCGCGACATCTGGCACAGCCGCGCCGACACACTCGCCTCGGTCGCCAACTACTTCCGCGACGCCGGCTGGCGCCCCGGCCAGCCCTGGGGCGTGCGCGCCTCGGTGCCGGCGGGGTTCGACCGCGCCGCCATCGCGCCCCGACTTGCCGCGCCCGGCTGCGCACGCGTCCACGCGCGTCATTCGGTGTGGAAGCCGGTCTCCGAATGGCGCCTGCTGGGGGTGACGCCGCTCGCCGGAATCGGTGACAACGTGATGGCCTCGCTGTTCGAACCCGACGGCCCCGGCACCCCTGCCTACCTATTAACCCAGAATTATAGGGTTATCTTGCAATACAACTGCTCGAACTACTACGCACTGTCCGTGGGGTTGCTTGCAGATGAGATCGCCCGTTAAGCCGCTGGCCCTGGCCGCAATACTGACTTTGCTCAACGGCTGCGCGCCGGAAGGCGCCGCCGCCGTGGAGGTCGCGCCGCCGCCGGCCGCCGGCTCCGGCGCGGCGTCGGATTATCCCGTCGTCGTGGGCGATCCGTTCACCATAGATGGCACGACCTACAAGCCCGAGGACAAGCTCAGCTACGACGCGGTCGGCTATGCCTCGGTCTGGCTCGACGGGGCCGGCGGCATCTCGGCGGCGCACAAGACGCTGCCGCTGCCGAGCTATGTCGAGGTCACCTCGCTCGAGAGCGGGCGGACCATCCTGGTGCGCGTCGAGAGGCGCGGGCCGATGGTCAACGACCGCCTGATCGAGCTCTCGCCCGGCGCGGCGATGCAGCTTGGTCTCACCGGAGATACCAAGACACCGGTGCGCGTGCGCCGCGTCAATCCGCCCGAGCCCGAGCGGGCAGCGCTGCGCAGCGGGCAATCGGCGCCGCTGCGGATGGACACGCCCAAGTCGCTGGTCGCGGTGCTGCTGCGCAAGCTGGACGGACCCACGACGACGACGCCAACGCCTCTGGCACTGCCGACGACGCCGAGTGCCCAGGTCGCGGCGGCTGCCAGGCCTTCGCCCAGCGCCTCTCCGGCCGCTGCCGCGAAGCCGTCCGTTCCGACGGTGGTTGCGCCGTCCAAGCCTCCGCGCCCCGCACCGGTTGCCACGCCAATGCCCGCTGCTTCCGCACCGGCGCAAGCCGTTGCCCCAACTGCGCCCAAGCCCGCGCCGAAACCACGCCCGGTAGTTCCATCCGCCGCTCCGGCCGGATCGTCCAGAGGAGCGCTGGTCGTCCAGGTCGCCGCCTTCGCCTCGCGCCAGAACGCCGATCGCGCCGCCGCCAGCCTTGGCGGCAGCATCGAGCCGGCGGGCCGCTTCTTCCGCGTTCGCCTGGGACGCTTCGCCACGCAGGCCGAGGCTGCCG
>DASVMK010000076.1:0-5201 GCA_036384395.1 Novosphingobium sp.
CCCGCCGCCGGGTGGAGCGCCTTGTCGACGCCGCGGTACATCAGCGGCACCATGTCTGCGATGGCGCCGGTGCCGGCTTCGATCAACCGGACGATCTGGTTCTCGCGCTGGCGGCGGTGGCCGATCATCCCGCGCACGAGCTGGCGGGGCTTCGCCACCGCGGGTCCGTGCGCCGGGTAGTAGATGCGGTCTTCGCGGTCGTGCAGCTTCTGCAGGCTCGCCATGTAGGCGGTCATGTCGCCATCGGGCGGGGCGACGACCGAGGTCGACCAGCCCATCACATGATCGCCGGTGAACAGCGCGCCGCTTTCCTCCAGGGCCAGGCAGATGTGGTTCGAGGTGTGGCCCGGGGTGGCGACGGCGGTGAGCGTCCAGTCCGGTCCGGCGATGCTCTCGCCGTCGGTCAGCACCCGGTCGGGCGCGTACGTCGGATCGAAGGACGCATCGGAGCGCGGGCCGTCGTCCGCCAGGGCCAGCGGCGCGCAACCGACCACGGGGGCGCCGGTCCGTTCGGCCAGCGGGCGGGCGGCGGGCGAATGATCGCGGTGGGTGTGCGTGCAGACGATGGCGATCACCGGTGCGCCGCCGATCGCGGCGAGCAGCGCGGCAATGTGGTCGGGCTCGTCCGGGCCGGGGTCGATCACCGCGACGCCTTGCGCGGTTCCGACCACGTAGCTCTGCGTGCCGGTGTAGGTGAACGGCGACGGGTTGGTCGCCAGCACGCGGCGGACGAGCGGCTCGAGCTGCTCGGCGGCGCCGACCGGCCAGGGTCTCTCGGGGAACTTCATGGCGGCGATATGGGGCCGCCGGCCGGGGATGTCGAGTGCGGGGGCGCTTGTCTCGGCGGCGGTTTCTCCGCAATCTGGCCGGGAATGCTAGGGAGGGAACAAGCGTAGTGTCGATATCCGGTGATCACATCCTCGTGCTCGATGCGGGCACCACCTCCACCCGGGCGATGGCCTTCGCGCCGGACGGCGGCGTTCGCGCGGTCAGCCAGCTTGCGATTGGCCAGCACTATCCGCAGCCCGGTTGGGTCGAGCACGATCCGGCGGAAATCTGGCAGGCGACGCTGGCTTGCGCGCAGGCCGTGGCCGCCGAGATCGGCGGGGCGGGGCGCATCGCCGCGATCGGCATCACCAACCAGCGCGAGACCGTGGTCGCCTGGGACCGGACGAGCGGGGAGCCGCTGGCGCGGGCGATCGTCTGGCAGGACCGGCGCACGGCCGAGGTCTGCGCGGCGCTGCGCGAGGGGGGGCACGAACCGACGGTGCAGGCGGCCACCGGCCTGGTGCTCGATCCCTATTTCTCGGCCACCAAGATGCGCTGGCTGCTCGACAACGATGCCGCCGTGCGGGCTGCGGCGGCGGCCGGGCGGCTGGCGTTCGGCACAGTCGAAAGCTGGCTGGTGTTCAAGCTGACTGGCGGCGCGCATCTGACCGACGCCAGCAACGCCAGCCGCACCAGCCTGTTGCCGCTCGCCGGAGCATCGTGGGACGCGGGGCTGTGCGACTTGTTCGGCGTGCCGCGCGCGGCGCTGCCCGAAGTGACCGACAATGCCGGCGCCTTCGGGCACACCTTGCCCGATCTGCTCGGCGCGGCGGTGCCGCTCGCCGGCCTCGTCGGGGACCAGCAGGCGGCGACGGTCGGCCAGGACTGCCTGGCGCCGGGGCTGACCAAGGCGACCTACGGCACCGGCGCCTTCGTGCTCACCAGCATGGGCGAACGGGTGCCGCGCTCGCGCCACCGCTTGCTGGCGACGGTGCTGTGCCAGCAAGGCGGCAAGCGTTGCTACGCGCTTGAAGGCTCGGTCTTCGTCGCCGGCAGCCTGATCCAGTGGCTGCGCGATTCGCTCGGCCTGCTGAGCAGCGCGGCGGAGACCGAGGCGCTGGCGCGCAGTGTGCCCGACAGCGGCGGCGCGGTGGTGGTGCCGGCGCTCTCGGGCCTCGGCGCGCCGCACTGGCGGCCCGAGGCGCGCGCGGCGATCACCGGCATGAGCTTCGCCACCACCCGCGCGCATCTCGCCCGCGCCGCGCTGGAGGCGATGGCCCACCAGACGCACGACCTTGCCGAGGCTTTCGCCGCCGACGGCGCGCCGTGGTCGGCGCTGCGGATCGACGGCGGCATGAGCGCCAACGGCTGGATGGCGCAGGACTTGGCCGACGTGCTGGCGATTCCCGTCGAACGGCCCGATTTCGTCGAGACCACCGCGCTCGGCGCCGCCATGCTCGCGGGCGTCGGCGCGGGGCTGTTCCCGACGCTCGACGCGGCGGCCGCGGCGATGCGGGGGCCGGTCAAGGCGTTCGAACCGGCGATGGACGCCGCCGTACGTGCGCAGCGGCTGGCGGCTTGGAAGCGCGCGCTGGCTGCCGTCTAGCGCAAGTAGAAGTCCACCGTCGTCACCACCCGGACCTTCTTGTACGGCGTGTCCGACACGCCCCAGCCGCCGCCGCTGTCGCCGTCGCGCGCGCCGACTTCGAAGTAGCCCTGCGTCGCGCTCTTGATCGAGCCGACCGAGGTGCCGCTGTCCTTGGCGAATTGCTCGGCCGAGGCGCGTGCGTCCTTGGTCGCCTGCGCGACCATCGCCGGCTTGATGCCGTTGAGCCGGGTGAACGTATAGGCCATGCCCGAGCCTTCCTCGAGTACGACGCCGCGCCGGACCAGCTCGAACTGGCGCTTCACCGCGCTCTGCGCGCGGCGGATGTCGTTGGTGCGCAGCGTCATGCGCTGGCGGACGGTGAATCTGGTCACGCCCTGATCGGTGGACTGCGAGACGTTGACGCCGGTCGGCTGGATCGCGTCGGCCGGGAAGCCGAGCTCGCGGAAGAAGTCGCGGATCGCGCTGGAATCAGCCTCGATCCCGGTCTGCGCCGAGGCGAGGTCCGGCGCGGTCGAGGAATAGGCGATGGTCCAGGTGGCGAGGTCGGCGGTCACATCGCGCTCGGCCAGGCCGCGCACGGTCACCGAACGGTCGGCGTCCTTGGCGCGTACCAGCCCGTTGCCGAGCAGATAGCCGCCCACGACGATGCCCACGGCGAGCACGGTGGCGCTGGCAAGCCAGCGGCGGGTCGCGGTGTCGCGCCAGAAGCCGGTGGCGGAAGCGGGTGGATCGGAGTTAGGGTCGGTCATGATGGCAACTCCCTGCGCGCGTCCCTATGGCGGGATGTCGCCAGGCGGCCTTGCGCCTAGGCGGCTTTATGCACGATGAACCGTGCCTTGGTTGCGGTGAATTGAGAGGTGAGACATGACCCAGTATCTCCACACCATGATCCGCGTGGCGGACCCCGATGCGACGATCGCGTTCTTCGAGATGATCGGCCTGCGGGAAGTGCGCCGCATCACCAACGACAAGGGCCGCTACACGCTGATCTTCCTCGCCGCGCCGGGGCAGGAGGGTGTTGCCGAGGTCGAGCTGACGTACAACTGGGATCCGGAGACGTATAGTGGCGGCCGCAATTTCGGCCACCTCGCCTATCGCGTCGACGACATCTACGAGACCTGCCAGCGGCTGATGGACGCCGGGGTCACGATCAACCGCCCGCCGCGCGACGGCCACATGGCCTTTGTCCGCTCCCCCGACGGCATCTCGGTCGAACTGCTGCAGGAGGGCTCGCTACCCCCGCGGGAACCCTGGTCCAGCATGCCTAACACCGGCGAATGGTAGCGCGGCACGGCGCTTCCTGACGCCTGGGTTCCGGCGTCGATACTTGCGCGTTGCAACTATCGGAAAAATCAATACCCTGTGAAGCATTGTCGCTGCCGGGGGGCTGCACGGGGGTGCTTGAGCGATTCGAACCCTTCCTGGATGAAGGGCTGGGCTGGCTTGTCCTGGCGCGGCACGAGCTGTTGCTGTTCGCCGCGTTCTGGCTGGTGATCGGCGCGATCGACGAACTGGCGGTGGACTTGCGCTGGCTGTGGCTGCGCGCCACCGGCCGCGCGCGGACCGGACGGCTGCCCGAGGGGCTTGCCGCCGCCGCGCTGAACCGCCGCGCGGCGGTGCTGGTGGCCGCCTGGCGCGAGGCGGAGGTCATCGGGCCGATGATCGCGCATACCTTGCATGCTTGGGCGCAGTGCGATTTCGTGCTGTTCGTCGGCGTCTATCGCAACGATCCCGCCACGCTGGCCGCGGCGCTGGGCGCCGCCGGCACCGATCCGCGCCTGCGGCTGGTGATCCACGACCGCGACGGGCCGACGACGAAAGCCGATTGCCTGAACCGGCTCTACGCGGCGTTGCGCGATCAGGAGCGGCAGGACGGCCAGGCGTTCGGCTCCATCGTCCTCCACGATGCCGAGGACATGGTCCATCCCGCCGCGCTCGCTCTGCTCGACGCCGCGCTCGAGGCGGCGGCCTTTGTCCAGCTGCCCGTTTGCCCCGAACCGCAACCCGCCTCGCGCTGGATCGCTGGACATTATACCGACGAATTCGCCGAAGCGCATGCCAAGGATCTCGTCGTGCGCGACAGCCTGGGCGCCGCGATCCCCGCGGCCGGAGTGGGCTGCGCCTTTACCCGCGAGGCGCTCGAAGGCGTGGCGCAAGTCCGCCGAGCACGGGGCGAGAGCGGGCCGTTCGCCGCCGATTGCCTGACCGAGGATTATGAGCTTGGCCTGCTGGTGGCGCGACAGGGCGGGCGCGGCCGCTTCCTGCGGCTGCGCGACGAGGCCGACGCGCTGGTCGGCACGCGCTGCTATTTCCCGGCGCGGTTCGACGAGGCGGTGCGGCAGAAGACGCGCTGGATCCACGGCATCGCGCTGCAGGGCTGGGACCGGCTGGGCTGGGCGTCGCGGCCGATCGACAACTGGATGGCGCTGCGCGACCGGCGCGGGCCGCTGACCGCGCTGGTGCTGGCCAGCGCCTATCTGCTGTTTTTCGTGGAGGGGCTGATCGGCCTGGCGGCGCTGCTGGGGCACCGGCCCGCCGGCGGGCAGCCCTCCCTGCTCGGCCCGCTGCTGACGCTGTGCTTCCTCAGCTTCGCCTGGCGCGGGGTCTTCCGCTTCGCCATGACCACGCGCGATCACGGCCCGGTCGAGGGCGTCTGCGCGGTGCTGCGTATCCCCGTGGCCAACCTCATCGCCATCCTGGCCGGCCGCCGCGCGCTGTTCGCCTATGTCCGCAGCCTGTTCGGCGGCGAGGTACGATGGGACAAGACCGCCCATCGCGATCATCCGGCGCTGCGGGCCGATGGCGCTGCGGGAAGTGTGGTGGG
>DASVMK010000077.1:0-1800 GCA_036384395.1 Novosphingobium sp.
GATCAGATGCACCCGCGCGGCGTGCTGCATCGGATGGGTGACGAGGCTGACTTCGAGGAGGTCGATGTCGATCAGTTCGCGGCCCCGGCCGAGCGGGCGGAAGGCGCGGGCGCGGTAGCCGAACGAGAGGCCGCTCACCGCCTGGCGGCGCAGCGCCAGCGCGGCGGCGCTCTCGGGACGGTCGAGGCTGGCGATCACCCGCAGGCCCCGCGCGTCCTCGGCGATCGCCTCTACCCAGCCGATCCGATGGTCCGCCCGGTGCTGCCAGTGGAGCGGGACCGGGCCGGCCCGTTCGGCCAGCGTGCGCGCGAAGGCGCCGGAGCGGATCGTGTCGCGCCCGGCGTCGGCGCGGTCGAACAGCGCGGCGTAGCCGGCGAAGCGCACCGTATCGGTCCTCACCGCAGCAGCTCCGCCACGCCCAGGCGATAGGCGATGCCGACCAGCAGCAGCGCCAGAGCCCCGCGCACCAGCCAGTCGACCGCCGCCCGCCAGGCGCTGGCCTTGGCGTCGCGCCAGGCGGCGAGCAGCTGGCGCAGCTCGGACAAGTCCTGTTGCGCGGTGCCGTCCGCCAGGCCGAGCCGGTCGAGCACGCGCCGCGCGCCCACCTCGCTCGCTTCCTCGATCAGCACGCGCAGCGTCGTCAGGTCGGCGCCGTCGGCGGCCGCCTGCGTGGCGAGGCTGGCCAGCATATCGTTTGAATTCACGTTTTGTTCTCCTCGGGAGCGAGGCCCAGAAGCGCGCGTTTCTCTTCGGGCGAGAGGAAGCCGGCGGCACTGACCTGGGCCCAGAGCCGCTCGCGGTCCTCGGCGAGCGCGGGCACCCTATCGAGGTCGATGGCCAGCGTCAGGTCGGGAAACCACGGCGCCAGGCCTTCGGCCAGCGCGGCGAAGATCTTGTCGGCCAGCGGCAGCAGCGTGAGCCGCCACAGCGCGCGGTTGGCCTCGCGGTAGTTGGCATAGGTCGCGTCGCCCGGCAGCCCCAGCAGCATCGGCGGCACCCCGAAGGCCAGCGCGATGTCGCGCGAGGCGGCGGCCTTGAGCGTGGCGAAGTCCATGTCGGCGGGCGACAGGCTGAGGCTCTGCCAGCGCAGGCCCCCTTCGAGCAGCATCGGCCGCCCGGCGTTGCCGCTGCCGGCGAAGGCGGCGTTGAGCTCGGTCCTGAGCCGTTCGAACTGGTCGGCGGTCAGCCCGCCGGCCTCGCCGCCTTCATAGACCAGCGCGCCCGAGGGGCGGGCGGCGTTCTCCAGCAGCATGCGGTTCCAGCGCGCGGCGGCGTTGTGCGTGGCGACCGCCTGGTCGGCGGCGGCGAGGCAGCCGGCGCCGTAGTGATCGTCGGCCGGGTGGAACGCCTTGATATGGATCAGGTTGGGCGATGCGTCCTCGTCGAGCAAGGGCAGCGTCAGCGTCTGCTCGCCGACGCGGTAGGTGAAGGCGCTGGGCCAGCCGTCGGCCCCGGCGACCACGCGCATCCGCTCGGGCCGCAGCGCGAACAGCTCGACCGGAAAGCCGCGCGCGTCCTTCATCACCTGGACGAAGGCGTTGCCGTGCAGCAGCAACTGGCTGGCCAGCGTCTCCAGCAGCGGCTGGCCGGCGCTGGTCGCCTTGACCAGCGCGGAAAGGGCGGGATCGCTGGCCGTGAGCGGCGCTCCGCCGATCCCCTCGGCCACCAGCCGCACCGCGCGCTGCGCCACCGGATTGTCGAGATAGGCGCGGCGGACGGAGGCGGCATAATCGAACGGCGTATCGTCGACGAAGCTCCACGGCGAAACGAAGCTGCGCGCCAGCGGCACGCGAGCGCCGC
>DASVMK010000078.1:0-23514 GCA_036384395.1 Novosphingobium sp.
CCGTCCAAGGAAGGCGCGCTGAATTGGTAATCTTACGGAGGTCGACCTCCAGGCGGTTTCATTCGGGAAAGCGCACGTCGTGGACGGACGCTTCCGCTGGCGGCGGAGCGTCTTGGCCAGGCCGCGAGCGCCGCGCGATGGGTTACCGCGGCATCGATATCACTCAGCAGGAACGGGCCGTCGACGACCGGTCCCCCGGGAAGACGTCGGCGCACTTCGCAGCACCCGTTGCTGACCACTAGGATCGGTGTCGGTAACCTTTCGGCGAAGCGCTGGGCCACTCGCGTAGCCGAGCCTCCGGCGATCTCGTCTCCGACGACAACAAGATCGGGTGAGCGTCGTTGCGCCACCGACAGCGCCTGACCCTCGGACCAGGTATGGTCGAACGAGTTGAACCCCATGGCGATCAGCCGGGCCTGGATCGCCCTGCTCACGGCCATGTTGTCGTCGATGATCAGCGCGTGAGCCATTGTGACCTCTCCTTCGGCGTCTGTGGGAGGATGATTGACCTACCCAATCTCCCCTCGCTTTCCGGATTGTTACGTAAACAGCTCTGCTGGCAGGCCGCGCCACGAGGTCACGGCCTCATTGGAGCAAAAGTCGGCGGCGGACAGCCGAGGCGCGATGGGATCCGGTAAACTACCAATTCGTCGAGGGACCTCTCTCCCGATAGCCTGATGGCGGTCCCTCGATAGTGCCGAAGGCGCGGCCGACTGGGGCGGAAATTTTCGCGACAGAGGTGCCCCTTGAAGAGCATCGTGACCTTAACGATGAACCCGACGATCGACGTGACTTGCACCGTCGACAGGCTCACTCACACGTTGAAGCTGCGCGGGAGCGATGAACGCTACGCCCCGGGGGGTGGCGGCATCAACGTCGCGCGGGTCTTCGTCCGCCTGGGCGGAAACGCACGCTCCTGCTACCTGTCCGGGGGCGCGACGGGTAAGGCGCTCGACGGCCTGATCGACGAGCACCAGTTGGTGCGCCACAACGTCGAGATAGCCGGCCATACGCGGGTCGCCTACGTCATCCTGGAGCGCGATAGCGGCAGGGAGTTCCGGATCGTTCCCGCGGGACCGCGGATCGGTGCCGCCGAATGCGAGGCGAGCCTCGCAACCTTGTCCGGGATCGAGGGCGACTTCGTGGTCGTGAGCGGATCGTTGCCGCCCGGCGCGCCGGACGACCTCTACGTCCGCGTCGGCGCCGCCGCCCGCGAGCGGGGGGCTGGGTTCGTCCTCGACACCTCCGGACCAGCGCTGAAGCACGCGCTTGTCGCGGGTGGGGTTTTCCTGGTGAAGCCGAGCATCGGCGAGTTCCGCGAGTTCTCCGGTCTTCCTCTCGAGACGCACGAAGCAATCGCCGCAGCGGCAATGGCCCTTGTGGACGGCGGCCGCGCCGAACTCGTCGCTGTCACCCTGGGCGGCGGTGGCGCCATCCTCGCGCGGCGGGGCGGAGCTCTGTATCTCCCGTCGGTCCAGGTGGAGGTGCGAAGCGCGGTCGGCGCCGGCGACAGCTTCCTCGCCGCGATGATCCACTCGCTGGCTCAGGGCCAGGACGTGATCGAGGCGTTCCGCCGCGGCGTAGCCGCGGGCGGCGCGGCCCTGCTCGGCACCGGCACCGACCTTGCGCACCGGGACGATGTGGAACGTCTCCTGCGACGCGTGCCGATGCCGGAGGCGGTGAAGCGCGAGGACCTCAGACTGCCGCAGGACTGACGTTCCGCTTCGGTGCTCATCCGGCGGCCCGCTCGGCCCCGCGCTCGACCTGACGCCGCATCGTGGTCGGTCAGGCTATGGCGGGGGTGCCTCGGCTCGGCTACATGATCGGCTGATAGCCCGGCCGCTGGAGCGTGAGGACATATTCGGAGAGGTCATCGACTTGTTCATCCTCGAGGCGGAAGTTCATCACCGCCGGGAAATTGTGGGAGTCGCGGAGGAACTGCCGCAGGGTCGGCGGCGCTAGCCCGCTCCTGTTCGCGATATCCTCGAACGAGGGTGCCTCGGGATTGGACGACACGCCATTCCGGGAGACCGCGTGACAGGCTGAGCAGCGACGTTGGGCGATCGCCTGGCCGCGGCGCTCAGCTGGCGTCAGCTCAGGGCTCCCCGCCGGCGCGCGCGGCGGCGCGCCCAAGGCGGCCACTGCCGCAGCTAGGGCCAAGACAGCGGCGGTGGCGGGCCACGGACTCATGGCCGTCCAGCTCGTGCCATTGCGTGTGGCTTCGTCGCGCCGAGACAATTCTGGTCTCGCGCGCAGTTGAGATGGTGGTGGTGAGTTTTCCGGGGGGAAGGTCGCATCGCTTATCCTCCAGTTCGCCGCCGCGTTGTGCGGCAATCTCCGGCATTGATGACGTTTGCGGGGGCCCGACTTCTCAAGCCCTTTTTAGTTAGACTGTGTTAATATCATCTGTCGACTCGAAGCCGGAACCTGGCGATGGAACCGCACAAGACAACTCGCGAAAACATAGAGCGGTTTAAGGAGCAAATTGCCCATTCCACCGATCCCGCGCAGGCGAACAAGTTGCGGGCAAGGCTGGCGAAGGAACGCCAGAAGCTGCTCAGCCAGCTCCCGCTCAAGTAGGACAAACCGGACGGCCGGGTGCCGTGGCTCACGGCCGTGAACGGTGCGCCTAGCCGACCTTGATCTTCCGCGGCTTCGTTGCCGCGTCCTCGGTCTTCTTCATCCTGAGCGTCAGGACGCCCCGCTTGTAGTCGGCCGTGATGCCGTCGGCGTCGACATCCTTTGGTAGTGTTAGCTCGCGACGGAAGCTTCCGTAGCGGCGCTCGCTGAGCATGCAGCCATTCTCCTTCTGCTCGCTCTCTTCCTTCTTCTCTCCCGCGATCGACAGTACGCCGTCGCGGTACTCGACGTCGATCTCGTCGTCCTTGAGGCCAGGCAGCTCGACCGAGAGCCGGTAGGTGGCGCCATCATCGACAAGGTCCGCCGCCGGATGCAGGGTGTCGAAGGGCGGGAAGTTGAAGACGCTGCGCGCCGAAAGCCCGATGCTGAAGTCGTCGAACAGGCGGTCGATCTCGTGGCGGAGCCAGCCCACCGGGCCTGCCGGTGCGCGATCCAGGGAGCGCCCGGTGGCGGCGACCGGGGTGACGCGGAGGTCGTTCATGACACTATCCTTTCGTAGGGGGGAGGGGCTGGAACAAGAAATGCCTGTTCGAGCATTCATGACCACGGCCGGGCCACGTCCCCATTCGCAATTACCCGTAGATGCCGCGCTCCGCGATCTCGTCTGCGCTTTGCCGGGATTGCGCCCGCTGAGATTGTTGCGCCCTCCCAGGGGGGAGGGCCCCTTGGTGACTCTGCGTAGATCGTCGGCCGGGCCGGGCGCGTAAAACCCTGCGAAGACGCAGCTAATCGGACAGGATTCGGCCATGGCCCCGCCCGCACCAGTGAGGCAACTCGTCGTCCTCACCCACCCCGCTCCGGAAAGTTTCTGCGCCGAGGTCACGCGGCGCTGGCAGAGCCGCGCGCACAGATACCGGCAACATTGCGATCTGCGCGACCTTTACCGGGACGGCTTCGATCCGGTCCTGAAGGCGCACGAGCAGCCGGGCAAGGCTGGCTTCGCTCCGGCCGCCGAAAACCTGGCCGAGTGCCAACGGCTCCGTGAGCTGGACGTGCTGGTCTTCGTCTACCCGGTCTGGTTCGGCTCGCCGCCGGCCATGCTGAAGGGGTATCTGGAGCGGGTCGTCGGCAGCGGCGTCGCGTTCGGTTCTAGCGAACCGAGGCTCAAGCCGCTCGAGAACGTCCGCCTGGTCCAGATAGCGACATCGGCGTCAAGCGAGCCGTGGCTGTCGGAGATGGGCGTCCGCGCCGCGTTCCACACGGTCTACGATCAGTATGTCGCCGAGGTTTTCGGCGCGAGGAAGACCTACCGGCTGCACCTCGACTCGATCGGTCCGGACATGACCGCGCTCCACGGGCCCATGCAGCTCGCCAAGGTCGACGAGCTGGCCGACCGCGTCTGCGCCGAGGCCAACGCCGACCGCTGGTCCCGCGCGAGATCCGCCATCACGGCCGATCGGCCGAAGGTCGTTCGAGGCGCACTAGCGACGCCTCGATCCGCCCAAACAGGGGAATGACTATGACGCAGAAGATGAAGGCGGCGATATTCGTGGAGCCTGGCCGCATCGTTCTGGACGAGAAGCCGCTCCCAGAGGTGGGTCCGCTAGACGCCCTCGTTCGCATCACGACCACCACGATCTGCGGCACGGACGTCCACATTCTCAAGGGGGAATACCCCGTCGCGCGCGGACTCACGATCGGGCACGAGCCGGTCGGCGTGATCGAGAAGCTCGGCTCGGCGGTCCGCGGCTATAGCGAGGGCCAGCGCGTGATCGCGGGCGCCATCACCCCGTCCGGCTGGTCGAACGCCTCTCTCGATGGCTGCCACTCGCAATGCGGCGCGGGCACCGCCCACGGGTGGAAGGCCATGGGCGGCTGGCGCTTCGGCAACACGATCGACGGCGCGCAGGCGGAATTCCTGCTGGTGCCCGACGCCATGGCAAACCTCGCCCCCATTCCCGAGGGGCTGGGCGACGAGGCTGTTCTGATGTGTCCCGACATCATGTCGACCGGCTTCGCGGGCGCCGAGGCGGGGCATATCCGAATAGGGGATGTCGTCGCCGTCTTCGCGCAAGGCCCGATCGGACTCTGCGCCACGGCGGGGGCGAGGCTGATGGGCGCCTCGGCGGTCATCGGCGTCGAGGCAGTGCCGGCGCGCGCCGCGCTGGCGGGCCGCATGGGAGCGGACCACGTGGTGGACTTCACGAAGACCGACCCCGTCTCCGAGATCCTGCGGCTCACCGGCGGGCGGGGCGTGGACGTGGCGATCGAGGCGCTGGGCAGGCAGGAGACGTTCGAGGCCGCCCTTCGCGTGCTTCGTCCCGGGGGCACGCTCTCGTCGCTCGGGGTCTATTCGACGGACCTGAAGATACCCCTCGACGCCTTCGCCGCGGGTCTTGGCGACCACCGGATCGTCACCAGCCTCTGCCCTGGCGGCAAGGAGCGGATGCGCCGGCTGATGGCGACGGTTGCGACGGGGCGCTTCGACGCGGCGCCGCTGGTCACGCACCGCTTCGCGCTCGACGACATCGAGCGCGCCTACGACCTTTTCGCGCACCAGCGCGACGGTGTGCTCAAAGTGGCCATCACGCCTTGAGCTTTCCGGAGGTCCAGCGCATGTCCGCTGTCGATGATCCGGTGCCGCTACCAGCCGGCGCGACCGACAGCGACACCTTCGATCGAATACGAAGCGAGATGGCGATTCTGAAGAGCCAGCTTCCGCTGCTCGGCGCGCTGCGGGGGTTGTGAAGGCGCAAACGTAGCACTTCCGCGTTGTCCGGGGAGCGTCATATCAGTCCCCTGGCGGCCCAAGGATCCGGCACGATGCGCGCCTCGTGGGCACGATCTGCACGGGCGATCACCCCCTCGAACGCCGCGTTTTGTGAAAGCCAGACCTGCCCAGTTAGGTGATGCAGAAAGTTCGAGTGCTCCAGCCTGTCCATGACTGGGCCCTTCACCTCGGACAGGTGCAACGATACGTCCGCATCGGCGAGGCGGTTATTTATCGCCTCGAGGCTCTCGAGCGCGGATGCGTCCACCGCATTGACCGCTGAACACATTAGGATGAGGTGCTCAACCTGCTGATGATCGGCGACCTGCTCGAGCACGAACTCCTCGAGCCAGCGAGCGTTGAGATAGGTCAGGCTCTCGTCAATGCGGATTGTCAGCACCCGCGGGTCGGTGAGAACCTTATGCCGCCGCACATTGCGGAAGTGTTCGCTCCCGGGCACTCGACCGACGATCGCGGCATGGGGGCGTGAAGCGCGCCAGAGATACAGCGCCAGGCTTAGCGCGACGCCAGCGACAACGCCCGCTTCCACGCCGGCCAGCGCGGTGAACAGGACAGTCGCCAGCGTCGCGGCGAAGTCAGTTCGTGAATACCGCCAGGTTTCGAACGGCTTCTTGAGGTCAACGAGGCTCAGCATTGCGACGACGATCGTGGCGGCCAGGGTGGCGATCGGGAGCGAGGCGAGCAGAGGCGTCAGAAACAGCGCGGCGACGAGAATGCCCGCAGCAGTGAACACACCGGCGGCGGGTGTTTCCGCCCCCGCATCGAAGTTGACGACCGAGCGTGCGAACCCGCCTGTAACCGGATAGCCTCCGGTGAAAGCGGCAGCGACATTCGCGGAGCCCAATGCGATCAGTTCCTGGTCAGGGTCAATCCTCTGACGCTTTTTGGCTGCGAGGGTTTGCGCCACTGAGACGCTCTCGACGAAGCCGATCACCGAGAGAAGGAGCGCCGGCACGACCAACTGGCGCCACAAGCCGAGATCGAACGGTGGCAGGGTGAGCGGAGGCAGGCCACGAGGGATGTTGCCAACCACCTTGACGCCCTGCGTCTCCAGGTCGAGGAGCACCGTGGCTAGTGTCGATATCGCCACCGCAGCGATCGGGCCTGCCTTGGCCAACAGGTCGGCGGGCCGCGCTGCCACCCCTGCTCGGATCAGCAGTGGCTTTAGGCCTCTACGCACCCACACCAGGAAGGCCGTTGCAGCGACGCCGATGATGAACGTCGGCCAATGTGTGGCAGGAAGATTTCCAACCAGCGTGCCGATCAGCTCTGGAAGCGTCTCCCCCGAAGCGGAGATTCCCAGCAGCGACTTTAGTTGACTGAAGGCGATGATGACGCCGCTTGCCGTTATGAAGCCCGAAACGACCGGATGCGAGAGCAGGTTGGCTAGAAAGCCAAGCCTCGAGACCCCTGTCGCCAGCAGGATGAGCCCGGAGAGCAGCGTCAGCACGAGCGTGGCCGCAATGAACTCGCCGCTGCCCGGCGGCGCAACGCTGCTCGCGGCGGTCAGCGTCATCAGCGAGATCACCGCAACGGGACCGACCGCCAATGAACGGCTGGTGCCGAAGACCGCATACGCGACAAGGGGCGCGATCGAGGCATAGAGCCCGACCTCAGGCGGAAGCCCGGCCAGCATGGCATAGGCCAGGCTCTGCGGTATGAGCATGATCGTGACGATCGCCGCAGCCACGACGTCGCTGATCAGTGTCGAGCGGTCGTAGCCACGCGTCCATTCCAGTATGGGGAAGTAGCGAACGACCCTGACCATTTCAGCCGCCAATCATGTACGGCGGCAGCTTGGTAAGCTCCATCGCACGCTAATCCACAACGGCTTGCTGGCGCAGCGGCATCGCGCTGAGAGCATGTTGAGCAGCCATGCCGGCGAGCATGGCGAGGACGAAGGGCGCGACACCGAGCGGCGCGAGCGCCAGTGAGGCCACTGCCGGGCCGGGACACAAACCGGCGAGGCCCCAACCGATCCCGACAGGATCGAGCCGGCTATCAGCCGGCCATCGAGATCCTTGCGGTCCGGCAGCGAAAATCGTTCGGCGAAGATCGGCGTGCCCATGCGATTGCGAATGCGCCATGCGATCGCCATCACGAGCACGGCGCCGCCCATGACGAAGGCCAGGGTCGGATCCCAGCTGCCGAAGACGTCGAGGAAGCCCCGAACCCGCGCGGGATCGGTCATTCCCGAGAGCGTCAAGCCGGCTCCGAACAGAGTGCCCGAGACCAGCGGCGGAAGCAGCTTCTTGGCATAGGGCACGTCAGCCTCCGATCTTCGACTGGATGAAGACAGTCGCGACGCCGGCCGCGATGAACGAAAGGGTCGCGACGATGGAGCGCTGTGACAAGCGGCTCACGCCGCAAATGCCGTGTCCGCTGGTGCAGCCGCTGCCCATGCGCGTGCCGAATCCGACGCAGAGGCCGGCCGTGACCAGCACCGGCCAAGCCGCGAACTCGGCCGGACGCAAATCCATGATCAGTGCGATCAGGGCGGCGCCCAAAGGGAGACCGGCGAGAAATGCCCAGGCGCTGGTCAATGCCATGTCGCCGGACGAGATTCGAACGCTGCGGGCGAGGATGCCGGAAACGCCGGCGATGCGTCCTGACCCGAGCAGCATCAGCGCCGCGGCCAAGCCGATGAGGACACCGCCGGCGAGTCCCTGAACCGGCTGGGCTTCAGGATAGCCGGGCAGCATCACAGCACGTTGACCGGCAGCTTGAGGTAGGACACGCCGTTCTCCTCCGGCGGCGGCATGTGCCCCCCCCGCATGTTGACTTGGATCGAGGGGAGTATGAGCCGCGGCATCTCCAGGGTCGCATCGCGTTGCCTGCGCATCCGCACGAACTCGGCCTCGCTAACGCCCTCGTGCAGGTGAACGTTGGCGGTGCGCTGCGCGAGCATGGTCGTCTGCCATACGAAGCTATCGCGGTTCGGCGCCTTGTAGTCGTGGCAAAGGAACACGCGGGTTTCGTCCGGGAGGCGCATGAGGCGTCTGGCAGAGCGGTAGAGCTTGGCGGCATCGCCGCCGGGGAAGTCGGCGCGGGCCGAGCCGTAGTCAGGCATGAACATGGTGTCGCCGATGAACGCCGCGTCGCCGATCACATAGGCGAGGTCGGCCGGGGTGTGTCCCGGTACATGCAAGGCAGTGACCGGGATATTCCCGAGCATCAGCTGCTCTCCGTCGCCGACCAGCCGATCGAACTGCGATCCGTCGCGTGCGAACTTGGTTCCTTCGTTGAAGATCTTGCCGAACACGCCCTGGACCGTGATGATCTCCCTCCCGATGACGAGCTCGCCGCCGAGCTTCTCCTGAAGGTAGGGGGCAGCCGAAAGATGATCGGCATGAGCATGGGTTTCGAGAATCCATTGAACCGTAAGGTCGTGCTCTTGCACGTAGGCGACGATCCCGTCGGCGGATTCGAAGCTCGTCCTGCCGGAGGGCTGATCGAAGTCCCACACGCTGTCCACAATCGCCGCTCGTCTCGTGGCCGGATCGCTTACGACGTAACTCGCCGTGAAGGTCGGCTCGTGGAAGAAGCACTTCACATTAGGCGCTGTCGCCTCCCCGGTCAGGACGTTCCGGACCTGCGCCGCCGCATTCTCGACCACTTTGTCGCCAGTCATCGCTCTCTCCGGTTGATCACTGTTTGCGGGCGCCTTCAGCGGACTGAGAAGATCATTGACGGCTGCGATTACCTGCCGGGCTCCCAGGGCGAATATACGGTATTATACGGTCAGGGTTTCAGGGAACGGCGGCTGCCCTTCGCCGGGAACCAGGACCGCCGCTCCCTCTATCAGGCTGTCCCGAAGCCTGCTCATTGCCTCGTTTGCCTGGCTAAGCGGGAAGGTCTTGGTGACACTGCGGATGTGTGCTTGTTCGACCAATTCGCGGATGAGGTTGTCGAGCACGGTCTTGCCCAACGATCCTGCGCGGTCGGATCCGCCGATCAGGGCAACGCTGCCGGGATCGCGGAGGAGGGAGAGGTTGCGGATCGACATGACCGTTCCTTCTGCAGCGGATCGCCTTTGCCGCCGACCTCGGGTTCTGACGCCCCTCGGGCTATTACCTAACGCCATTTTTCCGCGCCCGTGCCACCCCCTTTCCGTTGCAAGGATGTCGGGATGAGCGACTACATGAAAGACGTCTACGGGAAGAGGCCGTTGATACTGCTTATCGAGGATGACAACGCGGTCCGCAGGTCCCTGCAGCTGCTCCTGCAAGGGCGCGGCTTCGACGTGAAGGCGTATGCCGACGCGGCCGCGCTGCTCGCCGATCCAGACGCCGGGAGAGCCGGCTGCCTGCTTGCCGATTACCGGTTGAGCATTTCGGACGGCATCAGCGTCCTGGAGACGCTACGCGCGCGCGGCCATGAGACGCCGGCCATACTCATGACGGCGTTCGGGTCTGACGAAGTTGCCGGACGCGCGCGCTCTGCCGGTTTCGTCGAGGTGCTCGAGAAGCCCTTCCGCGATCACGTGCTCATGGCCGCGTTGAGCCGCGCGACCGCGCAGCCGCCGGTGCCGCTCTAGGTCGAGCGGCCGTGCCAGCTAAGTATCATTCCCAGTATAGGCCTCCTCGCAGGCCCGGTAGCACACCTCTGAACCGATGGAGGTGAGCATGAAGAACGTTCTGTTACTTATCCATGACGACGAAGGACAGGAAGCCCGCCTGCAGGCGGCGCTCGACCTGACTCGCGCGCTCGACGGCCATCTGTCCTGCCTGGACGTGGCGGTTCTGCCCGTCGCGGTAGCCGGCGACTACTACGGCGGGCCAGGGCCCGGCATCGTGCTTGATTACGAGCGCGAGCAGGAGGCCCAGAACAAGTCCAAGGTGGAGGGCCGGCTGGCGAACGAGGGCGTGCCGTGGAGCTGGGTCGACGTCACTGATACGATCTCGGGCGCGCTGCGTGACGCGGCAACGCTCGCGGATCTAGTCGTGCTCAACCGCAAGCTCGACCAGCATCACCTTCCCGACATGCGCGAGGTCGTGGGCAACGTCGTTATGCACACGCGAAAACCGGTCGTGGCGGTGCCCGAGTCCGCCAAGGGCATGTCCCTGCGCCGTGCATTGATCGCATGGGACGGTCAGTCGTCGTGCGCTGAGACGGTGCGCGCCTGCACCCCGCTGCTCGCGCTGGCCGAGCAGGTCGAGATCTTCATGGTGCGCGACGGCTCCGAGCGGACCGAGCCGACCGAAGCGGCCGAGTACCTGTCGCGCCACGACATACACGCCGACGTGCGGATCGTCGACGACGGCCTGACGGCGGTCGACAAGCTGATCGCGGACGAGGCCAGGCGCTGGGACGCGGACTACGTGCTCATGGGCGCCTTCGGCCGAGGCCGGCTGATGGAGGCGTTCGGCGGCGTCACCAAGCGCATGCTGACGCACAGCCCGCTGCCGCTCGTCCTCGGGCATTGACGTGCGTCGGTCGGGGTCGCCAGCCAGCGCCCCGACCAGACGCCGCGGAACGGGCGGTCGCTCAGCGATCCCGCGGAACGGCCACGGCGAACCACGGCAGCGTGCGAACGCTGCCGGAGTGCCGGTCCGGCCGGCCCCGACCAATAAGTGATGTTACCAATAAGCGCCCACCGGGCACACGGTTACTGCGTGTTTCCATGACATCGCCAAGGGGAACGGGCGTGGCGCGGATTTGGACTTCACTGATTTTGCCATGTCTTGCGTTGTCCTGTGAGGCGCAGGCGCAGATATGGCCGCGGTCGGACGCGGAGGAGTTGCTGCATGTCGCAGAGCAGGTCGGTGCCGACGGCCTCGACCCCGCCGACTACGATGTGAAGGCCCTGCGGGCCGACGTGGCCCGAGGAGACGCCGGCTCCTGGAGCGGCCGGGCGACGGCAATGTTCCTCCATCTCGCTGGCGATTTCAGCAACGGGCACCTGCGCGACCGCCGCGCCGTGGCTTGGCACATCGCGGGGCCCGAGCTGGACGACGCAGCTGCGCGTGCGTTGCTGGCCGAGGCCTTGGCCAATCGTCAGGTCGGACGGGTTCTCGCCCGCCTGCCGCCGCAGCATCGCCAGTACCGCTCGCTGAAGGCGGCGCTCGCCGTCACCCCAGCCAGGGACAAGGCGGCGATCGAGAGGTTGCGCGCGAATCTCGAGCGCTGGCGCTGGATGCCGCGCGAGTTGGGATCGCGCTACCTTCTGGTCAACGTGCCGGCCTTTACGGTGAGCCTCGTCGAGGGCGGCAGGGTCGTCGAGCGCCGACGCGTGATCGTGGGCAAGCGCGCGACCCCGACCCCGCAGTTCGCCGCCAAGATCTCGGGGCTGGTGGTGAACCCGTGGTGGGACGTTCCGCCGAGCATCGTGCGTGAGAGCGTCGGTCAACTTCTGCGCGCGCATCCGGCGCAGGCTCGCGCGCGCGGCTTCGTCTCCGTCGGGGGCCGGGTGCGTCAGGCGCCGGGCCCCGGCAACGCGCTGGGACTGGTCAAGCTGGTCATGCCCAATCCGTTCAGGGTCTACCTGCATGACACGCCGACCAAGCAGCTGTTCGACGAGGAGGTGCGCGCCTTCAGCCATGGCTGCATCCGGGTGCAGGACGCGCTCGGCCTGGCGGCGAGCCTGCTCGCCCGCACGCCGGGCTGGACCCCGGCCCGTATCGATCAGGCGGTGGCGGGGCGGGCGACAGCGCAGGTCGGCCTTGCCACCCCGCTTCCGGTCTACATCGCCTACTTCACCGCGGCGGTCGAGGAGGACGGCGGGATCGCCACCTTCCCGGATGTCTACGGACGCGATGGGCCGGTCGTCGCGTCGCTGGTCGACCGTCAGCTGGACACGACGCCGTGACCGAAGACGCCATGGGAGCGGCCTTGCCCGCGCTGGTGTCGCATTCGACAGACGTCGAGACGGTCCTGCCGCGGCTCGCGCTCGCGGCCGCGATCGGGCTGTTGATAGGGGCCGAGCGCGGCTGGAGGTTGCGGGACGAGGAGCAGGGCTCGCGGGTGGCGGGGGTCCGCACCTTCGCGATGCTCGGCATCCTCGGTGGCCTCGCTGGGCTCGCCTCGGCGATTGGGCTCAAGGCGATGGCGCTGCTCGCCGTCGTTGGCGCGATCGCCATGCTGCTGATCGGCTATTACTCGCAGATGCGAACCGCGACCAACCTGAGCGCCACATCGGCCGTAGCAGCCATGTTGACGATCCTGCTGGGCGCGCTGGCCGCGGCCGGCCAGATGGCCCTGGCCGCCGTGGGCGCCGGAACGGTGGTCGCTCTGCTCGCCTCGCGCGAGGCGCTGCACTTGGCGCTCGAGCGCACCACCAGGGCCGAGATGACCGCCCTGCTGCGCCTCGCCCTCGTCGTTTTCCTCATTCTCCCCCTGCTTCCCGACGCTAGCGTCGGACCGTTCGGCGGCGTCAATCCCCGCCGGATATGGTTCGTGGTGGTGGTGACCGGGGGGATCTCGCTTGCCGGCTACGCCGTCGCTCGCTGGCAGGGTGGGCGCAAGGGGACGCTGCTGACGGCGCTGGTCGGCTCGCTCGTCTCGTCCACGGCGGTGACTGTGGAAACGGCCCGGCGCATTCGCGAGGGTCAGGGCGGTTCCGCGCAGAACTGCTCGGTGTCGCTGGCGAGCCTCGTGATGCTCGTCCGCGTCTTGGTCCTGACCGCGATCGTGGCGCCGGCGGTTCTGGGTGAGCTGGTCCTGGTCCTGGCGCCCGCTCTGCTCGTCGGCCTGGGCTTCGCCGCCGCGCATCTGCGGCTGGCCTTTGGCCAGCTGCCAGCCGATCAGCGTGAGGCTAGGCCGCCAACGCTGACCCTGGCGTTCGTGTTCGCTGCCACGGTCGCGGTCGTCACGTTCGGTGTCCGGTGGGCCGAGCAGCGCTTGGGTCCCGGAAGTGGTGCGCTCGTCATCGCGCTGGGCGGCGCTTTGGATGTCGACGCGGCCATCGCCGCCGTCGGCGCCCTGCCACATGGCGCGATGCCCGTGCGGTTGGCTGCTCTAGCGATCGCCGCGCCGGTCGTGCTGAACACGCTCTTCAAGCTGGCTCTGCTCGTTGGCATCGTGGGCCCGCGCCGCGCGGTCCCTGCCGGCGCAGCCCTGCTGGCGACGGGGACCGCCGTCGCGGCGACCGCGACCATCGTCGCGCTCTGAGGGGTCAGGCCCGCCGCTGCTCGATCGTGACGTCCTCGCGCTAGCGGTCGCCGTATGGGCTCTCGAAGCCTTGCGGCCCCACGGGGGGCGCGTGGAAGCTCTTGTTGTCGGGGTCGAGATCACTGGACAAGATCGTCCGAACGCCTCCGGCGCTCAGCTCGATCGAGGCGGCGCCCAGGATGTGCCCGGCATCCCAGAACCGGGCTTCGACTCCAGGACAGGGGGCGAAGGCTTTCTTGAGCTCCACGGTCTGGACGAGTTCGAGAATGAGCTCGGCGTCCCGCGCTGTATAGGTCGGCTCCACCGGTGGCTCGTCGGCGCGGTCGGCGCGCCGGTTGCGGCGCTCGACGTCCTGCTCCCGTATCCGCGCGGCGTCGGTCAGCATCACGCCGAGCAGGTCCAACGTCGCGTCCGTGCACCAGATCGGCCCGTCGTAGCCTTCCGCGACCAGCCGCGGCAGCAGGCCGCCGTGGTCGATATGGGCGTGGGTCACCAGCACCCCATCGATCTGGCGGGGATCGAATGCGAAGGGCTCGCGGTTGAGGGCCTCCAGGCTCCGCGAGCCTTGGAAAAGGCCGCAATCAATCAGCAGCCGGCGGCCATCGAAGGCGAACTCCACGCACGAGCCTGTCACCGTCAGGCCGGCGCCGTGGATGGTCAGGGTCGGAAGGCTCATGGTGGCTCCTGGCGCAAGGGGTGGCCCCTTCGTCTATCGTCCGCCTCGCTCGCGCTTCATCCGTAGTTTACCCAGGGGCCTGGGTAACGGTGGTCGGGCCGCGAGATGGCCTATGAGGCGATCGCCAGAAACACGAGGAACGCCGCCGACGCGCCGAGCATTACGGCGGTCGCAGTCCAGCCCATCAGCGTCTGGCTGCGGGAGATCGTCAGCCGGCCCATCGCCCGCGGGTTCCGGGCGATCACCATCATCACGGCCATCAACGGCCCGGCCAGGATCCCATTGACCACCGCTGCCCAATACAGCGCGCGCGCTGGGTCGATGCCGATACCGCTCAGCGCCGCACCCGACAGCGTCGTCGCGGCGATCGCCCCGTAGAACAGCCGGGCCGACAGTGGCTTGGCATCCAGGCTGCCCGCGACACCTGCCATCTCGGTGATGGCGTAGGCCGCCGATCCGGCGAGGACCGGCACGGCGAGCAGCCCCGTGCCGATGATGCCGGCGGCGAAGAGGGCGAACGCGAACTGGCCCGCGATCGGGCGCAGGGCCTCGGCAGCCTGGGCCGAGGTGGCGATGTCATGGACCCCGTTGGCATTGAGGGTGGCCGCGGTGGCGAAGACGATGGCGAGCGAGATCAGGGTGCTGAAGGCCATGCCGGTCAAGGTGTCGACACGGATCCGGGCAAGCTCCGGGCCGGCGGACTTCGGCGCGAGGCATAGCGGCTTGGCGTGGTGACGATGCTCCTCCTCGACCTCCTGCCCGGCCTGCCAGAAGAACAGATAAGGGCTGATGGTGGTCCCGAGGATCGCGACGACGGCGGTGGCATAGGCCAGGTCGAGCCGGATCTCCGGTATGACCAGCGACGCCAGGGCGCGCCCCCAGGGCACGTTCGCGACGAGCACGACGCCGACGTAGGTGAACAGCGAGAGGGTCGTCCACTTGAGGATGGCGGCGTAGCGCGGGTAGCTGAGCAGGACCTCGAGGACGATGCAGACGATGCCGAACAGAAGCGTGTAGAGGCCGCTCCACCCGCCGATGAGGAGCGCCAGCGCCGCCCCCATTGCGGCGAGGTCCGCGCCGAGGTTGATCACGTTGGCGATCAGCAGCAGCGACACCATCGCCCACAGCATCGGCAGCGGGTAGTGGCGCCGAAGGTTTCGCGCGATGCCGGCCCCCGTTATCCTACCGATCTCGGCGGCGACTTGCTGGATGGCGACCATGAGCGGAAAGCTGAGCACGAACGTCCAGGACAGGCCGTAGCCGAACTCGGCGCCGACCTGGCTATGGGTGCCGATGCCGCTCGGGTCGTCGTCGGCCGCGCCGGTCACGAGGCCAGGCCCAAGCGCCTTCAGGAACCGCGACACCCGCGAAGGCGCAGTGGCTTCCGTCAGGTCGGCGTCGGCTGTGAAAACCTCGGATTCGCGCATCGCAAAGCACCTTGCTCGGCGCTCGTTCGCGCCCTTGGTGGTCCGAATGCCAGCGGCGTCCCGGCGCGAGGTATGCGTAGTGTTCCGTATGAAGTCGGCGGTGGCGGCGGAAAGCGGGCCTGCTGCGCCGAAGCGGACGGCGACGCCCGCGTGCACCGGCACCTTAGGGACATTGCGGATCATCGCGGCCAGCGTGGAGGGGCACCATGCGCCCGACAACGAGGAGCCCGCCATGCCGATCAGAGACATCCTGCTTCAGCTGAACAGCTATCCCGAGCCTACACCCTCCTGGGCGGTGGACGCCGCCGCCTACATGGCCGAACGGCTCGGCGCGCGGCTCTCGATCGCTCTGTGCGAGGTGCACCTGCCCGACATATCGAACGTCCTTTCGCAGATTGTCGTGCGCTCACGCGAAACCATCGAGGGAGAGAACCACAAGAGCGCGCAGAACGCCGCCCATCTGCGTCGCCGTTTCGGTGAGGCGGTGCCGTCCGAGGCCGCGGGCGAGATGATCACCATCGACTGCCCGGCCCTGGCCACCGGCTGGCAGCTGGCGGCGCGCGCGCGGGCCTACGATCTCACCGTCGTCCCGGTCTACGGAGATCTCGAGACCACGTCGATCGCAGAGGCCTTGATCTTCGAGAGTGGTCGACCTGTCGTTCTCCTCCCGCCGGAGGGCCTCGCGGGGCACCGGTTTGATGACGTCGTCATCGCCTGGGACGGTAGCCGCACAGCCGCGCGCGCGCTCGCCGAGGCCATTCCGCTGTGCGAGCGCGCCAGCTCGGTCACCGTGGTCACCGTGACCAACGACAAGGAACTGGCCGGCACCGCCGACGCCGAGGATGTCGTCCGGCACCTGGCGCGGCACGGCATCAGGGCCATGGCCCTGGAGACAGAGCTGGACGGCAAGAACGCGGGCGACGCCCTCAACGGCTATTGCCGGCGGATTGGCGCTGATCTCCTCGTGATGGGCGCCTACGGTCATGCGCGGTTTCGGGAATTCGTGCTTGGCGGTGCGACGCGGACGGTGCTGGCTGATCCCGCGCTGCCGGTCCTGCTCGCGCACTAACCTGGTATATGCCGGTCGCGCAGCTTGGCGAAGCGCGGGCGCACCCCATGTCGGGCGCGCCGCCTTCCGAAGCAGGCTTGTCGCCTTCGCAAGCGCGCGCGCGGCTGGAGCGGGACGGTCCCAACGAGCTGCCCAAGGGCAGGAGGCGCACGCCGTTCAGGATCGCCTTCGAAGTTCTGCGGGAGCCCATGCTCGCGATGCTACTCGCCGCCGGCGGCGTGTATCTCGTGCTGGGCGACACCGTAGAGGCCATCGTCCTCCTGCTCTTCGCGGCTCTCTCCATAGCGATCACCATCGTCCAGGAAGCCAGGACCGAGAAGGTCCTCGACAAGCTGCGAGACCTGTCCGCGCCTAGGGCGCTCGTCGTCCGCGATGGCGCCCCGGTCCGCATTCCCGGCCGCGATGTCGTCGAGGGCGACATCCTCGTCCTCGAGCAGGGCGACAGGGTGCCGGCGGACGCGCTGGTGATCGAGGCCCGCGACCTCGAAGCCGACGAGTCGCTGCTGACGGGAGAGTCCGTGCCGGTCGCGAAGCGAGCCCCGGTCGGCGATCATGCGATGGATTTGACTGGCGACGCCGATGACCTGATCCGTGTGTTCGCGGGAACGATCCTGACGCGCGGCAGCGGAACGGCCCGGGTCTGCGCAACGGGCGAGCGTAGCCGCATGGGTCTGATCGGCCGTTCGCTGGGAGACCTGCGCGGCGAGGTTCCGCGCCTGCAGACCGAGACTGCTCACGTGGTGAAGGTGTGCGCCATAGCGGGGTTGGCGGCGGCCGCGGTCGTGGCCATCCTCTATGGCCTGACCCGGGGGACCTGGAGCGAGGCCCTTCTCGCCGGCATCGCCTCGGCCATGTCGCTGCTGCCCGAGGAGTTCCCGGTCGTGCTCACCGTTTTCCTCGCCATGGGCGCTTGGCGCATCGGCCAGGTGGGCGTCCTCACGCGAAGGCTGTCAGCTATCGAGGCGATGGGCTCGGCGACCGTTCTCTGCTCGGACAAGACCGGCACGCTGACGCAGAACCGCATGACGGTTATGGAGGTCTGGCTGCCTCGCCGCGGGCACCGGCCGCTGGCTGCGGGCGATGGAGACCCGGCGCTGCGGGATGTCCTCCGGCTCTCCGCACTTGCGAGCGCAGTGGTGCCGGTCGACCCGATGGAGAGGGCCTTCCACGACGCCGCCATTCAGGCGGGCATCATACCCACTGACGGCATGAGCCTCGTCCACAGCTACGGTCTGCGCAACGACCTCCTCGCTGTGTCGAACTTGTGGCAGCTCCCGGATGCCGACTTGCTGACCATCGCGGCGAAGGGCGCGCCGGAGGAGATCGCCAGACTGTGCGGGTTGGTGGAGGCAGAGACCGCCACTCTGGAAGCCGCCGCGAAGGCCATGGCCGCGCGCGGGTTGCGCGTCTTGGGCGTTGCGACGGGCGAAGCCCGGCGCGAGGACACCGCGAAGCCTCACGAGGGCCATGAGTTCCGGTTGGTCGGGCTGGTGGGTCTCGCCGATCCGCTCCGCCCTGGCGTTGTCGAGGCGGTCGCGAAGTGCCGGGTCGCGGGCATCCGCGTCGTGATGATCACCGGAGACTACCCGGAGACGGCCAAGGCGATCGCGGCTCAGGCAACCATCGATGCGGCGGTGATCATGACCGGGGCCGAGGTCGCGGCGCTCGAGTCGGACGAACTCGCCGCCCGGGCCAGCGATGTCGGCGTGTTCGCCCGCACCATGCCCGAGCAGAAGCTGCGGATCGTGTCGGCGCTGAAGGCGGGCGGAGAGATCGTCGCCATGACGGGTGACGGCGTCAATGACGCCCCCGCGCTGAAGGCGGCGCACATCGGCGTCGCCATGGGAAAGCGCGGCACGGACGTAGCGCGCGAGGCCGCGGCGCTGGTCCTCGTCGACGACGACTTCGGCGCCATCATCGAGGCGGTGCGTGTCGGCCGGCGCATCTACGACAACATCCGCAAGGCGATAGGCTTCATCTTCGCGGTCCATGTGCCCATCGCGGGCCTGGCGATCCTGCCGCTTGTCACGGGGCTGCCGGTCGTCCTCGGCCCGTTGCAGATCGCGTTGCTCGAGATGGTCATAGATCCAGTGTGCGCGATCGTGTTCGAGGCTGAAGACGACGAGGCGGACTCCATGCGGCGCCCTCCACGCAGCCCGCAGGAGCGGCTGTTCTCGCTGCCGGTCGTTCTGCACGGCCTCTGGCAGGGCGCCGCGGCGCTGATCGTCATCGGCGCCGTCTTCGTGGGAGCAGGACTGTCCGGCATGCCCGCCGACGCTCTGCGTGCGCTGGTTTTCTTCGCGCTGGTGGCCGGCATCCTCGCCTTGGTCCTGGTCAACCGCTCGTTCAGCCGATCGGTGCGCGGGGCGTTCCTGCGGCACAACGTCAGCTTCCGCTACGTGCTCGCCGTCGTTGCGGGGGGCACGGCGCTCATCGCGCTTGTGCCGGGATTTCGCCGCGTCCTGGGGTTCGCGCCGCTGGGGCTGATCGAGATAGCACTCGTTGCGCTCACCGGCGTGCTGGTCCTGCTACTGTGCGAGTTGGCCAAGGTGGGGCGGTTGTCCGGGGTCGACGCCAGCCGCCCGTTGATCTCTTCGCCACCCGCGTAGGACTACCGATGGCAAGCTAGTGTGCAACTCCGCCGCTCTTACTGAACTGAAGTGTGCAAACCGACTGCAAGGCATTCTGCAAATCATGCCGGAAAACGGCGTGGAAGCGCTGCACCCCGCTTTGAAAGCCAACAGCCTGACGGAACCTGTCGCTCGCGCCGTGGTTTACTCCGCATGGCGAAGGCATGGCATCGATGACCCCCCGCTGGCCGAGCGTGCTGTGGGTGGTGCGCCACGGGCAGAGCGCGGGCAACGTCGCGCGCGATCTCGCCACCGAGCGCGGGTTGGCGCGCATCGCCTTGACCGGGCGCGACGTCGATGTGCCGCTGTCCGTCCTGGGGCGCGAGCAGGCGCGGGCGCTGGGGCGCTGGTTCGCCTCGTCGCACGAGGACGGGCGGCCGGAGGTGGTGCTGGCCAGTCCTTACGTCCGGGCGGTGCAGACCGCCGAGATCTTCCGCGAGCATGGCGGCTGCGAGGCCGACCAGGCGATCTGCCTCGACGAGCGGCTGCGCGAGAAGGAGTTCGGCATCCTCGACGGGCTTACGGGCGCCGGCATCCGCGAGTTCCAGCCCGAACAGGCGCGGTTCCGCACCTTGCTGGGCAAGTTCTACCACCGTCCGCCCGGCGGGGAGAGCTGGGTCGATGTGATCTTTCGGCTGCGCGCGCTGCTCGATACCGTCTCGCTGCATTACGGCGGGCGGCGGGTGATGATCGTCGCGCATCAGGTGGTGGTGCTGTGTCTGCGCTATATCATCGAGAACAGGACCGAGGCGGAGATCCTGGCGATCGACCGGGAGGGGGACGTCGCCAACTGCGCGATCACCGAATATCGGCTCGATCCCGCGCTGGGGCGCGACGGGCAGCTGGTCCTGGCGCGCTATAACGTCACCGCGCCGATGGAGGAGGAGGCGACTCCGGTCACCGCCGCGCCCGACAAGATGGTCGCCGCGCGTGGCTAGCCCTGATCGCCTGCCGCTCGACAGCGACTGGCTGCGCGACCGTCCGTTGCCCGAGGCGCATCCCCATGCCGACAAGAACGCGCGCGGTCGGGTCTTCGCGGTGGGCGGCTGCACCGAGATGCCCGGCGGATTGCTGCTGACCGCCGAGGCAGCGCTGCGGGCCGGTGCAGGCAAAGTCCAGGCCGCCACCGTGCGCAGCGCCGCCCCCGCGCTCGGCGTGGCGATGCCGGAGATCCGCATCTTCCCCCTGGACGAGACCGAGGCCGGCGAGATCGCCGCCGCTGGCGAGGTGATCGATCGGGCTTGCCAACGCTGCGACGCGGTGATCGCGGGGCCGGCGATGGGCTGCGGCGAGGCGGCGGGCGCGGTGGTCGATTGCCTCACCGCCGATGCCGGTTCCGCGCTGGCGCTGGTGCTCGATGCGACCGCGCTGATGACGCTGCCGGCGCGCGCCGCGGCGCTCGCGGCCCGCGTGTTCCCCGCGGTGCTGACGCCGCACATCGGCGAGATGGCGGCGATGCTCGAATGCGAGGCCGATGCGATCGATGCCGACCGCGCGGGCGCGGTGCGCGCGGCGGCGCGGCGCTATGGCGCGGTGGTGGTGCTCAAGGGGCCGACCAGCCTGATCGCCGACCGCGACGGCGCGCTGTTCGCTTATGCCGGCGGCGGCGTCGGGCTGGCGACCGGCGGCTCGGGTGACGTGCTCGCCGGGCTCGCCGCGGGTTTGGCCGCGCGCGGGGCGTCGCCGCTCGACGCGGCGCTGTGGGCGGTCTGGCTGCATGGCGAGGCCGGGCGGCGCTGCGCCGAGCAGATCGGGCCGATCGGCTTCCTTGCCCGCGAGTTGCTGGCCCATGTGCCGGGGCTGATGCGCGCGCTATAGCGCGAAGCCGGCGCCTTCGGGCCAATCGGGCGCGGTAAGCCCCATGACCTTGAACAGATCGCCCATCTCTTCCGCGTCCACCAGCCGGTGATGCGCCTGCCGAACCGCCTCGGCCTGCGCGGGCGCGGCGCGCGTCAGCGCCTCGGCGCGCATGTCGATGCCGAGCGCGCGCAGCCAGGCGCCCTGCGTCACGGTGCCGAGCCAGCGCGCGCCTTGCGCCTCGGCCACCGGCGCCAGCGCCGCGAAGTCAACCAGCGCGGTGAGGTCCGCCTCGCCCGGCGTGGCGAAAGGATCGACCTTGGCGTGCGCGCGCACCGCCTGCAGTGTAGAGCCGGTGCGCGTTTCGGTGTGGCCGTAATCGATCAGCAGCGCGGCGCCGCCTTGCACGGCGAGCCGACGGGCGATCTCCTGGACGGTGGCGGCGGCGCCGGGGCAGGTCTCGAGGATCGTCCCGTCCCGGGCCTCGCGCCATTGCGCGGGCACGGCGGCGTCCATCGGCAGCGCGCCAGAAACCGGCACGAAGCGCTCCGCCTCGATCCCGACCATCCGCTCGCGCCAGCCGTCCGCCGTCTTGACAAGCTGCCGGACCGGCAGCGCGTCGAGGAATTCGTTGGCGACGATCAGCAGCGGCGCGTCGTCCGGCACCATCGCCAGGTCGTCGTGCCACTGCGCGTGTGGCAGTGCCGCCCGCTGCACCGCGCGCAGCGCCGGAGAGGCTTCGACGAAATGGACCGTGGGCGTCAGCCCGGCGCGACCGGCGGCGCGCAGCGCGTCCTTCGCCAAGGTGCCGCGCCCGGGTCCGAGTTCGACGTAGTGGACCGGCGAGGGACTCCCCGCGCGCTGCCAGATGTCGGCCAGCCACAGGCCGACGAGTTCGCCGAACATCTGGCTGATCTCGGGCGCGGTGACGAAGTCGCCGGCGCTGCCCAGCGGATCGCGCGCGGCATAGTAGCGGGCGTTAGCCTCGCCCATGTACTGCTGGAGGCTGATCGGTCCCTGGGTGGCGATCAGCCGGCGGAACAGCGCCGCCGGCGGTTCGCCGGCATTCATGGCAACGCGCTCATGCCGCCGGCGAGGCGGGGGCCACCGGAGCGCTCGCCCTCGGCGCGCGAAGCAGGGCCTGGGCGATCAGCACCAGGCCGAGCACGATCATCGGCACCGTCAGCCACTGGCCCATCGACAGGCCGGTGCGCTGCGCGAATTCCTGGAGCTGGGCGTCGGGCTCGCGGAAGTATTCCACCACGAAGCGGCTGAGCCCATAGCCGAGCGTGAAGGTGCCGACGAGCAGGCCCGTCCGCCAGCGCGCGCGGGTCTTCCAGAACAGCGTCAGCAGCACCACCATCAGTAGCAGGCCTTCGAGCGCGGCTTCGTAAAGCTGGCTCGGGTGGCGCGGCAGCGGGCCGCCGTCGGGGAAGATCATCGCCCAGCGCACGCCCTCTCCGGCGACGCGGCCCCAGAGCTCGCCGTTGACGAAGTTGGCGAGCCGGCCGAACAGCAGGCCGAATGGCACGCAGACGGCGATATAGTCGGCGACGCGGACGAAGTTCAGCTTGCCGCGCCAGCTCACCCAGGCCATCGCCAGCACCGTGCCGATCAGCCCACCGTGGAAGCTCATGCCGCCGTGCCACAGCTTGACCAGTTCGCCGGGCTCGGCCCAGAGTTCGGGCGCGTAGAACGTGGCGTAGCCCAGCCGTCCGCCCAGGATGATGCCCAGCGTGCAATAGAAGAACAGGTCGTCGGCGTGGCGCTGCGCCATCGGCGCGCCGGGCGCCTTGATCATGCGCGACAGTTGCCAGTAGCCGAGGACGATGCCGGCGAGATAGGCCAGGCTATACCAGCGCAGCGTGAAGACGCCGAGGTCGATGCCCCGGCTGAGGCCGAGGTCGAGCCAGTGGATCGGTACTCCGGCAGCGGCTGCGGCGGTAAGGTATAGCAAGGGCTGGTGTCCTCGTCCTGATGCGGCGCGCCTTCTGGCATAGCGGGCGGCATGTGGGTAGCGGGGATTTGTTCTCCGATGGGGAGGGGCGGCTGCTTGTATGGTCGGCTTCGCCCAGGCCCCGAAGCAAAAGAGAGATGGTTCGCGCAAAGGCGCAAAGGCGCGAAGGTGTCGCGCCCGCGGCGGAGCCGCTTTCTATCCGCGGCGACGGAAAAGGCCTGCGGCCAGGAGGGGCCTCTTTGCGCCTTTGCGCCCTTGCGCGAAATTCCTCTTTTGCCTCTTCGCCCTGCCCGCAAGGGAGGATTGCGTTGGCCCGCGCCTGGGCTACATCAAGGCCATGACCTCGGCCCGAATTTCCAACCAGCGCGCCATCATCGACCGGCGGACGATCGCCTCGACGGTGTCCGATCTCTTCGCCGAGCATGGCGGCAAGGCGCGGCTCCAGGTGGTCGAGCTGTTGCGCACCGCGCTGGCGGAT
>DASVMK010000079.1:0-2259 GCA_036384395.1 Novosphingobium sp.
GTACCACGGCCAGTAGCGCAAGTTCCTCCGGCGCCAGGCTTCGGACAGCCAATAAGCCTCGCGCACCGGCTGCATCGTCGCGGCGGTCTCGTGCCAGGCGGTCGCCAGCGCATAGGCGCACCAGGCGCGCGGCTGGTCCGCCATCGCATCGAGGACGGCGTTGCAGCCATCGACCTCGGTTTGATCGAGCCGCGGGCCGAGCAGGCCCTCGCGCAAGCCGTCGAAGAACGCCGCCGGTGCAAAAACCATGTCATCCTCCGCTGCCCGTGATCGATCCGCCGGTGTTACTGGGCGGAACAAATGTAGGACAGCGAAGAATCGTCAGAAGTCGAACTGCGCCCGCATGCCGACGACGTCGGCCGAATAATCGCGATCACCGGCGGCGGGCACCGCGGCGCCCTTGACCCAGACGTGGCCGTAATCGAGCAGGAAGCGGACGTAATCGGTCGGCATCCAGATCATCCCCAGCCCGGCCGTCTGCTGGCGCCCGCCGACCACGCCGGCGTCGTTGAGGTCCAGCCAGTCATAGCGTGCGTTGACCTGGACCGCGCCGATGCCGCCCTTGCCGACCGGGGTCTTAGGGCGGATGCGATCGGGCACGCCGCCCTTGTAGGCGGTCACGTCGTCGGTCAGCAGGTAGCCCAGTTCCGCGTAGCCGCCGTTGAAGGTGGGATCGGCGAAGCCGGTGCGCGACACGCGCTGCCAGTAGCCTTCCGCCGTGGCATGGAAGCGGCCGGCGAAGTACCCCGCCTCGAGCCCCATGCCGCGCTCGGCGGTGGCGTTGGCGATAGGGCCGGTGCTGACGAACGTCAGGTTGGTGGTGCGGACATGCGGGCGCGCGGCGTAGGCCACGCTGGTCGCCAGATCGTTGAGCTTGCGATAATGGAGCGAACCGCCGAGGTGGAGCTGGCCATTGCCCAGCTTGGGCATGAACACCGCGCGCCCATCGAAGCTGAAGCTGTTGTCGGCGTCGTTGCCCGCGAGCGTCTGCGCGTCGTCGGTGAAGGCGCCGGCCTGCAGCAGCACGCTCTTGCCCTGATAGGCGGCGCTCAGCCCGACGCGGCGCTCGAAGCCGAACGCGGCGGTGACCGGGCTGCGTTCGAGGAAGCTGGTGAACAGATCCGAGGTCAGCTCCTCCATGCCCCAGAACGGCTTGTGCTGGCCGACCGTCAGCGTGACCTGCGGGCTCGGCTTGTAGGTCAGATAGGCGTCGATCAGCGTGATCGGGCTGGCCGCAAGGTCCGCCTCGACCCGGTAGCCGAAACCGCCGGGCATCGTCCCGTCGAAGCCGACGAACAGCCGGCGGAAGCGTGAACCGACGCCAAGCTGCTTGCGCTGCGCCTCGGTCAGGCCCGCAGGCCCGTCGATGCCGGCGGCGTCGAGCTGCAGGCGCCCGCGCGGCTTGAACGACCAGCCGTCCTTGGTGGATATCTTCGGCGCGCCGTCCCAGGTCACCTCGCTGGCGGGCTTGGCGGTCGCGGTCGGCGCGGGAAGCGCCGCGACCGCGGTCTGCGCCGCCTCGGCCTTGGCGCGCGCCTCGACAAGCTCGCCTTCGAGCGCGCCGATGCGCTGGCTCATCGCCTGCATCTGCGCGCGCATCGCGGCGAGCTCCGCGCGAATCGCGGCGTCTCCGCCGTCGTGGGCCTGCGCGGGTAGCGACCAGCCGAGTGAAACGGCGATGGCGAGCGAAGCAGGGGCGAGCGCGGAAATGCGGGGGATACGAGTCACTGGAAAGAGCCTCCCTGGCCGGGTTGGGTTGTCGGAATTGTTTCTGTTCATTGCTCCCGTACGTCTGCTTTGTGACAGTTGATTGACAATCGTCTGGCAAACCCGCGCCCGCCCGACCGCGCCGAGAGCGCAGGGCCATTGAAAGCCGCGCTCCGCCATGTCATCCCCGCAGCCACGCCTTAGGGCGCGCGCGTGACAGAACGCACCGGAGGAACCAGCATGAGCATTTCCTTTGAAGGCAAAGTGGCGATCGTCACGGGCGCGGGCGGCGGCCTCGGCCGTGCCTATGCGCTGGAGCTGGCGCGGCGCGGCGCGCGGGTGGTGGTCAACGACCTCGGCGCCGCGCGCGACGGCACCGGCCATTCCGACGCGGCGCTCGCCGTGGTCGAAGAGATCAAGGCGGCCGGCGGCACCGCGATGTCCAACGGCGGCAGCGTCGCCGAATACGAGCAGATGGTCGAGATGGTCGCCAAGGCGAAGGAAGCCTGGGGCGGCGTCCACATCCTGATCAACAACGCCGGCATCCTGCGC
>DASVMK010000080.1:0-6209 GCA_036384395.1 Novosphingobium sp.
GATCCGGCGGGACCTGGCGGACAAGGGCATCGCGGTCGACCTGATCCACGCGCACAAGATGACGGTCGACGGGCTGGTCGCGCACGACCTCCATCGCGCGCTCGGCGTGCCCTATGTGTGCAGCATCTGGGGCGACACCGACCTCAAGATCATCGCCGGCCGCCCCGACCTCGCCAAGCGCTGGCGAGCGATCCTGCGTGAGGCCGCCCGCGTGCTGCCGGTCGCGCCGTGGACCGCCGACCGCTTCTGTCGCGATCACGGGCTCGACCCCGGCAAGGTCGAACTGCTGCTGCCGATCGTCGGCCACGAAAGCTTCACCCCGCCCCGGCTCTCGCCCGAACCGCGGCTGGTGACGCTCTTCAACCTCGACGCCTATCGCCGCAAGAACCTGCCCGGACTGGTCCGCGCGGTGGTCGCGGCGTCCGAGATCCATCCGGACCTCACGCTCGACATCTACGGATCGGGCAATGCCGAAACCCTGTGCGAGATCGATGCGCTGATCCGCGCCGCGGGGGCGCAGGCGCGGGTGCGGCTCAGGGGCCGTCTGCCCGACGGCGCGTTCGAGCAGACGCTCAACGGCTACACCGCCTTCGTCATGCCCACCGCGCGCGAGACCTTCGGCATGGTCTTCGTCGAGGCGCTGTTCTGCGGATTGCCGGTGCTCTACACGCGCGGCTGGAGCATCGACGGGCTCTTCCCGGCCGAGCGAATCGGCTACGCCTGGGACGGCGCCTCGTCCGGCGACATCGCCAAGGGCCTCCTCCACCTGATCGCCAACGAGGCCGCTCTCAAGCGCAGCCTGGCCGCGCTGGCCGAGGCGGGCGAGTTCGACAAGCTGAAGCGCGCCGCGATCCTCACCGGCTATGCCCGGGTGCTGGCGGAATGCGCGCGGTAGCGCTCGATTGCCTGCGCACGCCCCGCCCCCTATGCTCGGACCCGCAAGCGATGAGGGACAGCGTCGAACTATGAAGGTGGCGGTCTTCGGACTCGGGTATGTCGGCTGCACCTCGGTCGCCTGCATCGCGTCGCAGGGCCACGCGGTGGTCGGCGTCGACGTCAATCCGCGCAAGGTCGAGCAGGTCGCCGCCGGCCTCTCGCCGATCTTCGAGCCGGGCATCGACGATATGCTCGCCGCCGCGCACGCCGAGGGCCGCGTGAGCGCGGTCGAGCAGGCCGAGGACGCGCTCGACGGCGCCGATGCCGCCATCGTCTGCGTCGGCACGCCGAGCGGGGTCGACGGCTCGCACAACATGAGCTTCATCGTCCAGGTCACCCGCCAGATCGCGCAGGCGGTGAAGCCCGGCCGGGCGGAGCCGCTGACGGTGGTCTATCGCTCGACGATGCGGCCCGGCACGATCGACCAGATCATCGCGCCGATCTTCCGCACCACGCTGGGCGAAGAGGCCGAAACGCTGATCGAACTGGTGTACAACCCCGAGTTCCTGCGCGAGGCGAGCGCGATCGACGACTATTTCCACCCGCCCAAGATCGTCATCGGCACGCACGACGGCCAGCCGAGCGCACGGATGACCGCGCTCCACGCCGGGATCGAGGCGCCGGCCTTCGTCACCGGCTTCCGCGAGGCCGAGCTGACCAAGTTCGTCGACAATAGCTGGCACGCCGTCAAAGTGGCTTTCGCCAACGAGATCGGCCGTGTCTGCGAGCTGCTCGACGTTTCAGCGAGCACGGTGCACGAGATCTTCGTCTCCGACCGCAAGCTCAACATCTCGCCCTATTATCTGCGCCCGGGCGGCGCCTTCGGCGGGTCGTGCCTGCCCAAGGACGTGCGCGCGCTGCAATACATCGCCGCCGAAGTGGGCGGCAACGCGCAGCTGATCGAGGCGCTGATCCGCAGCAACGAAGCGCACAAGCACCATCAGTTCACGATGGTCGCGCGCCGCCTCCAGCCGGGCGCGCGGGTGCTGCTGGTGGGCCTCGCGTTCAAGGCCTGGACCGACGACTTGCGCGAGAGTCCCTGGGTCGATCTCGCGCGCCGGCTGCTCGATGCCGGGCACAACGTCCACGTCTATGACCCGGCGCTGACTCCCGAGGCGCTTATCGGCCAGAACCTGGGCTATGCCTATACCTACCTGCCGATGTTCGACAGCCTGCTGGTCGATAAGGCAACCGCCGAATCGGGCGCCTACGACCTTGCCGTCGTCACCAACGCCATCGCCGGCACGCTCGATCTCGGCACGGTGGAGACGATCGACCTCGGCAGGATCGCGTGAACGACACCGCCAGGCCGCTTGATGGCCGCAAGATCCTGATCGTCGTCGAGAACCTGCCGCTGCCGTTCGACCGGCGCGTCTGGCAGGAGGCGAAGACGCTTCGCGCGGCGGGCGCGGTGGTCTCGATCATCTGCCCGACCGGCAAGGGCTTCACCCGGCGCTACGAAGAGATCGAGGGCATCCACATCCACCGCCACCCGCTGCCGCTCGATGCCAGCGGCGCGCTCGGCTACCTGCTCGAATACGGCGCGGCGCTATTCTGGGAAACGGTGCTCGCCTGGAAGATCTTCCTGACGCGCGGGTTCGACGTGATCCAGGGCTGCAACCCGCCCGACCTGATCTTCGCGGTGGCGCTGCCGTTCCGCCTGTTCGGCGTGCGCTACATCTTCGATCACCACGACATCAACCCCGAGCTCTACGAGGCGAAGTTCGGCAAGCGCGGAGCGTTCTGGCGGCTGATGCGCCTGCTCGAACGCATCACCTTCAAGGTCGCCACGGTGTCGATTGCCACCAACGAGAGCTACAAGACGATCGCCGTTGAGCGCGGCGGCATGAGGCCCGAGGACGTCTTCGTCGTCCGCTCCGGCCCCGATCTCGGCAAGCTGACGCGAATGCCGCCCGAGCCGAAATGGCGCAACGGCCGCCGGCATCTCGTCGGCTACGTCGGCGTGATGGGCGAGCAGGAGGGCATCGACCTCCTGATCGACGCCGTGGAGCACATCGTCCGCGATCAGGGCCGCGAGGACATCCAGTTCTGCCTGGTGGGCGGCGGCTCGAGCCTCGAGGCGCTGAAGCGGATCGCCGCCGAGCGGGGCCTGGCCGACTACGTGACCTTCACCGGCCGCGCGCCGGACTCGGTGCTGTTCGAAGTGCTGTCGAGCGCCGACATCGGCGTGAACCCCGACCGGGTGAACGCGATGAACGACAAGTCGACGATGAACAAGATTATGGAATACATGGCTTTCGCGCTGCCGATCGTGCAGTTCGAAGTCACCGAGGGCCGGTTCAGCGCGGGCGCGGCCTCGCTCTATGCGCGGGCCAACGATCCGGTCGACATGGCCGAGAAGATCGTCGCGCTGATCGACGATCCCGCCCGCCGCGCCGAGATGGCCGCCTTCGGCCGCCGGCGCGTCGAGCAGGAGTTGAGCTGGGACTACCAGGTCGCGCCGCTGCTGGCGGCCTATCGACGGGCGCTGGCCGGGCGGTAGCGTCCGCCAAACCCACCTCCCCGCCCGCGCCAAAAGCAAAGGCCCCGCCCCCGGTAAGGGGCGAGGCCTTGTTTTGCTTCGAGGCGGGGCGGTCAGCGTGGGTTGCGCAACATGCGGGTCGCGTAACCCAGCGATGCTCAGCCGACCGCTTCGAGCGATTCGCCCGAATCCGGCGACGCCTTGGGACGGCGCGTCCGGCGGCGGGGCTTAGCCTCTTCGGCCGGGGCGTCGCCCTGGCTTACGGCGTCGGTCGCGGGTTCGGCTTCGTCACCGCGACCGGTCGAGATCGACGGCGGCAGCGAGGCGGCGATCCCGGCCGGCTCGGACTGGTCCTGCTCGTCCGCACCGCGACGCGGGCGGCGGTCGTCGCGGCGGGGCTTCAGCCCGCGCGACCGGCTCTCGCGGGTGAACGGGTTCTGGGCGGGCTCGAACTGCGGCCTTTCGCCCTCGGCGGCGGGAGCGGCTTCGACAGCCTCCGCGCTTTCCGCAGCGGCGGCCTCGGAACGCGGAGCGCGATCTTCGCGCCGGGGACGGTCCTCGCGCGGCCGATCCTCACGGGGACGATCGTTACGCTCGCGGCGGGGGGCGGCGGAGACTTCGCCATAGGCGCCGGCTTCACCCTCGGCGTCGGCGGCCTCATCGGCCTCCTCGCGGTAGGGATCGTTGTCCTGCCAGCGATCGTCACGGCGGGGGCGCTGCTCTTCCTGGCGTTGGCGGGCATCGGCCAGGACGCGGAAATAGTGATCGGCGAACTGGAGGTTGTATTCCTCGGTCACCCGATCGCCGTTGAGATGCGCGTCGTGCGCCAGCTTGCGATATTTCTCAAGCAGTTGCGGCGCATTGCCCCGCGCCCGGCTATCAATGCGATTGAGTTGCTGGCCGCCGCCCTGTCGGTGGTTGTTGTTCCCGCCGGTGTTGCCGCGGCCGCGCCGACGGTTGTTGTTACCACGATTACTGTTGTTCAAGGGTGACGTTCCTCAAAACCGACAGCCGCCCCGGCTTTCCCGCCGGCAGTCTGTCGTATGCCCTTAGCCACGGCCCAGCCCGGACCGGTGGCCCCTCCATCTGCCCCTGTGCATCGCCGATACCGCCATGCCGTATGCAAATGTTGGATGTGACCTGCGGCAGGGGAAGCGTGCATCCATGCGCGGGTCTGCCCTGAGATGTAAGGGCTGCGCGGCCCGCTGCCAAGGGGAATCTTAGAGAGATTGACGGAATTCCACCACGCGCGGTCGATTGCCGAGATCGCGGTGCAATGCGGCAGCGAGGCCCGAGGCCGCGCCGATCGCCGTGACCGCCTCCGCCTGGGTCGCGCCGATCTCGACCAGCGCCACCCCGCCGGGCGCCAGCAGCGCGGGAAGCTGGGGGATCAGCACCCGATAAGCGTCGAGCCCCGCCGGCCCGGCGAATAGCGCGCCCGCCGGCTCGTGCGCGCGGACCGAGGGCGCGAGATCGGCCGCGTCCTCCACATAGGGTGGATTGGCCAGCACCAGGTCGAACGGGCCGCCCAGGCCTTCCTCCCAGCCGGCCGCGTCCCAGTCGGCCATGACCATCCGCGCCCGGTCGCCCAGCCCCAGCCGCGCGGCATTGTCCGCCGCCACGACCAGCGCCGCTTCCGAACGATCGATGCCGACGCCCTGCGCACCGACGATCTGCGACAGCACCGCCAGCAGCAGCGCGCCCGAGCCCACCCCGCAATCGAGCACCCGCCGCGCATCGGGCCGGGCGGCGAGCGCGGCCAGGACCAGCACCTCGCTGTCGCCGCGCGGGATCAGGACATCGGGGCTCACCCGGAACGGCAGCCCGAAGAACTCCTGCTCGCCGAGGATATAGGCGACCGGCTCGTGCGTCAGCCGGCGCGCCACGAAAGCGCCGAACCCCTGGGGTGCCGGCGCGTCCATGTGGCGCAGCAGCAGCTCGGACCGCGACACGCCGAGCGCGTGCGCCATCAGCAGTTCGGCATCGAGCCGGGCGGTATCGGAGACGGGGGCGAGTTCCGCAGTGGCTTCACGAATGGCTTGGGAGACGATCACCCCGTCACCTTCCTGCGTCTCCGCACAGGTTAAGGGCTTCACTCACCGATCGCCGCCAGCCGCTTCGCCTGGTCCTCGGCGATCAGCGCGTCGACCAGTTCAGCGAGGCCCGGACCTTCGAGGATCTCGGGGAGGCGGTGCAGCGTCAGGTTGATGCGGTGGTCGGTGACGCGCCCCTGCGGGAAGTTGTAGGTGCGGATGCGCTCGGAGCGGTCGCCCGAGCCGACCATCGCCTTGCGCGCTTCGGCCTCGGCGCCCTGCGCCTCGTCGCGCATCTTCTCGTAGAGGCGGGCGCGCAGCACCTGCATCGCCTTGGCCTTGTTCTTGTGCTGGCTGCGCTCGTCCTGACAGGTGACGACCAGGCCGCTCGGCAGGTGGGTAATGCGCACCGCCGAATCGGTGGTGTTGACGTGCTGGCCGCCGGCGCCGCTGGCGCGGTAGATATCGATCTTGAGGTCGTTCGCGTCGATTTGGACATCGACTTCGTCGGGCTCGGGCAGCACCGCCACGGTCGCCGCCGAAGTGTGGATGCGCCCGCCGCTCTCGGTGACGGGCACGCGCTGGACGCGGTGGACGCCGCTTTCGAACTTGAGCTTGGCGAAGACGCCGCTGCCCGCGACATTGGCGACGATTTCCTTGAAGCCGCCGATCTCGGAGGCGTTGACCGACACCACCTCTACCCGCCAGCCCTGTTCGGCGGCGAAGCGTTCGTACATGCGGAACAAGTCGGCGGCGAA
>DASVMK010000081.1:0-8770 GCA_036384395.1 Novosphingobium sp.
CATCACCGCGTCGCCGGCCGCCGCGGCGGCCTCGAACAGCGCCGCCTCGAGCATCGCCGGATGCGGCTTCGAGGGGTGGCGGTCGGCCGTCTGCAGCGTGGCGAACTGCGCGGATATCCCATGCGTCGCCAGGCAGTGGCCAAGCCCGCGGTCTGACTTGCCGGTCGCCACGCCAAGCGTCCAGCCGGCGGCGCGCAAGGCGCCGAGCAATTCGGAGATGCCGTCGAACAGCGGCTCCGACAGCGTGCCGCGCTCGCGCGCGGCGCGAAAGGCGCGTTTATAGGCATCGACGATGTGGTTGTGCGTCTCGGTCGCGGCCTCGGGCAGGAGCGCACGCACCGCCAGCGGCAGGCTGAGCCCGACCGCGCGGCGCACGCCATGCCGGTCGGGCGGGGCGAGCCCATGCTCGGCGAAGGCGGCGTTCATCGCGTCGCAGATGCTCGCCTGGCCGTCGACCAGCGTGCCGTCGCAGTCGAACACGGCGAGCCGCGTGGTCATCAGCGTTTGCCGCGCGGCGGCGAAGGCCGTCCCGCGGGCTTCGCAGGCTTGCGGGCGGCCGGCCTGCCGCCTGCGGGCTTTCCGGCCGGCTTGCCCGTTGCCGCACGACCCGCCGGTCCACGCTCGCCGCCCTTGCGGGTGCGGCGTTCGCCGCGCCGTTCCTTGCGGTACTGCTTGGCGTGGGCCCTGGCTTCCTGCTTGCGGCTGTCGCGGGTCGGCTTGGGCGGGGCGGGGGGCAGCTCGGCGCCGTCCTCCTGGTCGAAGCCCAGCTGCGCCATGCTGGCGGCGAAATGCTCGGGCAGTTCGGCGATCTCGTCGATCAGGTCGCCGTCGGGATGGTCGATGATCAGCCGGCGCGCGTGGAGGTGCATCTTGCGGCTGATGCTGCCCGAAAGGAACGCCTCCGGCCCGCCGTACTTGCCGTCGCCGACGATGGGATGGCCGATCGCCGCCATGTGGACGCGCAGCTGGTGGGTGCGCCCGGTCAGCGGTTGCAGCTCGACCCAGGCGGCGCGGTTGCCGGCGCGGTCGAGCACGCGGTAGCGGGTGCGGGCCGATTGGCCCTGCTCGCTCTCGTCGACCATCATCTTCTCGCCGCCGGTGCCGGGCTGTTTGGCCAGCGGCAGTTCGATCAGGCCGTCCTCGATGGTGGGCACGCCGATCACCAGCGCCCAGTAGATCTTGCGCGCGGTGCGGCCCGAGAAGCGCTTGGAGAAGAACGCCGCGCTGCCCGGCGTGCGCGCGATGAGCAGGACGCCCGAGGTGTCCTTGTCGAGCCGGTGGACCAGGCGCGGGCGCGGGCCATCAGCCGCGAAGGCGTCGAGCAGGCCATCGACGTGCTCATGCGTGCCGCTGCCGCCTTGCGTTGCGAGGCCGGGCGGCTTGTTGAGCACGATCGCGGCGCGATCCTGGGTGATCACCATCGCCTCGGCTTTGGCGATCTGGTCCTCGGTCAGTTCCTTGCGCGGACGCGCGCCGCCTTTCCCTAGCGGCACGGTGCCGCCCGGCGGCACGCGCAGCACCTGGCCGGTGGCCAGCCGATCGGCCGGATCGGCGCGCTTGCCGTCGACGCGCAGCTGGCCGGTACGAGCCCAGCGGCTGACGGTGGCGAAGCCCACTTGCGGCAGGTGCCGCTTGAACCAGCGGTCGAGCCGCACGCCGTCGTCGTCCTTCTGGACGGTGAACTGGCGGACGGTGTCCTCATTCGATCTGCTGGTCATGCCACGCTCCGCATCAGCGCCAGCCCGGCGAACAGCCCGGCGATCCCGCCCGCGACCGAAGTCAGCGCGTAAAGCGCGGCGAGGCCGGTGGTGCCGCGCATCGCCAGGTTGGCGATTTCCAGGCTGAACGCGGAAAATGTGGTGAACCCGCCCAGCACGCCCACGCCGAGCAGCAGTCGCCAGGTCTCGCCGGCCGCGCCATGACGCGCCAGCCAGCCGGCGAGCAGCCCCATCGCGAAGCTGCCCGAGAGGTTGATCGCCAGCGTCGCCCAGGGAAAGGCGGTCGCGGCGGCGGGGCCGATCAGCGCGGCGATGGCGCGCCCCGCCAGGAAGCGCAGCCACGCGCCGAACCCGCCGCCAAGGGCGACGGCGAGCGAAGGGGCCAGGAAGGACGGGGAATTCATCGTTTCGCCCTTATACGCGGATCGGCTGGGGGGAAAGGGCGTCGTCCGGGCGCCGGATGCGAATGGGGGACGCGAATGGCGCCGGACGCGAATGGGCGGCGCGGTCTTGCCCTTGGCCCGACTCTCTGCTAGCCGCCCCCGGTTCGCGCCGATCCTTACGGATTCGGCCTGTACTTCTATTGCCGTTATAGGCGTCAATTTCAGGGCGATCCCCGCGTGGCCGCGGTGCTTCGTCGAAGCTTTGTGAGGTGTGTCGGTTTATGCAAATTCTCGTCCGCGACAACAATGTCGACCAGGCTCTGCGCGCGCTCAAGAAGAAGCTGCAGCGCGAGGGCGTGTACCGCGAGATGAAGCTGCGCCGCCACTTCGAGAAGCCGTCCGAGAAGCGCGCCCGCGAAAAGGCCGCCGCCGTCCGCCGCGCCCGCAAGCTGGAGCGCAAGCGGCTGGAGCGCGACGGCGCGAAGTAAGGCACGCGCGGCGCCTGCATCGTCAGGCGCTTGAACGAGAGGCCTCGATAAGCCATGAGGGCGCGGATTCGAACCCGCGCCCTTTTTGCATCCGCTCCCATCGGGCGGCCGATGCGACGGGCGGGCAACAGGAAAACACGATGAGCGAGATCACCCGCGTTCCCCTCCAGCCCATCGCCAAGGGCTCCCTCGGCAAGCTGTGGATCGGCGTTGCCGCCATTATCCTCGCCGGCGGCGGCGTGGCCTGGGCGGCGTTGCCCGCGGTCGAGACGGTCGAGACGGTCACCGCCGGCACCGGCGCCTCGCCGACGGTCGAGGACGTCGTGCTGATCAAGTATCGCGGCCGGCTGCCCGATGGCCACGTGTTCGACCAGCAGGACCAGTTCGCGTTGCCGCTGTCGAACTTCGTGCCCGGCTTCTCGCGCGCGCTCACCAAGATGCAGAAGGGTGGCAGCTACAAGGTCCACGTGCCCGCCAAGCTCGGCTACGGCGACAAGCAGACCGGGCCGATCCCGCCGAACACCGATCTCGATTTCGACGTGACGCTGATCGATTTCCGCAACCGCGCCGAAGTCGAGCGCGAGATGCAGATGATGCAGCAGCTCCAGATGCAGCAGGGTGGCGCCGGCCAGCCGCCGCACACCATGCCGGGGATGCCGGAAATGCCCGGCATGTCCGAAGCGCCGGCCGCGTCCCCGCAGCCCTGATTTTCGCCAGCCGCAAGTTCCCCCAGAGCCGAAGGACAAGAGATGTCGGTCGACACCGCCACCGTGGCCAAGATCGCCGCGCTGGCCCGCATCAAGGTTACCGAGGGTGAGCTCGAGGCGATGGTCCCCGAGCTCAACGGCATCCTCGCCTGGGTCGAGCAGCTGGGCGAGGTCGACGTCACCGGCGTCGAGCCGATGACCGCGGTGATCCCCAACACGCAACGCCTGCGCGACGACGTCGTCAATGCCGACCCGCTGACCGGCGGCGGCATCCGCGATGCGGTGCTGGCCAACGCCCCCGCGCCGCAGCACGGCTTCTTCGGCGTGCCCAAGGTGATCGAATAATGACCGACCTCACCGAACTCACCGTCGCCGCGATCCGCGAAGGCGTGGCCCAGGGCGACTTCACCGCGGTCGAGGTGGCCGAGGCGTTCAACGCGCAAGTCGCCGCCGCGCAACAGGCGCTCAACGCCTTCATCGTCGCGACGCCCGAAAAGGCGATCGAGGCCGCCCAGGCCGTCGATGCGGCGCGCGCCGCCGGCCGGCCGCTCGGCAAGATGGCCGGCGTGCCGATCGGCATGAAGGACCTGTTCGCCACGCGCGGCGTCCAGACCACCGCCGCCAGCCACATCCTCGAGGGCTTCACGCCGCAGTACGAGAGCACCGTTTCGCAGAAGCTGTGGGACGCGGGCGCCGGCATGCTCGGCAAGCTCAACCTCGATCAGTTCGCGATGGGCTCGTCGAACGAGACCTCGTACTTCGGCAACGTGGTCTCGCCCTGGCGGCGCAACGACGGCGCCAATGCGCCGCTGGCCCCTGGCGGATCGTCGGGCGGATCGAGCGCGGCCGTCGCCGCACGCCTCTGCCCGGCCGCGACCGGCACCGACACCGGCGGCTCGATCCGCCAGCCGGCCGCCTTCACCGGCATCTCGGGCATCAAGCCGACTTACGGCCGCTGCTCGCGCTGGGGCGTCGTCGCCTTCGCCAGCTCGCTCGACCAGGCGGGGCCGATGGCCCGCGACGTGCGCGACTGCGCGATCATGCTCGAGACGATGGCCGGCTTCGATCCCAAGGATTCGACCAGCCTCGACCTGCCGGTGCCCGAATGGACGGCGAATCTGTCAGGTGACCTGACGGGAAAGCGCGTCGGCATTCCGCGCGAATACCGGATGGACGGGCTGGACGAGGATGTCGCCAAGTCGTGGGAGCACGGCATCGCCTGGCTCAAGGACGCGGGCGCCGAAGTGGTCGACGTCAGCCTGCCGCACACCAAGTATGCGCTGCCGACCTACTACATCATCGCCCCTGCCGAAGCCTCGTCCAACCTCGCGCGCTATGACGGTGTGCGCTACGGCCTGCGCGATCTGCCCGATCACGCCGGCCTGCAGGACATGTACGCCGCCACCCGCGCCGCCGGCTTCGGTCCCGAGGTCAAGCGCCGCATCCTCATCGGCACTTATGTGCTCTCGGCCGGCTTCTACGACGCCTATTACACTCAGGCGCAGAAGGTCCGCACGCTGATCGCGCGCGACTTCGCCGAGGCCTTCAAGCAGTGCGACGTGATCCTCGCCCCCACCGCGCCGACCGCCGCCTTCGCGCTCGGCGAGAAGAGCGGCGATCCGCTCGAGATGTACCTCAACGACGTGTTCTCGGTCCCCGCCAGCCTCGCCGGCCTGCCGGCGATGTCGGTCCCCGCCGGGCTCGACCGCCAGGGCCTGCCGCTCGGCCTGCAGGTGATCGGCAAGCCCTTCGACGAGCAGGGCGTGCTGAACGCGGGCCTGGCGATCGAAAGCCGCGCGCAGTTCACGGCCAAGCCGGAGCGGTGGTGGTAAGGGCCACCCGCAAGCATGGCGGTTGAGCCATGACGCGGCTGGCCGATCCTTCGGACAAGGGCTCCCTATCCTATCGGCTGCGCAGCAAGCGCGATCGGCTCCTGCGCGCGTTCTTGCTCGATGTCGCGAAGGACAGGCCGCGCGGCCTGAGGATCTGCGATCTGGGCGGCGGGGTCGCCTATTGGGAACGTGTCGGGCTGGACTGGCTGGCCAGCCACGACATGACGGTGGTTTGCGTCAACCATGATCCCGGCGAACTCACGCGCGACGCCCAGCGCGCCGGACCGATCGAACTGGTGACGGGCGATGCCTGCGCGATGGCCGGCTATGCCGACGGCAGCTTCGATGTCGTCCATTCCAACAGCGTGATCGAGCATGTCGGCACCTGGCCCCGCATGGCAGATTTCGCCGGCGAGGTGCGGCGTTTGGCGCCCGCCTATTACGTGCAGACGCCGTATTTCTGGTTTCCGGTTGACCCCCATTTCTATCGTCTTCCGGGCCTCCACTGGCTGCCGCCCTCGCTCAGGCTCAAGCTGCATCGTCGTTTTCGCCTTGGCTGGGCCCCGGCGCAGCCATCGGTGGACGCGGCGATGCGCCTGGTCGTGTCGAACGCGATGCTGGACCGTACCCAGTTCCGCCACCTTTTCCCCGATGCCGAGCACCGTTTCGAATTCTTCGCCGGCCTGCCGAAGTCGATGATCGCGATGCGGAGCAGCGCCTCGTGAACGGTGCGCGGGCAGGCTCCCTGGCGATCAGGCCGAAGGTCGGTGCTGGCCAACTCTCTCCTGGGATCGTAAGTTTCTCTTGTCGCATCGCTATTTGCGGAAAACCGGTTCCCACTTTTCCGCGCGATGCTCTAAGCGCCTTGCGGGCTTCCTTCCGGAAGTCGAAGGCATCGATTCACTGGCGGCATGACAATGACTGAATCCACTTACCGCATCCAGGGCGCCACCGGCGATTGGGAGGTCGTCGTCGGCCTCGAGGTCCACGCCCAGGTCACCTCGAACGCCAAGCTGTTCTCGGGCGCCGCCACCGCCTTCGGCGCCGAGCCCAACGCGCAGGTCAGCCTGGTCGATGCGGCGATGCCGGGGATGCTGCCGGTGCCCAACCGCGAATGCATCCGCCAGGCCGTGCGCACCGGCATGGCGATCAACGCCAAGATCAACAAGTGGAGCCGGTTCGACCGTAAGAACTACTTCTACGCGGACCTGCCGCAGGGCTACCAGATCAGCCAGCTCTACCACCCGCTGGTCGGCGAGGGGCAGATCGAGGTCAGCCTGGACGAGAAGGACCCCGAAGGCTCGGTCAAGACCATCGGCATCGAGCGCATCCACGTCGAGCAGGACGCCGGCAAGCTGATGCACGATCAGCACCCGACGATGTCCTATGTCGATCTCAACCGCTCGGGCGTGGCGCTGATGGAGATCGTCAGCCGTCCCGACATGCGCTCGCCCGCCGAAGCCGGGGCCTACTTGCGCAAGCTGCGCACGATCCTGCGCTATGTCGGCTCGTGCGACGGCAACATGGAGGAAGGCTCGATGCGCGCCGACGTGAACGTCAGCGTGCGCAAGCCGGGCGATGAATTCGGCACCCGGACCGAGACCAAGAACGTCAACTCGGTGCGCTTCGTCATGGCCGTGGTCGAAAGCGAGGCGCGCCGCCAGGTCGATCTGATCGAGGACGGCGGCACCGTCGTCCAGGAGACGCGGCTCTACGATCCGGATCGCAACGAGACCCGCTCGATGCGCTCCAAGGAAGACGCGCACGACTATCGCTACTTCCCCGATCCCGACCTGCTGCCGCTCGAGCTTGACGATGCCTTCCTCGAGGAATGCCGCGCCTCGCTGCCCGAGCTGCCCGACGCCAAGCGCCACCGCTACGAGACCGCGCTGGGCCTGTCCGCCTACAACGCCAACGTGCTGACCGCCGAGGCCGAGACGGCGCGCTGGTTCGAGGCGCTGCTCGCCGAGACCGCGGCCAAGCAGGGCAAGGACGAGGCGGCGGTTGCCAAGCAGGCGGCCAACTGGCTGACCTCGGAACTGTTCGGCGCGCTTAACCGCCTGGGCCGCAGTCTCACCGATTCGCCCGTGGGGCCGGCGCAGGCGGCCGAGCTGCTGGCGCTCGTCGCCGACGGCACGATCTCGGGCTCGATCGCCAAGCAGGTGTTCGAGAAGATGCTGGAAACCGGCGACGCCGCCGGCCAGATCGTCGAGCGCGAAGGGCTCAAGCAGAACTCCGACACCGGCGCGATCGAGGCCGTGGTGGCCAAGATCCTCGCCGACAACGCCGACAAGGTCGAGCAGTACAAGGGCGGCAAGGAAGCGCTGTTCGGCTTCTTCGTCGGCCAGACGATGAAGGCGATGCAGGGCAAGGCCAACCCGCAAGTGGTCAACGAGCTGCTGAAGAAGGCGCTGGGATAATTCGTTTCGCGGGTTGATCCGTTCTGGAAGTAACCGGCGAAATAGCGCTTCCTTCCGCAAAGAAAATCGGCCACGTTCGCTTCGCGTCTTAGGGGTAAGACGCGAAGAGGGGGCTCGATGATCTTGAAGCGTTTGGTTGCGGCGGTCGCCGTCGTGTGCCTGTGGGCCGTGCCTGGGGGCGCGCAGGAAAAGGGCGCGGTGCGAGAGGGCTTTTCGGCCGAGACGCTGCGAGGGCAAAAGATCCTGCTGTTCCGCCCGTCGGTCTGGGTGGGCGAGCAATCGACGGGCGGCATGGCCGAGCCCAACGCGGATTGGACCGCGCAATCGCGGGACCTGCTCGCCGACGAGCTGCGCCGCCGCCAGGCCGATTTCAGCAACGAAGTTCTGGCCGAACCCGAGCTTTTTGGCGAGGATGCGGCGAGCCTCGCAGCGCACCGTGCCTTGTTCCAGTCGGTGGCGGGCGCGGTCCTCGAATATCAGTTCTTCAAGGGCAACCGCCTGCCGACGCGCAAGAACAAGCCGTTCGACTGGACGCTGGGCGAGGGCACGCGCCGCATCGCCGAGCTGACCGGCGCGCGGTACGGGCTGTTCGTTGATACCCATGACGAATACGGGTCGTTCGGCCGCAAGATGTTTCAGCTTCTTGCCGCCGGCGTCGCGGGCGTCGGCGTTTCCTCCGGGGTCCACAATGGCTACGCCGGGCTCGTCGACCTGCACACCGGGCAACTCGTCTGGCTCAACGCTGATGGAAAGATGGGCGGTGACGTCCGGGACATGGAAGGCATGCGCAAGCGCGTGGCGCAGTTGCTCGAGGACTTTCCCGGGTTGAAGGCGCCAGCCACCGCGCCGCGACCGTGATCGGCGCGCTCCTGCTGGCGGCCGCGGCGCTTCCGGCGCTTGCCTCCGCGCCGCTGGCCAAGAAGGAGTTCGCGCGCCCCCCTTATGCGGGCGCCTACGAGCCGCAGGGCGTGGACGAGCGGGGCTTGTGGATGCAGGCCGACGAGGAGGAGCGAGTCCTGCGCGACACCGCGCTGGTCGATCGCGATCCCGCCATCAACGCTTATCTGCGAAGCGTCCTGTGCCGGACGATCGGCTTCGACCGGTGCCAGTCGGTGCGGATCTACCTGATCAAGGAAAGTACCTTCAACGCCTCGATGACCCCGAATGGCACGATGCGCGTGCATACCGGGCTTCTGGCGCGAATCCAGTCGGAAGCGGAGCT
>DASVMK010000082.1:0-17382 GCA_036384395.1 Novosphingobium sp.
GCGCTTTTCGCGGATGTGCTGGACGTCTTCGGACATTGCCGGATCTCGTTGAACTACGGCATGACCGAGACTTATCGCAGCGCGGGCCTGGCGCCGGCGCTGGCGAGCAGCCGTCCGGACTCGGTGGGTCGGGCCTATCCCGGCGTGGCGATAGCCGTGGTCCGGGAAGACGGCAGCGAGGCAGAGCCCGGCGAGCTTGGCGAAATCGTCCACCGCGGGACCGGTGTCTTCCTCGGATATTGGGGCGATCCCGAGGCCACGGCGAAAGTGCGCCGGCCGGATCCGCTGTGGGATCAGGCCGTGCTCCCCGCGCCGATGGCGGTCTTTTCGGGCGACCTGGGCTGGAAGGACGCGGATGGGCTGCTCTACGTCAAGGGCCGGCGCGACCGGCTGATCAAGTCGATGGGCGTGCGGGTCAGCCCGGACGAGGTCGAGGGCCTGCTGCGGTCGAGCGGGCTGGTGCGCGACGCCGCGGTGGTCGGTGTCCCCCACGCGATGATGGGCGAGATGGTCGTGGCGGCGATCATCCCGGTGGACGGTGCGGAAGACCCGGTGCGCAAGCTCAAGCAGTTTGCCCGAGACGCGATGTCGCAGCCGATGCAGCCGCGCCAGTACCATGTCTTGGACGCCTTTCCCCTGACTCCCAACGGCAAGACCGACTTCGCGGCGCTGCTCCAACTGCTGTCGAGGCCGACGTGACCGTGCGGCTGGCGATCGAGCATTTCGGAAAAGCGCTGGTGACGCCCTCGCGTCTCACCTTTGCCCTCATGATGGCGACGTTTGCCGGGTTGCTGGCGATCGGCTGCTGGGGGATCACGGCGGAGTTCCTCGCCGGACCCAGTGGCCGCTTCCTGGCCCGCGATTCCGAGGACAACTATGCCTTTACCACCCGCGAGGCGCTGCAACTCGCGCTCCTGTCCAAGGCAAGGGCCGAGCCGAGGCTCTATGTGCTGGGCGATTCCATCGTGGCGCAGGCCTTTGTCGGCGAAGAGGATATGGCCGGGATGCTCGCGCGGGAGACCGGCCACGCCTGGGGCGTGTCGATCCTCACGACCGGGGGGCAAGATCCGCTCTCGGAGGCGGCGCTTGCCGACTTTGCCACCAGGCGGACACCCGGGATCGTCGTGATCCCGCTGTATCTCACCCGCTTCCAGTACAGTCGGCAGGATCTGATCGACCTGTACAAGTTGCGGCCGATCGGCCTGTCTTCGGCATGGGCGGACAGGCAGGTTGTGGCCCTCAAGGGCTCGCCGGACCCGCGCATCGGCATCTACGCGATCGACAACCACAAGTTTCTCCTGCGCAATCTCCCCGCGTTCGGATGGCGCTTCGCGACCGGGCGCGCGGCGGCGCGGAGCACTTACGGGTACGTCCGGTTCCGCCGCCCGGACGAGCTCAAGCGCCAGCGCGATGTGGTGCTCACGGCGTTGCGAAAAGGCGCGATCGATACCGAGGGAGACGCCGCGCGCATCCTCGCGCACACGACGCGGGCCCTTATCGAGCGCGGGAATACCGTCATTTTCGTGGAGGCCCCGTTCAACGAGAAGATATTCGAGACCGCCCGCGACAGGGCGCTTTACGAAGATTACCTGAGGAAGACCCCCGCTTTCGCGGCGAGCCTCGGCGCGCGCTATTGTCCGTTGGGGAGGACCGATTTGCCGACAACCATGAAGTTCGCCGATTATTTCCATCAGGTGGATCCCGCGACCCAGGTGTTCTTCAGCCGCTCGCTCGCGCGGTGCGTGGTTCGGGCCGCGGCGGAACGGAGCGGGCATGACTGAGCGATCGTTCGGCAAATGGGCATGGCGGCTGGGCCAGATCGTTCAGGGCGTGGGCATGGGGGTGCTCTTGTTCCACGCCGTGCTCAGCCTGATCACGGTCGCGGGCCATATCACCGCCTTCCGCTATGAAGGCTATTGAGCCCGTGAGCGTCCGCGCATGATCGACCACGGCGCCTGGTGGCTGTTCGCGGCGATCCTGCCGTTGGTTTACTGGAACATCCCGGCCGCCGGCCGTCCGGTCCTGCTGGCCGTCGCCAGCTTCGCGGTGCTGTTTGCGCTGTCGCCGCTCCATCTGTCCCTGATGCTCGGCATCGGCCTGCTGGTCTACGCCTCGTTCGCCTTGCCCGCGTTCGACCCGGCACCCAGCCGGGGCGGCCTAGGCGGGGCGGCGCTCAAGGCGATCGGAACGAACCGGGTGCGCGCGCCGGTTCTGGTGATCCTGTGCTATTTGCTGTGGTTCAAATACGTTCTGCCGCTCGAGCATATGCTGGCTCCGCGGGCCGGGGTCGCCCGGTACGTCATCCCGCTCGGCATCAGCTACTTCAGCTTCAAGTTGCTGCACTACGCCATCGAGCGGGGGCACAAGCTGCTGCCTGCGCATTCCCTGAAGGACTTCCTGTCCTGGTTGTTCCTGCTGCCGACCTTCACCTCGGGGCCGATCGAGCGTTTCGAGCATTTCGTCGAGCACCGCGAGGATCGCTTCCGCGTCGATTTCGTGGTCGAGGGCGGCAGCCGGATCGCGCTGGGCCTGATCAAGAAGTTCACGATCCTGCCGTTCTTCGAAAGGCACTCCGCCATTCTGACGGGCGGCGACTGGATCGCCTTCGCGCAGGGCAGCGCCGGCGAGCCGAGCACCTGGGCGGCCTGGGCCTATCTCGGCCTCGAGCTGCTGATCTCGTACCTCGATTTCTCCGCCTACACCGACATCGCCATAGGCGCGAGCCGGCTGTTCGGGCTGAGGATCATGGAGAACTTCAACTATCCGCTGCTCGCGACGAACCTCGTCGAGTTCTGGCGGCGATATCACATGTCGCTCACCAACTGGTGCCGGTCCTATGTCTACATGCCCACGCTCGGCTATACCCGGAACCCTTATGCCGCGGTGACCGCCACGTTCGTGATCGTCGGCGTCTGGCATGCGGGCAGTTTGAATTGGGTGATCTGGGGGCTGTGGCATGGCCTTGGTCAGGCTGTGGTGCTACGCTGGATGCGTTTCGCGCAGAAGAGGCGGATCACCTTCTTCAAATCGGGACATGGCCGACTGCTCGGCTGGGCGATCACGATGATCTATGTCAGCCTGGGTTGCGCGTTCGAAGCCACGCCGGCGGACGGCGGTGTCATGGATTCGTTTCGACTGATCCTGCGGGCGTTCGGCTTCTAGGCGCGATAGGGAGGATGGGATGCTGGCCGAGCCGCAGTGGGAGCAGATCGAGAGCACCGTCTTCGCGTGGGAGGACAACTGCTGGCTCACCTGCGGCGGCTATTGCTGCGGGACCACCCATCCCGAGGAGTTCCAGTTCCGCATCCTGCCGCTCGACGCCTCGGCCATCGTCTACCTCGGCGACGAGTACGACTGGATGGAGAAGAACGGCAAGGCGCCGCCCCCCGACATGCGCAAGCGCGAGTTCGCGTTCGATTTCGGCGGTCCCAAGCCACTCCGGATGGTGGTGGTGGACTGCCATCTGAAGGGCCTGTGCGCCGGCTGCGTGATCAAGCCTTTGCAGTGCCGCATCTATCCGTTCATCCCCATCTTCGACTTGGAGGGCGAGCTGCAGGATCTTTATCCGGGCTCGATGTACGACCTCACCTTCTCGGGCTCCGAAGATCGGACGCCGTGCACGGTCTGGCACAGCAAGCGGGATTCCTATCTCGAAAGATGGAGATCCGCGAAGGAAGTGGAGGTGCTGAAGCATCCCCTCCTCATGTTCTATTTTGCGGCATACAAGATATTTGCCGATATCTATCTCGAAATGCTGGGCAAGGATGAGAGCATCGCGGACCTGAAAGGGGCGGAGTATTGGTCGAGATGGGAAATGCTGTATCTTGGCCGAAAATTGTTCGATGCCCCGCGCCTCAGGCGTGATATCCACGCGCTCTATCTGGATTATCGCGAGAGATTTGGCGACTTCATGGGCGAATAGGGAGCGTTTGCCTATCGCTTGTATGCGCCGGTCAGCGCGTTCACCCCGGTCAGGCGATGCAGCGCCAGCCATTCGGCGAGGTTGCGGCCCACGGTGACGGCCGAGATCGCCAGCACGACGCCGACGATTCCCCCATGCAGCGCCGCGAGCGGGGCCAGCACGAGCATCGTTCCCATGCATGCCAGTGAAATCACGAACATCACGCGCTCGTGCCCGACCATCGCCAGGACCAGGCCCGGCGGGCCGAGTGCGACGAACAGCATCTGCCCGACGATCGCGCAGCGCATCGCGGTGCTCGCCGCGACGAACTCGGGGCCGATGAAGGAGAGTACCCAGGGCGTCGCCAGCGCCAGGAGCAGCGCGGGGGGCAGCACCAGCAGGCTGCCCAGGCGCGTGGCGCTGCGGGCGAGCCGCGCGACTTTGTCCCAGTCGCCCGTCGCATGGGCGGCGCTGACTTGCGGCGAATAGACGTTGTAGAGGCTCACCGAAACGATGGTGAACGCCGAAGCGAACTGCATGGCCACGCGGTAGAGCCCGGCCTCGTGCGTGCCGAGCTGCGCCGCGACGGTGGCGAGGCCGTACCAATCGGCGATGACCTGCGCCAGGATCAGCGCCCAGAGCGGCACCGAGGCGACCAGGAGCGCCCTGAACGGAATATGCTCGACAGGCGCGTGGCGACCCGGCCCGCGGATCGCGCGGAGGCTGGCGGCGAAGCCGATACCGACCGACAGAAGCCCCGCCGCCGCGGTGGCCAGCAGCGCCGCCTCGACATCGGGCAGCAGGCCGAGCGCGAGGGGCGTGACGATCATCGCGGGAATGAACAGCCCGTCGATCGCCTGGCCGAGGAGGTAGTGCCGGTGCGCGCGCAGCACCGCGCCGAGCGCGCGGATCAGCGCGCGGGCGGCCAGCAGCACGATCAGCGCGGGCAACGCGGCGGTCGGCAAGGGGCCGAGGAGGTCGGGTCCGAAGACGGCGCGCACCAGCAGCGTCGCGGCGATTACCGCGGTGGTGAGGGCGAGGGTCAGCGCCAGCGTCCGCCAGAGGCTGGCCACGGCGATGCGATTGCCGCGGGCGAGCGGTGCGGCGAAGAAGCGCACCACGCCCATGTCGAGCCCGCCGACCGCGACGACCGCGAGGAAGATCGCCGTCTGCGTGACCAGCGCATAGGTGCCGTTGGCCTCGGGTCCCCAGTTGCGCCCGATCAGGAACGTGGTGCCGAAGCCCGCCAGCACGCCGAGCCCCCTGACCGCGACCGAGCCGAGCGCCGGCAGGTGGTGTCTCAAAGTGGCGAGCATGGCCGTCCGCTTTAGGCTTGAATTGCCGGAAGGGAAGCCGATAAGTGCTTGGGATGCCGAGCCGTGCCAGGGTTGGGCAAGGAGCCAGACACGGTGATCGGTTCGGTAATTGCCAGGCTCGGCGGGCGTGCCATCGAGGAGCGCCAGTTCGCGGCCGGCGCCAACAACTTCAACCTCGTTCGCCTCTTGCTCGCGTCTTTCGTGATCTGGTCGCACAGCGTCTGGCTGCTCAACGGGGGCGTCGAGCGCGACGAGATTTCGGACCTCGTCGGCCACACCGTCGCCTATCTCGCGGTCGACGGTTTCTTCTTCGTCAGCGGCATGCTGGTAAGCCAGAGCCTTTTTCGCCAATCGGGCGTGCTGCGGTTCGCGGCGCTCCGTATCGGTCGGATCTGGCCGGGCCTGGCGGTGAGCCTGCTCGGCACGATCGCCGTGTTCGCACTACTGAGCGGGCGACCGCTGGCCTATCTCGCGGATCGCGAGACCTTGCTGTTTCTCTTCAAGAACCTGGCCCAGATCAAGGCGCACTACTTTTTGCCCGGGCTCGCGCCCGGCGATCCGCCGCTGGTCGTCAACGGCTCGCTCTGGACGATTCCGTGGGAGCTGCGCTGCTATGTCGTGCTGGCGCTGTTCTATGCGGTCGTCGCGGCCTGGCGGGCCCGCGCGCTGGCCGCGGTCGCGCTCGCGAGCGTAGCCGCCTGTGCGGCCTGGGCGCTCGCTTTCGCGTTTTCGCCGGTGCTGCCTGACGTTTCGCAAGGCTTTGGGTACAACCTGGCCATCTGGATGCGGATGTGGGGATGCTTTTCGACCGGGATCGTCGCGGCGATCTGGTGGCGGTGGATCGCGATCGTTCCCTGGGGGCCGGTGCCGCTGTGGCTGGGCGCCTGGGTCGAGCACCAGTGGGCGGGAACCGCGTTGCTGGCGCCGCTGGCCATGTTCTACACCGTGCTCGTCGTCGCCTTCGGCCAACGTGCCGAGCGGGCGGCGACAGCGGGGTGGCCGGACTTCAGCTATGGCGTGTACATCTACGGTTTCCCGGTGATGATCGTCGTCCAGCTCGCCTGGCCGATGGAATCGCATCCGTGGCTGGCGCTGGCCACTCTCGCCGCGACGGTGCCGGTGGCGGCTTTGTCGTGGTTTCTGGTCGAGAAGCCGGCGCTTGGCGCCGCCAAGCGGCTGTCCAAACGCCTGCCCGCGCCCTCGCGCAGCGCGGTGCCGGATGATCCGGGCGGCGCGCGGGTCTGAGAAAGCCCTTTCCTACAGCGATGGTGTGCGACTACTAGATCGTTCCCTTTTTGTTCGATTCGAACTCCAGGAGAACGATCATGGCATCCCCCAGCTTCGCCGACGGACTATCGTCGCCTGCGCGCATCGCGTTCTCGATCACGCCGGGGGCCGCGCCGCTGGCCTACGCGGCGCGCGCGATCCGGGCGGGCGCGGACGGCACGATCACCGTGCGCGGCGTCGGCCAGGAGGCCGATGTCGTCCATCCGGTCTTCGCGGGCGAACTGGTGCCGCTGCGGGTCAGCCACGTCACGGCCTGCAGCCCGGCCATGACCATCATCGGCTACGCCTGATGGTCGGGCTGGCGATCCACGAGCGCGCGTTTCGACGCCGCCGCTCCGGTGCGGCCCCGCCGCCCGTGCCGATCTCGACCGTCGCCGCCGATGGCTGGCAGGCGACGATGATCGCGCCGGCCGACCTGGCGCTGTCGCCGGTTTCGGTTTCGCGCCAAGGCTACGACGCGAGCGGCGCGGCGACCACGCACAGCGAGACGCTCTACACCACCAAGCGCGTGCGGCAGGCCTATCCGAACCAGGCGGCGCTGACTGTCGACACGGTCGCGCTGTCGGACTACGTCTACTCGACCGACACGATTGCCGGCGTCACCAACAACTCGACCGAGACCAGCCCCAAGCCGGTGGCGGGCTGGACGATGGCCGACCGCAAGGTGGTGGGCAATTCGCTGACGCTGTCGGCGGTCGCCTTCCACCGCAACGCCCGCGCGGGCAAGCCGGTGGCGGCGGTGGTGTTCCGCGCGACCGACGGCACCACCACCGTCACCGCGACCGCCTCGGCGCTCACCGCCACGGTCGATCCGCTGACCGGCAATGTGATCCAGGAATATGTCGCGACGCTCGACATCACCTCGCTCAGCGACAACGCCAACATCACGGCCAACGCCAAGGTCTATCCGTGGATCGGCGGCGCGGCCTCGGTGCGCGACAGCGCCGACCTCGCCAGCCAGTGGCAGTTCTCCCCGCGCACCTTCCGCAAGAACACCGCGCGCGCGGCGGCGCCGTACATCGTCCTCATCAAATCGACCGGCAACGACAGCACCGGCGCGGTCGATACCAGCACCTCCACGAGCAAGGCCGCCTGCCTCACCGTCACCGGCGCGATCAACCGCGCGCGGGCGGTGCTGGGGACCGGCGCGGGCGCGCTCGACGGGGTGGAGTTCTGGCTCGACGCCGGGACATGGTCGCGCAGCGCCGGGCCGACTGCCAACACGGTCAACGCCGCGATCGTGTTCAAGCCGATCCCCGGTGTCGCCAAGGCGTCCTGCATTTTCGAGTTCGGTGCGGCCAACAACGATTTCGAACTGCTCTACGTCCATATGAGGGGCCTGACGATCAGGCGCGTCGGCGGCTGGTATCTGCATAGCTGGACGGGCTACGTCACCACGGTCGAGGACTGCACCTGGGACTGGAACGGCAACACCTCGACCAACGCCCTCGGCAACCAGACGGCGACCCACAACTTCATCAACGTCGATTTCGGCGCGGTGACCTCGGGGATCGGGCTCAGCGAGGCCACCAATCCGGCGTTGGCGCTGATGCGTGGTTGCACCGGCGGCGCGGCGAACGCCGGCGCGGCGGTGGAGATGCTGACCTTCATCGGCAACACGATGTGGGGCGTCGTCCAGTCCGAGGCGGTGCGCGCGCAGGACAACCGCGTCATCGCCTTCAACAAGCTGCTCGGCGTCGGCGCCCCCGGCGACATCGTGCTGCGCGTCAGCCTCGGCAGCACGGTCTCGGGCTTCGCGCTGGTGCAGAACGTGATCGAGTACACGGCCGCTGGCGGCACCGCGCAGCGCAGCTTCATGCCCTCGGGCGACAGCGGCACGCCGAACGTCGAGCACCTGATCGAGTGGCACAACACCTACGCCGGGTTCGACGCCTATGGCCGCCACAACGCGCTCTACGACGAGACGCCGGGATCGCTGGGCGATGCGACCAAGCGCCGGATGCACAAGCTCCAGAGCTACGTCGGCAATATCCTGGTCCAGCTCAACACCAAGAGCGACATCTTCTGCGGCAACAACAGCATCGCCGACGCGCCGAACCGGACGGGAAACTGGGCGTTTCGGCACGGGGTCGGTTGCCGGGGCGTGTTCATCCGCTACCGCAACGCCTCGGGCACGACCGGGGCGGGCTACGAGCAGGAATACGCGGGCATCGGCTCGGTGGTCGGCACCAGCAACACCGGCGCCGGGCTCGACCCGCTGTTCACCAGCTACCAGGGGACCACGTCCGGCTCGACCGCTGGCGCGGGCGGCGGCGACTACACGATCGGCGCGCTGTCGCCGGCCAAGGGGTTGGTCACCGGTAGCCCTCTGGCGGTCGATCTTGCCGGCACAGCGCGCAGCGGAACCGTGGCGGCGGGGGCCTACGTCTGACGTCCGCGGTCGTTCTGAAATCGGGGCTTGCGAGGGGAGGGGGGCTGGAGGGATGTGCCAACGCGGGATGATCGTGGCCAAGCGGCCACAGACCCGCGGCAATGAGGTTAATGTGATTGGCAACCTCTTGGCGGGACTTTATAAGTCGGAGGCGTTCGTCCTGTGAAAGCCACCAACCGCTATGCGTCATGCCGCGATTGTCCTCTCCGCGCTTGCCCTGGCGGGCTGCGGTTCCGATGAAGCTCCCTCCGGCCAGGTCGTCGCGACGGTCGATGGTGTCGAGATCACTCAGAGCGAATTGAACGCCGAACTCGGCGGCCGGCGCGCGCCCACGGCGGAGGGGCAGAAGCAGCTCCAACTCGCCGTGCTGAACCAGATGGTCGCGCGCGTGCTGCTGGCCAATGCCGCGAAGGAGCAGGGCCTCGACAAGACGCCCGAGGCGGCGATCGCCAAGCAGCGAGCCGAGCAGCTCGCGTTGATCGAAATGCTGCAGAAGAAGCTGGGCGCCTCGGCGCCGCAGGTTTCGGCGGACGAGGTCGCGCAGTTCGTGGCCAGCAATTCGGAGCTGTTCGCCAACCGTCGGCTCTACGTGGTCGACCAGATCATCGTGCCGTCGCCGCCGCCCCAGCTTCTGAAGGGCCTTGAGCCCGTTCAGACCTGGGACGAAGCCAAGGCCGAGCTTGCCAAGTACAACCTCCCCGCCAATTCGACGGTGGGCGTGATCGATGTGCTCACCGTGGCACCGCAATTCGCCAAGCAGGTCGCGGCGCTGCCGGCGAACGCCGTGTTCATCGTGCCGGCGCAAGGCTCGATCCGCATCAATCACATCAGGGAAAGCCAGCCGGCGCCCGTCTCGGGGGACAGCGCGAACCGCTTGGCAAAGGAGATGCTTGTGCAGAGGCGAACGGGGCAGCAAGTGCAGGACGCGATCGGCAAGATCCTCACCGAGGGGCGGTCGAAGGTGAAGTTCAGCCCGGCGTTCCAGCCGCCCGCGGCGAAGGGCGGCCAACCCGCTCCCGGCCAGGCGGCCAAGACCGATGGCTGACCGCAAGTTCGCCCGCATCGCCGTCCCGCTGGCCGGGATCGCCGTCGTCGCAGCGCTGCCGGGAACGGTCCATGCGCAGGTCGCGCCGAAGCCGCGCAAGGAAATCCGGCTGGACCTGGTGACTCGTTATGATGAGAACGTGATCGGCACTTCGCAGGCCGTTGCGAACGCCCGCAGCCTCAGCACGTCCGACGTGTCGTTGAGTCCGGTGGTGACGGTCAACATCGAAAAGCCGTTCGGCCCGCATCGCGTCGGCCTCATCGGCGAGGTCGGCTATAATTTCTATCGCCGCAACACCGAACTCAACCGCGAGCGCATCAACCTGAACGCCGATAGCGATTTCCGCGTCGGGCCGTGCTTCGTCAGCCCCTACGTTCGGTTCAGCCGCAATCAGACCGACCTTGGCGATATCGCGTTCATCGGCCCGGCGCTTCTCAGCGTGAAGAACACGGAGACGGTGCAGACGTACGGATCGGAACTGGCCTGCGGGCGCGCCACCGGGTTGCGGCCGGTGGTCGGCTACGAATACGAGAAAGGCCGAAATTCGAACGATCTGCGCAAGCAGTCGGACTATACGTCCAACATGTATTCGGTGGGGCTGCGCTACGTCGGGCCGACCTTCGGCGTCATCACGCTCTATGCGCGCCGGCGCAAGACCGAGTACGACGCGCTCCCGCTCCCCAACTTCGGCGCCGACCGCTATCGCACCACCGAGTACGGCGTCAGCTACGAACGCAACATCGGCTCGCGCTATCAGGTCGCCGGCAGCATCGGCCGTACCAAGGTCGATAGCGACAATCCGCTGATTGGCGATCGCTCCGGGGTGACATGGAACTTGCGCGGCACCGCGCTCTTCGGCTCACGGTTGCAAGTGACGCTGGAGACGGCGAACGAGTTCCGCAACAGCCTGTCCTCGGACGCGACGGTCAATCGCATGCGCTCCTACTCGGCGCAGTTCAACTATGCGATGACAGAAGTCCTGCGGTTCAACGGCCTCGCCCGTTTCGAGAAGAACACCCGCGACTACAGCTTCGTGCCTCCGCCGGGCACGCTGTTCAACGACCGGCGCCGCATCTATCGGCTCGGCGCGACGTACGACTACGGCCGCCGGACGCAGTTCGGCGTCTTCGTCGGGCGCGAGGAGCGCAACGGCAACGGCACGCTGTTCGACTATTCGGCCAACAACGCCGGGATGTCGGTCGGCGTGCGCTTCTGATGGATCGAGGCGAGGGAATGATCATGCAGTCGGTTTTCCGTAGGACGCCCCGGATCGCGGTTGCCGTGGTTGCCGCGATCGGCGCGATGCTGCTCGCCCTGATCCCCGGTGCCGGCGCGCTTGCGCAGACGCAGGGCGCGACGGCGCCTCCCGCGACGGCGCCCAGCGGGCCGATCGCCGGCACGCCTCCGGCGCCGGCGGCAGGCAGCAATGCGATCGAAGGCTACGTGATCGGTGTCGGCGACGTCATCGAGGTCAGCGTACTGGGGCGCGAGGACTACAAGGCGCGCGTCCAGGTCCAGGTCGACGGCACGGTGCAGTTGCCGCTGATCAAGGACGTCAAGGCGCTCGACCGTACCGTGCTGCAACTGCGCAACGACATCCGCACCGCGCTTATCCAGGGGCAGTATTTCAACGATCCGGCGGTGTCGGTGGTCGTTGCGGGGTTCAGCAGCCGCTATGTCACCGTGCTCGGCGAAGTCGCCACGCCGGGGCTGATGCCGATCGACCGGCCCTATCGCCTGTCCGAGATCATCGCGCGCGCGGGCGGGCTCAAGCCCACCGCTGCCGACGAAATCCGCCTGACCCGCAGCACCGGCGAAACGCAGACTTACGATATCAAGCAGCTCGCCAGTGGTGGCAACGCCCAGGATCCGTCGGTCAACCCGACCGATCGCATCTTCGTCGACAAGGTGGCGGAGTTCTACGTGACCGGCGCGGTGAACGCGCCGGGGGTGCATCCCTTGCGCGCCAACATGACGCTGCGCATGGCCATCGCCCGTGCCGGCGGCGTGAGCGCGATGGGTTCGATGAAGAGGGTGAAGGTTTTCCGCGACGGCAAGCAGATCCCGAAGTATGGTCTGGAACAGCCGATCCAGGCCGGAGACTCGATCGAAGTGGGCGAGCGGCTGTTCTGAGCGGCGGCGCGGGCGAGCGGCACGGATAATCTCTCGGGAACGACGTAGTGAGCATTCAGCAGTTCTTTCGGATCATCTGGGCCCGCCGCACGATCCTGTGGATCACGCTCGGAGCCTCGCTGCTCGCCGCGGCGGTCACGCTGCTGCTCGTGCCCAAGAGCTATGAGGCGACCTCGCGCGTGGTGCTCGAGGTTCTCAAGCCCGATCCGGTCACTGGCGAGATCCTCCAGGGCGGCGGGCAGCGCGCCTATATCTCGACCCAGATGGAGATGGTGAAGGACTATCGCGTCGCCGGCCGGGTCGCGGACCAGCTCGGCTGGACGGGTTCGACCGAACTGGCGCAGGAATACGAGTCTTCGGGCAGCGAGATGTCATTTCAGCGCTGGCTGGCGCAGTTCATCATCGACCGGCTCGACGTGCGGCTGATCGCCGGCAGCAACATCATGGAGATCGCCTACGACGGCAACGATCCCGACGGCGCCGCCAAGATCGCCGACGCCGTGCGCGACGCCTTCGTCGACCAGACTTTGCAGTTCAAGCGGCAGGCCGCCGCCAAGAACGCGGCCTGGTTCGCCAAGCAGACCGAGGAGATCAAGGCCGCGCTCGCCCAGGCCGAAAGCCGCAAGGCCGAGTTCGAGCGCAAGAACGACATCATCCTTGCCGACGACAATTCCGATACCGACACCGCGCGGCTCGCGGCGCTGGCAGGCGCCGCGCCGATGCCGGCAATGCCGGCGATGCCGGTGGTCGATCCCACGGCGGGACAGCTCGCGCAGATCGATGCGGCCATCGCCAATGCGTCACGGACGCTGGGTCCGAACCATCCGGACCTGATCGCCATGCGCCAGCAGCGCGCGACTCTCGCGGCGGCAGGTGGCACGACGATGGTCGGCGGCCACAGCGGGCCGGATCCGATCGCGGTGTTCAACGCGCAGCGATCGCGCGTGCTGTCGCAGCGCGGCAAGCTGGCTGAGGCGAAGGAGCTACAGAACGATGTCAGTGTCTTGCGCGAACAGCTCAAGACCACCTCGGCTCGGGCCGAGCAGCTCAAGCAGGAATCGCTGTCGCAGGACGCCGGCCTGACGCTGCTCGGCGTCGCCTCGCCACCCGACAGCCCTTCGTTCCCCAAGACCTGGCCGGTTCTGTTCGGCGCGCTGACGCTGGGGCTGGGCGTGGGCATTCTGCTGTCGCTGCTGGTCGAATTGCTCAACCGCCGGGTCCGCAGCGTCGATGACCTGATGCTGTTCGACGTGCCGGTGCTGGGCGCCATGACCGGGCCCCAGCCCGAGCGGCGGCGGCTGCCCTTCATTCCCGCCCTGCCGGGTCCGCAAGGCCGGTGAAGGACACATCCGAGATGGATTCCCCGATGGACCGGCCTGGCCAGGCAGACCCTGACACTTCGTCCGAAGACCGGAACGACATCCCCGAAGGCCGCGCCGCGCTCTCGACCAAGCTCGTCGCGCTGCACCGCCCCGAGAGCCCGGAGGCGGAATCGCTGGCGGCGCTGCGCAACCACCTGATCGGCCATCACTTGCGTGATCGCCGCCGGGCACTCGCCGTCGTCGGGCCGACCAGCGGCGTGGGGACCACGTTCATCAGCGTCAATCTCGCGATCTCGATGGCGCAGGCCGGCGTGCGGACGCTGCTGATCGACGGCAACTTGCGCTCGCCCGGTGTGTCGGAGCTGATCAGCCCGGTGCGCGCGACCGCCGGCCTGGCCGAGTTCCTCGCCGACGCGGACGACGACGCCAAGGTCATGCTGCACGAGGCGCGGACCAACCTCCACGTCCTGTTCGCCGGGCATGCCGCCGCCAATCCCTCCGACCTGCTGGCGCTGCACCGCTTCCGCGACCTGATCGACAAGTCGATCCGCCGTTTCGATCTCACCATCGTCGATTGCCCGCCCGCCGCGCATTACGGCGATGCCCGCCGCATCGCCTCGCTGATGCGGCACGCGCTCATCATCGCCTGCAAGAATCGCACGCTGACGAACGACCTCAAGGCGTTGATCCGCGATCTGGAGGAGGATCGGGTCAACGTCATCGGCTCGTTCCTCAACAATGTCCCCTGAGTCCGCGCTGACCGCGCCCACCGCACCCCCGGCTCTCGACTGGGCCGCGTTCCGCGAGGCGCTGCTGTCGCGCTACTGGCCGCTGCTGCTCGGCCTCGCGGCGATGGCGATCCCCAGTCTGGTCACGCTCGGCCGGGAAAGCTGGTCGCAGGAGAGCGGGGCGCACGGGCCGATCGTGCTCGCCACCGGGCTTTGGCTGCTGTGGCAGGTGCGGGGCGAGATCGCCGCTAGTGCGGGCAAGCCGCTGGGCTTCGGCGCCATGCTTGCGTTGCTGGTGCCGATCGTGCTGGCGTATGCGGTGGCGCGTCCGCTCGAGGTTCTGTTCGTCGAGATCGCGACGCTCTACGCGGTGGTGCTGGTGGTGTTCGCGCGCTTCGTCGGCTTGCGCGGCATCCTGCGCAATGCCTTTCCCTTTATCTACCTGGCTTTCCTCATCCCGCTGCCCGGCTATGTGATGGACTTCTTCACGGTGGGTCTGCGCGAAGGGATTTCCGCGGCGGCCACCGGCACGCTGTCGGCATTCGGCTATCCGATCGCGCGCGAAGGGGTGTCGATCACCATCGCCCAATACCAGCTTCTGGTGGAGGATGCCTGCTCGGGGATCAATTCGATCATCGGCCTGACCGCGATCAGCCTGTTCTACATCTACATCCTTCACCGCGCGAGCTGGAAGCACGCGGGCCTGCTGATCGCGCTGATCCTGCCGATCGCGGTGTTCGCCAACTTCATTCGGGTGATCGTCCTGATCCTGCTGACCTACTACTTCGGCGACGCGGTCGGGCAGGGCTTCGCGCACAACCTGGCGGGCGTCGTGCTGTTCGGCTTCGCGCTGGCGCTGATGGCGGGCGCCGACTGGCTGATCCGCCGCGTGCTGCCGCGCGCGCGTCAATCGGATGCGCGGGCATGAAAGTCGATCGGCGCGACTGGCTGATCGGCGCCGGCGGGCTGATCGCGGCCTCGGCGGCGTTCGGCATCGCGCCGCGCGCGCACCTGGACCTGATGGGCGGCCGCCGGCTCGATCGCGAGCTGCCGCGGCGCATTGGCGCGTGGAGCGAGGATCCCGGGCAGGGCGTGATCATGCCGCCCAGCAAGGGCAGCCTGGTCGATCAACTCTACCAGCAGCTGTTCTCGCGGGTCTATGTCCGCCCGCATGCGCCCGATGGCTCGCCGGTGATGCTGTTCTCGTCGTACGGCGCGCGCCAGAGCGATGCCTTGCAGCTGCACCGGCCCGAAGCTTGCTATCCGTCGATCGGTTTCACCCAGACCTACCGGCGACTGGTGGACCTGCCGGTGGGCAACGGGGTGCGCCTTCCCGTGGTGACGCTGACGATGGCCTATGGCGAACGTTACGAGGACCTCCTCTACTGGGCGCGAATCGGCGATGCGCTGCCGCAGGACAGCATCGACCAGCGCCTGACGCGAATGGAGGAGGCCTTGCGCGGCACCGTGCTCGACGGCTTGCTGATGCGGCTGTCGGGCGTGCGCCTGGCCCATCAGCCGCCGCTGCACGGCATGCTCGCCGATTTTGTCCGCGAGATGCTCGCCGCGGTCGATCCGGCCTTTCTGCCGGCGCTGATCGGCCGCACTTATGCGCGCGGACTGGCGCGATGAGGGGCGGTTCATCGTCACGGCGTTGGCTTCGGCGGGATCATTGAACTTCTGCCTCAATCCTGCGAAAATGCGCTATCAAGCGTTTTACCCCGGAGAATGAGAAATGTCGGACTCAGACAACAAGGAATTGGAGAGCTCGGCCAAGAAGTATTGGTCCGCTGAGGGTTACACCGAGGGCGGGGTCATCCGGGAGGTCGATTACGCCACCCAGTCGGGCGGCCTGGACCCCTCGCTCGAGGGCATCAAGATCGTCGATTGCGACACCCACATCACCGAGGCGCCCGATCTCTTCACCAGCCGCGCGCCCGCCGCGCTGAAGGACAAGGTGCCTTATGTGAAGCTCGACGCCGATGGCGTGGAGCGCTGGTACGTCGGCGACCGCAACTTCGGCACGATGGGCGGCAACGTCATCCGCAAGGACAACAACAAGCTGCTCGGCCGCCTGGCCTTCCCCAAGCTCGAGCAGGCGCACCCGGGCGGCCACCTGGTCAAGGAACGCCTCCAGGCGATGGACGACATGGGCGTCTATGCCCAGATCGGCTTCCAGAACTCGGGTGTGACCCAGGCCGGCTCGCTGATGACGCTAGGGGATCCCGAACTCGCGCTGACTATCGTCAAGCTCTACAACGACGCCTCGGTCGATATCCAGGAACAGTCGAACAACCGCATCTTCAACATGGCCCACCTGCCCTTCTGGGACAAGAATGAGCTGGAGAAGGAGGCCAAGCGCTGCGTCGACATGGGCCTCAAGGGCTTCGTCCTGCCCGACACCCCCGAGCGTGTCGGCGTGCCGAGCTTCCTGCACGACTACTGGACCCCGTTCCTCGAGATGTGCGAAGCGACCGGTTCGCCGCTCAATTTCCACCTCAACGCGGCGATCGATCCCAATACGCTGACCTGGGAAGGCTTCGCCTTCGAACAGACGCTGTCGGTGGTCGCCACGATGTTCTCGATCGGCAACGCCGCGACGCTGGGCAACTGGATGGTCTCGGGCCGCCTGGACCGCCACCCCAAGCTCAAGATCGGCCTGATCGAGAGCGGCGCCGGCTGGGTGCCCTTCGCCGTCGAGGCGCTGGAGCACCAGTTCAACGAGATGCTGCCCAAGTTCTCGAAGCAGCTCACCCGCCGGCCTTGGCAGTACTTCCGCGACCACTTCATGTGCAGCTTCTGGTTCGAGACGATCGCGCCCAAGCTGCTGCTGGAGACGATCGGCGTGGACAACGTGATGTTCGAAACCGACTTCCCGCACCCGACCTCTCTCTATCCGGGCGTGCAGGAGCACCTGGTCGATGTGCTCGGCGGCTACGACTTCGCGACCAAGAAGAAGGTCCTGCAGGACAACCCGAACCGGCTCTACAACCTCGGGCTGTGACCGGGCGCGCCTTGCGCTGAAAAAGGCCCCTTCCCCTCGCGGGGGAGGGGCCTTTTTTGGAAGTTCCGGGAGCGGGCTATTCCTTGCCGCCCCCCCCAAGCCCGCTTCACCGGCAATAGCTCCGCCCCGCCAGCTCCACATGCAGATGATCGTGGTGCGCGGCGTTGTAGTTCGGGCCCAGCACGGTGCCGAAGCGCCTGCAGGCGCTCTCGTGGATCGTGCGGAGGAAGGCGCGCTCGGCCGGGGTGCCGCCC
>DASVMK010000083.1:0-8691 GCA_036384395.1 Novosphingobium sp.
GGCGCGAACAGCGACAGCGCCTCCAGCACGTTGGTCTTGCCCGCGCCGTTCTCGCCGACGAGCAAGTTGAAGCGCGCCGTCCCCTCGATCAGGGTGCGGCGGTGGTTGCGGAAATCGGTAAGCTGGATGCGGTCGAGCGCCATCGCCTCAGGCGGTGTCCGCCTTGGCGAAGGGCGAGAACTCGGTGCCGGTGTCGAACACCTCGACCCCCTCGCGCCCCTTGAGCCAGCCGACCACGCCGTAGGTCACGGGAGTCAGCAGCGCTTCCCAGGCGACCTTCATCGCCCAGTTGGTGAGCATCACCATCATGACCGCCTCGTTGCTCCACACGCCCAGGAAGGCGATCGGGTAGAACAACAGGCTATCGACCGCCTGGCCGAACACCGTCGAGCCGATCGTCCGCGACCACAAGTGCTTGCCCTCGGTGAGGATCTTCATCTTGGCGAGGACGAAGCTGTTGACGAACTCGCCCGCCCAGAACGCGATGACCGACGCCAGCACGATGCGCCAGGTGCTGCCGAACACCGAGACGTACGTCGATTGGCAGACCGCGCCTGCGCCTTGCGCCTTGACCACGCCGGCGAACAGCGGATCGCCGCTGGAGGCGCAGCCCCAGCCGGGATCGGCCGGCATGGCGACGACGACGAAGCTCATCAGCGCCATGAACAGCAGCGCGAAGAACCCCATCCACACGCAGCGCCGCGCGTTGGCATAGCCATAGACCTCGGTCAGCACGTCGCCGATCACGTAGGAAACCGGGAAGAACAGGATGCCCGCGCCGAAGGTGAAGCCCCCCACGTTCGCCAGCTTGGCCGCGCCGATCAGGTTCGACAGCAGCAGGATCGCCACGAAGGCCGCCATGACATAGTCGAAATAGCGGAAATGCCGGCGCGCGCCGGACTGGCCGTCGAGGCGGGAGAGGGGCTGATCCATCGCCGCTGCCTAACCCGAATTGCCCCGGCGGCAAAGCGGCCTTATGGAAGCCCGGCGCGCGCCCGTAGCTCAGCTGGATAGAGCACGAGCCTTCTAAGCTTGGGGCCGCAGGTTCGAATCCTGCCGGGCGCGCCATTTCCTGATTCGTGTCACGCATTTTCTCATGGGCGATCACGCACCTGGCGCGGGGCGTGGACGGCAGTTAGCCTCTGGCCAATGCGGCGGCGACGATGCAAAGGTGTGCGCCGTCGCGGCCGACGCCGGTCTCAGGAGAGATGCGTGGAGTACGAAGAGGCGGAGCCCGCGGCGGCGGACGGCAATCACCCGCTTGCCGAGCGCATGGGCGTGATCGCCGGCTTCTCGCACAACATCGTCGTCGGCTGCATCTTCGGCACGTTCAGCGTCATGATCGCTCCGATGCAACAGCGACTGGGCGTCTCGACCGAGGCGGTGTCGCTCGGCATTCCGCTGGTGGTGATCGGCTCGACGCTGATGGCCTCGGTCGCGGGCGTGCTGATGGCGCGCTATTCGCTGCGGCTGCTGCTGGCGGCGGGCGCGGGTCTGGCGCTGGCGGCGTTCCTGCTGCTGGCCTTCACGCGGAGCTATCCGCTCTATCTCCTCGCTTACGGCGCGTTGCTGGGTCCGGCGATGGCGCTGACCGGATCGGTCGGGCCGGCGACGCTGGTCACGCGCTGGTTCTCGCGCAATCGCGGCCTGGCGCTCGGGCTGGTGCACCTGCCGATCGTCGTCGCGGTGCTGCCGATGGTGACGAACTGGCTGCAATACTTCTACGGCGCGCGGCTGGCCTATCTGCTGCCCGCCGTGCTGATCGGCCTGGTGCTGCTGCCGCTGACGCTGCTGGCGCAGGACTATCCGCCCGGTGAGCGCGCCGTGGCGCCCGAGCCGGCGAAGGCGTCTGCCGACGATGCGCTTTCGGTCGGTCAGTTTCTCGTCCGGCCGCGATTTTGGGCGCTGGCGATCGGCGGCAGCGCGGTGACGACGGGTTCGGTGCTGCTTGGCGCGGTGTTGGTGCCGATGGCGCTGTCGTGGGGCGCGGACCGGGGGCAGGCGGCGCTGCTGGTGACGATCATGTCGCTGGTCGGCATTGGCGGCTCGGTCCTGTTCGGCTGGATCGCCGACCGGATCGGCGGCGTCCGGGGCCTGGCGCTGCTGTGCTTCGACCTCGCCGTGCTCTGGGGTCTGCTGTTGCTGCGGCCGGGCTTCGGCATGCTGGCTACGATCGTCGGCCTGCTCGGCCTGCACGGCGCCGGGCTGGTCTCCAATCTCAGTCGGAGCCTGGCCGACGCTTACGGCCCCGCCAACTTCAGCCGGACCTTCGGGCTGGCGACGACGCTGAGCCTGCCGCTGACGGTGATCGCGGTCTTGGGGTCGGCGCGGGCCTTCACGCTGACCGGCAGCTTCGTTTCGGCGGTGATCGGCATGATGGCGCTGAATGCCGGTGCCGCGGTGATCGTGCTGTTCGCCGCGCGTCGGTCTACAAAGAACCCGGTGGCCGCCTAGCCGCGCTTGGCGCTGGCCAGCGGCTGCCCGGTGACCGGGTAGCCACGATCCTCGGGGATGCACAGCCATTCCTCACCCTCGCGCTTTTCGCGTCGCGGCGTGATGATCCCGGCGGGGAACGCCGCCGCCTGCGCGCATGCTTCGGCGTAAGTGGCGGACAGCGCCAGCCGGTCGAGGTTGCGCCGGGTGGGGAAGATCACGCTGATCTCGCCCGCGTCGTCCATCGCCAGCGCTTGGCGCGCGCTCGCCCAGAACAGCCGCGTGTTCTCGGTCGCGTCCACCGCGACATCGACCGCGCCGGTGCCGAGGTCGGCCAGGAAGAAACGGGTGTCGAAGGCGCCGTCCCAGTCGGGACGCCAGCGCGCGAACGGCACCAGGCGCTCCGGGGCGAGCCGCCAGCCCAGGCGCTCGATCACCGGCGCCAGCGCGCCTTCGGCCAGGAGGAGACGCCGCGCCTCGGCGGCTTCGGCGGCGCTGACCGGACGCTCGGTGGCGATGGCGAGGCCGGTTTCCTCCAGCGTCTCGCGGATCGCGGCGATGCGTGCGGCGGCATCTTCGGCGTCGGCGCCAGGCATGAGGCTGGCGGCGAGCGCGCGGTCCTCGGGATCGACCCGGCCGCCCGGGAACACCGCCGCGCCGCCGGCGAAGCGCATCTCCTTCGCGCGCTGGACCATCAGCAGTTCGGGCGGACCAGCCGCGGCGGAGCGGCGGAAGATGATCACGGTGGCGGCGGGGATCGTGCGAAAGGCGGACGTCTGGTCGGTCATGGCGGCATGATCGTTCTGCGATGGGGCACGCGCAAGCGCGAAGGGGAGGGGTGTCGGAAGTCTTTACACTTCGCGAGCCGACGAGCGCGCCGTTAACCTAACGATGTCTGGAAAAACCGCCGTATCGCGAAACTGGCACGGGGTCTGCATCGTATCGCATACCCCAATACAGTCTCGTATCGAGGCGGGGCCACACAGTCTCCGTGGCTCCGCCTCTCCCCCTTTCAACGCCGATGCCTGGGCGCGAACCGCGCGTCGGTCAGGCGGCGGGGGGTGAAGACGCGCCGGATTCCGCAAGCATGGCTTGCAGCTCTCCGGCCTCGAACATCTCCATCATGATGTCGCTGCCGCCCAGGAACTCGCCCTTCACGTAAAGCTGGGGGATCGTCGGCCAGTCGGAGAAGGCCTTGATCCCCTGGCGCACTTCCATGTCCTGCAGCACGTCGACGGTCTCGTACGCGACGCCAAGGTGATCGAGAATGGCGACGGCGCGGCTGGAGAAGCCGCATTGCGGGAACAGCGGCGTTCCCTTCATGAACAGCACCACGTCATGCGCGTTGACGAGTTCGGAAAGGCGGGCGTTGACGTCTGACATGGCGATGGCTTTCTAGCGCGAACTGTTCAGGTTCAGTTGGGAATGGCGGTGGTCAGTTGCAAGGCGTGGAGCTCGCCGCCCATCCGGCCGCCCAGCGCCTCGTACACCAGTTTGTGTTGGGCCACGCGGGTCTTGCCGACGAAGGCGGCGGAGACGACGTGCGCGGCATAATGATCGCCGTCGCCGGCGAGGTCGGTGATCGTCACTTGCGCATCGGGCAGGGCGCTGCGAATCAGCGTCTCGATCTGGTCTGCGGGCATCGCCATCGTTCAGGTGTTCCTTACGCTTCGCCCATCAGCATGCGCCGGGCCTCGACTTGCTTGGCTTCGAGCGCGCTACGCACTTCGGGTTCGTCGATGTCGCCGCCGGCCGAGATGATGTCGCCCAGCAGCTTGCGGATCACGTCCTCGTCGCCGGCTTCCTCGAAGTCGGCCTGTACCACGCCCTTGGCATAGGCCTCGGTCTCGGCCGGGGAGAGGCCCATGCGGACCGCGGCCCATTCGCCCAGCAGGCGGTTGCGGCGCGCCTGGATGCGGAACAGCATCTCCTCGTCGCGGGCGAGACCGGCCTGCGCGGGGCCAGACTGCGCACCGCCATGCTCGCGATCCTTGAAATCGGTCATCTGCAATGCCTCGTCAGTTGCGGTGGGCGGCGGGGGCGCTCAAGCCGCGAGCTCCACGTGCGAGAGGAAGGGCAGGTCGCGCGCCGCGCGGTTCTCGTAGGCCGTGATCGCATCGGCCTGCGCCAGCGTCAGCCCGACCTCGTCCAGCCCTTCGAGCAGGCAGTGCTTGCGGAAAGCGTCGATCTCGAACACGAAACGGTCCTGGAACGGGGTGGTGACGGTCTGGGTATCGAGATCGATGTCGATCGGGTCTGTCCGCGCGACCTCCATCAGCCGGTCGATCGCCTCCTGCGGCAGCGCGACGGTGAGGATGCCGTTCTTGAAGGCGTTGCCCGAGAAGATGTCGGAGAAGCTCGGCGCGATCACGCAGGTCACGCCCATGTCGAGCAGCGCCCAGGCGGCATGCTCGCGGCTCGATCCGCAGCCGAAGTTGTCGCCGGCGATCAGGATCGGCGCGCCAGCGTATTGCGGGTCGGTGAAGACGTTGCCGGGTTCCTTCTTGACCGCCTCGAACGCGCCCTTGCCCAGGCCCTCGCGCTTGATCGTCTTGAGCCAGTGCGCGGGGATGACGACGTCGGTGTCGACGTTCTTGCGGCCGAACGGAATCGCCCGTCCGGCGACGTGACGGATCGCCTTCATCAGTCGGTTTCCGGCGCGTCTTCGGGATGCGGCGGCGGCGCGGTCGGCTTGGCCGGACGATCCTTGCGGCGCGAGGCGTAGAGGAGGGCGGCGGTCAGCGCGGCCGAGCCGATGGCGGCGCCGGCGAGCGCGGCCTTTCCGGCCCAGTCGGATTTCGGGGTCTTGTCGCTCATGGCCTTCCTATGTGCATCGTGGGGCGCGGACGCAAGCCGTCAGTCGAGGAAATCGCGCAAGGCGAGCCAGCGGCGGTGCTTCTCGGCGAAGGGCAGCGCGGCATAGGCCGGGCTGCTGGAGGGGAGGTCGATGAGCGCGAGGGAGCTGTCGGCGAGCTGGGCGCGCCCGATCCGTGCCGAAGTGGCGCCGTTGAAGCCGACCGCGCGCAAGTGCGGCAGCGTCGCGACCAGCTCGGTCAGCGGTGCGTGCCGGGCCTCGCGGATCGCGGCGTCGAGGCTGCCGGCGCGCGTCGCCGAGGCGATCGTATCCCACAGCCCGATGCCGGCGGCGCGCAGTGCATCGAGCCGGGCCTCGTAATCGAGCACGGCCAGGTCCTCGCGCCCGATCACCGCGCCCGCAAGCCTCCAGAACTGGTTGCGCGGATGCGCATAATAGCACTGTGCCACGAGCGAGACCTCGCCCGGCAGGCTGCCGAGGATGAGGATGCGGGTCTGGGACGTGACGACCGGCGGGAACGCCGACTTTCGGCTCAGCCCACCAGCTCCCGCACGTCGGTCAACTTGCCGGTCACCGCCGCCGCCGCCGCCATCGCCGGGGAGACCAGGTGGGTGCGCGCGCCGGGACCCTGGCGGCCGGTGAAGTTGCGGTTGCTGGTCGAGGCGCAGCGTTCGCCGGGGGGGACTTTGTCGGGGTTCATCGCCAGGCAGGCCGAGCAGCCGGGCTCGCGCCATTCGAGGCCGGCCTCGATGATGATCTTGTCGAGCCCTTCGGCCTCGGCCTGCGCCTTCACCAGGCCCGATCCGGGAACGACGATCGCCCACTTGACGCCCGGCGCCTTGTGGCGGCCGCGCAGCACCTCGGCGGCAGCGCGCAAGTCCTCGATGCGGCTGTTGGTGCATGAGCCGATGAAGACGTTCTGCACCTCGATGTCGGTCATCCGGGTGCCGGGCTCGAGCCCCATGTAGTCGAGGCTGACTTGCGCCGCCTGCCGCTTCGACGGATCGGTGAAGCTCTCGGGCGCGGGGACGACGCCGCCGATCGGCACGACGTCCTCGGGGCTGGTGCCCCAGGTGACGGTCGGCTGGATATCGGCCGCGTCGATGCGCACCGACTTGTCGAACGTGGCGCCGGGGTCGGTCGCCAGGCTCTTCCACCAGGCGACGGCCTTGTCCCAATCCGCGCCCTTGGGTGCGTAGGGGCGGCCCTTGAGGTAGGCGAACGTCTTGTCGTCGGGCGCGACCAGGCCGGCGCGGGCGCCACCCTCGATCGACATGTTGCAGACCGTCAGCCGGCCCTCGATGCTCATTTCCTCGAACACCGATCCGCGGAATTCGATGACGTGGCCGGTGCCGCCGGCGGTGCCGATCACGCCGATCACGTGCAGCACGACGTCCTTGGGCGTGACGCCGGGCGCCAGCGTGCCGTCGACGCGGACCTCGAAGGTCTTCGACTGCTTCAAAAGCAGCGTCTGCGTCGCCAACACATGCTCGACCTCGGTGGTGCCGATGCCGAAAGCCAGCGCGCCGAGGCCGCCGTGACACGAGGTGTGGCTGTCACCGCAGACGATCGTCGCGCCCGGCACGGAAAAGCCCTGCTCGGGGCCGACGACGTGGACGATGCCCTGCTCGGCATCGACTTCGCTGATGTAGCGGATGCCGAATTCGGGTGCGTTGACCGCCAGCGTGGCGAGCTGCTCGGCGCTTTCGCGGTCGGCGATGGGGATGCGGTTGCCGGCCGCGTCCTTGCGCGGGGTGGTCGGCAGGTTGTGGTCGGGCACCGCCAACGTCAGGTCCGGGCGGCGGACCTTGCGACCCTCGCTGCGCAGCGCTTCGAACGCCTGCGGGCTCGTCACCTCGTGGACGAGGTGACGGTCGATATAGACGAGGCTGGTGCCGTCGTCCCGATTGTCGATGACGTGGGCGTCCCAGATCTTCTCGTAGAGTGTGCGCGGTTTGCTGACCATGATCCTGGCGACCTAGGCATGGCCCCGCGCGATGACAAGCCCCGGATGAACGCAAAAAGGGCGCCCGGAGTTCCGGGCGCCCCCCATTGCCGCCGGTGGAGGGGGATCACCAGCGGCGGTTGTTCCAGTCGCGGCGCTCGATGCGCAGGCGCGCGCGGATGTTGTCGATGCGGTGGTTGAGCGTGCGCATCTCGGCGTTGTTGAGGCCGTTGCGGTTATAGGCGCGGAAGGTCGCCTGGAGATTGCGGACATCGTTGCGCAAGCCGCGCGCCTCGCGCTCGGAGATGCGGTTCCGATAATCGCTGCGGTCCACGCGGCGCTGCAGCTCGTTGATCTGCGCGCGGATCTGGTCGGCGCGATACGGCGTGCGCTGGGCCATCGCCGGGCTCACGGCGCCGATCAGCATCGCGGCGGCGAGGGCGGGAGCGGCGATTGTTTTCAACTTGAGCATTTGGTCTTCCTTCTGCTTCGGAACTTGCGCCCGTCCAGAAAAGCGCGAGCACTCATGCGGTTCCGTCGCCTCACCCGATCCTGGTCTCGCGAACGTGGCCAGAAAGCGCGATTGCGACTATGACGATGTCCCATGTCGACGCTGAACCCTGCCTTGAGCGCTTGTTTGATCGTGTTCAGCACGGTGCTGGCGATGGAGGGCGTCGCCTGGGCCAGCCATCGCTACGTGATGCATGGTTTCGGCTGGGCCTGGCACCGCGACCACCACGAGCCGCACGAGGGCCTGTTTGAGAAGAACGACCGCTTCGCATTGTTCGGCGCCGCCCTCAGCATCGGTCTGTTCGCACTTGGCAGCCCGATGATCCGCGGGGGCGAGGCCTGGTGGCCGGCGACCTGGATGGGCCTCGGCGTGCTGATCTACGGCGCGATCTATACCCTGATCCACGATGGGCTGGTCCACCAGCGCTGGTTCCGCCATGTGCCGCGCGGCGGCTATGCCAAGCGCCTGGTCCAGGCGCACAAGCTCCACCACGCGACGACGAGCCGCGAGGGCGGCGTCAGTTTCGGCTTCGTGTTCGCGCGCGATCCCGCCGCCTTGAAGCGCGAGCTGGCGGCGCAGCGCGATGCCGGCGTGGCGGTGCTGCGCGAAGCGGCGGAGGATTGAGCGGCGCGCCCGCTACTCCGGCCGCGTCCAGATCCAGGTGCCGCTCCCCAGCAGCAGTGCGCTCGCCACGGCGGCCCAGGGCCAGCCGGCGGTGAGCCAGCTCGCGATGGCGCTCAGCGCCATGACGGTGAGCGACGAGACCTTGGCTTTGTGACTGATCGCCCGCCGGTCGCGCCAGCGGGTGAGCGCGGCGCCGTAGCGCGGATGGGCATAGAGCCGCTCGGCCCATTCGGGGTGGCTGCGCGCGAAGAAGAACACCGCGAGCAGCAGGAACGGCACCGTCGGCAGCACCGGCAGGAAGGCCCCGACCGCGCCCACCGCCACGAAGAACAGGCCCAGGATCAAGTAGATCGTGCGGGCCAA